>JAGWRA010000151.1 GCA_028876655.1 Acidobacteriota bacterium | reverse complement strand
GAAGGTGCCGCCGCCGAAGTCGAACACGGCAATCGTCTCGTCCTTCTTCCGGTCCAGGCCGTACGCCAGCGCGGCCGCCGTCGGCTCGTTGACGATCCGCAGGACGTTCAGCCCCGCGATCCGCCCGGCGTCCTTCGTCGCCTGGCGCTGCGCGTCGTTGAAATACGCCGGCACGGTGATCACCGCGTCGCTGACCTTCGCGCCCAGGTAGTCCTCGGCCGCCTGCTTCAGCTTCTGCAGCACCATGGCCGAGATCTCGGGCGGCGAGTACTGCTTGCCCTGCGCCTCGACCCAGGCGTCGCCGTTCTGCGCGCGCACCACCTTGTAGGGGACGCGGTGGGCCTCGTCGGCGACCTCGTCGAACTTCCGCCCCATGAACCGCTTCACCGAGAAGACGGTGTTGGTGGGGTTCGTCACCGCCTGCCGCTTCGCCACCTGCCCGACCAGGCGTTCGCCCTCCTTGGTCACCGCCACGATCGACGGCGTCAGGCGCGCGCCTTCCTGATTGACGATGACGGCCGGCTGTCCGCCTTCCATCACGGCGACCACCGAATTGGTGGTGCCGAGGTCGATGCCAATCACTTTTCCAGCCATGATTTCTTGCCCCTTCCACACAGGGATTGACTTGCAACACCAACTATAGGACAGGCATTAGTGTATGTCAAGCATGTTTTATTAGTGTATATCACTCATATTACTCAGACGCCGATCCCCGCCGCTCCGCTGCGGCCGATTCAACCTCTTATTAAGCCGGCAGGAATCTGAACCCGGACACCCGTCAGCCGGCCTCGACCGACGACCTCAGCAATTCGAGCCCACGCCCCATCCACCGGCCGTTGGCCTCACAGATCGCTCCCGCCAGGCCGGCCTCCACCACGCCCGAGTCGGTGACGAGTGCCGACACGAGATCCAGCGGCACGGGCTCGAAGTAGGGATTCCGCACCTCCACGCCCGCAGGGGGCCCCGCCCAGATCTCCTCGGCGGCCCCACCGCGCAGCGTCAGCAGCGGCGCCAGCCCGGCCGGCAGGAACTTGTCGCGCGCGGCCAGCACGTAGACGGGAATGCCCGCCCGGACCGCCAGCGCCGCCAGGGCGCCGGTCCCAACCTTGTTCACGAACCAGTCCGGCGTCACGGCGTCGGCGCCGACCAGCAGCGCCAGGCTGCCGCCGAGGGCGACGCCAACGGCCGCGTCGGCGTAGCAGACCGCCGCAATCCCGCTCCCGGCCAGGGCCGCAGCCAGCCGCCGTCCTTCGAGTGCCGGACGCCCCTCGGCGCAGGCGACCACCAGCGGTCTGCGGGCGGCCAGAGTGCGACAGGCCCCGAGCACGGACTGACTGAACGAGCAGGTCACCACACGGCGCTCCATCTCCGCGCCGCCCGGGCGCTCCGCCTCCACCAGATCGGCGGCCAGCCTGGCGACCGCCTCGAGCGCCCGGCCAGCCTGGCGGACGAACCGGTCGAGCCGGTCGCCGGCGTCCTGCGCATCGGCCAGGGCGAGTCCGGCGGCCAGCCACATCGGCGCCATGGCGGGCTGCGTGCGGGCCACGCGCGGCGCGAGGCGCTCCAGCGCGCCACCGCCGGCCGCCCGGGCCTGCTGCAGCACGACCACCGCCCGCGCGAGCAACGTGCTCGCCCCCGACTCGCGATCGGCCGCGAGCGCGGCCACAGCGCCCTCCAGATCCGCGGTCATGGTCTCTCCCCTCTGCCGTGCCGGCACCGGTCTCACCCGTCAGCCTACTGCAGCTGGCCGGCCGGCTGTGGCGGCCGGCCGGCTCCCTGTGCGATCATGGTCGCTGCTGGACTGCCTATGCCTCACCGCCCCGGCCTGCCTCCCGAGCTCGGACCGTTTGCCGAGGAACTGCGCCGGGCGTTCGCCGAGCTCGACAGCCGGCGCGAACTGGCCGATCTCGCCTGGCACGGCGAGTACCGGCCGGCGGTCGACGTGGTCGAGACGCCGGGGGCCGTGGAAGTGACGATCGATCTGCCGGGTGTGACGGCGACCGACATCCGCGTCATCGTGCGGGGCGGGCTCATCATGGTCGTGGGCGACAAGTACCCGCCGCGGCCGGCGCCGCCGGGCGCGACGTTCCACGTCGCCGAGCGCGGATTCGGGCGCTTCGCCCGAATGGTCCGCCTCTCGAGCGCCTACGACGCGCGGCACGCGACGGCCGAGCTGCGGCACGGCGCGCTGCGGATCGTGGTCCCGAAACTGGAGGAGCGGCGCGGGGGGCCGGTTCTCGTGCCGATTCGACAGGCCGACTGACGTGCGCATTCTCTTCATCGGTGACATCGTGGGCCGGCCGGGCCGCGAGCTCGTGCAGCGCCATCTCGACGTGCTGGTCGACCACCACGCCGTCGACCTGGTCATCGCCAACGCCGAGAACGTGGCCGGCGGGTTCGGGGTCACCCGCGAGACGGGCGAGGCCCTGCTCGACGCCGGCGTCGAGGTGATGACCTCCGGCAATCACATCTGGGACAAGAAGGAGGCGCTCGACTACATCGGCATCGAGCCACGCCTCCTGCGGCCGGCGAACTATCCGGCCGGTGCCCCGGGCCGCGGCAGCTATCTGGCGCGCACGGCCGCCGGCCGCCCGGTGGGCATCGTCAACGTCATGGGCCGCGTCTTCATGCCGATCCTCGACGACCCGTTCGCCGTGGTGCTGAAGGAGATCGACGCGCTGCGCGCGCACACGCGGATCATCTTCGTGGACTTCCACGCGGAGGCGACCTCCGAGAAGCTCGCCATGGCCTGGCACCTCGACGGCCGCGCGACGGCCGTCGTGGGAACGCACACGCACGTGCAGACCGCCGACGCCCGCGTGCTGCCGGGCGGCACGGCCGCCATCACCGACGTCGGCATGACGGGGCCGCACGACTCCATCATCGGCGTCGTCAAGGACGCGGCGCTGTCGCGCTTCCTCACGGGCATGCCGTCCCGCTTCGAAACCGCCACCGGCGATCCGCGGCTGAACGCCGTCCTCGTGGAGGCCGACGAGGCCACCGGCCGCGCGACGGCCATCGAGCGCCTGAACCTGTCGGCCGACGATCTGGCGCGCCTCGGCGACGCGACGCGCGCGCCGGCGGTGCGCTGACGTGCCCGGCCTGTTCGACCTCCCCTTCGAGGACGATGACGCGGCCGCGGGGACGGCGGCGCCGGAGCCGGCGCCACCCGCCCGGCGGGTGCGGACCGTCAGCGAACTGACCGCCGATCTCCGCGAACTCATCGAGAGCCGGTTTGCCGAGGTCTGGGTCGAAGGCGAGCTGTCGAACTGCCGCCACTGGAACACCGGCCACCTCTACTTCACGCTGAAGGACGCCGGCGCCCAGCTGCGCGGGGTCATGTTCCGCACGCAGGTGCGGACGCTCCGGTTCAAGCCGGAAGACGGGCTGCACGTCGTCGTGCGCGGCCGCATCGGCGTGTACGAGCCGAAAGGCGAGTACCAGATCGTCTGCGAGCACCTGGAGCCCCAGGGGCTCGGCGCGCTGCAGCTGGCCTTCGAGCAGCTGAAGCGGCGCCTGCAGGCCGAGGGGCTGTTCGACGCGGCCCGGAAGCGGCCGCTCCCCGTGCTCCCGCGGAAGATCGGCATCGTCACGTCGCTCGACGGCGCGGCGCTGCGCGACATCGTGAAGGTGCTGCGGCGGCGCTACCCCGACGCGCACCTGGTGATCCGGCCCTCGCGCGTGCAGGGAGACGGCGCGGCCACCGACGTGGCGGCGGCCATCGCGCAGGTGGGCCGCGTCGCCGGCGTCGACGTCATCATCGCCGGGCGCGGCGGTGGATCGATCGAAGATCTCTGGGCGTTCAACGAGGAAGCGGTGGCCCGGGCCATCGCCGCGTCGCCGGTACCGGTGATCTCCGCGGTCGGCCACGAGACCGACTTCACCATTGCCGACCTCGTCGCCGACCTGCGGGCGCCGACCCCGTCGGCAGCGGCCGAGCTGGTCGTCGCCCGCAAGGACGACTTCACGGCCCGAATCGTCCAGGCCGGCCGGCAGCTGCACGCCGCCGCGCGGCGCCGCATCGACCGGCAGCGACGGCGGGTGGATGGCCTGGCGGCGCGGCCGGCCTTCGCCGGCTGGCCCGGCCGGCTCGCCTTGCGCGCGCG
>JAGWRA010000150.1 GCA_028876655.1 Acidobacteriota bacterium | reverse complement strand
GCCGAGGTTGAGGTGCGGCACGGGGAGCACGCGCCGGCCGCTGCACGCGCCGGCCGCGGCGGGGGCGCTTACGCCTGCAATGGATCGGTGAACGAGCCGAGGCCGCTGCCGGTGAACCGCCGGAAGAGGCGCAGCGCCTGCGCGTCGGTCATCCCGGCCACGAGATCGAGCACCGTGCGCACCTGCGCCGTCCGGTGCGCGCGGCCGCGCAGCGTCCGGTCCGCCGCGTCCAGCTCCTCGCGCGCGCGCGGCGGCAGGATCGTCCGGTCGGCCGTGCGGGCCGCCGTGAGATAGACCTCGAACAGCGTCCGGATGACCTCGGTCTGCCCGTGGTGCTGGGTCGCCAGCCCGGGGTTGAGGATGACGTACTGCCAGACGAGTTCCTTCAGCAGCTTCAGCTCCTGGCGATGGTGCGGCTCGATGGTGACGCGCGGCTCGGCCGGCGTCGCCGGCACGTGCAGCCGGATCCCCTCGACGTAGCGCGACACGAGATTCGACGTCAGCGAGCGGAGCCCGGCGCGCTGCAGGCCGGTGCCGCGGAACGGCTCGTCGATCTGGAAGATGGCGACCAGCTGGCGCAGGCCGTCGAAGACGCGCTGGTAGCCGGCTTCCGGCAGCCCCTCGAAGCCATCCGCCTGCCGCCAGTGCGCGAAGGCCCGCTCGAGGAACCGGCCCGACTCGCGCCGGTCGGCCACCAGACGGTCGAGCGGCACCAGGCCCGCGCGGTAGAAGTCCTCGACGTCGTGGACCGAATAGGCGATGTCGTCGGCCCAGTCCATCAGCGCCGCCTCGACGGAGGGGCGCTCGTCGCCGCGGGGCGTGGCGAGCTGGCGCGCCCAGCGCAGCTCGGCGCGCTCGCTCAGGTAGGCGCCGAACTTGCGATGCCGGCCCCCGCGGGCCTGCCGCGTCCAGGGATACTTCAGCAGGGCGTTGAGCGTCGCGCGCGTCAGGTTCAGGCCCGGCAGATCGGGATGCCGCACGGTGAGCCGGGTGACGATCCGGAACGACTGCGCGTTCCCCTCGAAACCATCCGGGACGCCGGCCTCCCGGGCGAGCCGGTCGAGCTCGCGCTCGGCGAGGTGGCCGAACGGCGGGTGCCCGAGGTCGTGCGCGAGCGCGGCCGCCTCGGTCACGTCGGGATCGACGCCGCCGAGGGCGCGCGCCTCGGCCGGCTGCGCCGCGGCGAGCGTCTCGCCGAGCCGCCGCGCGATCTGCGCGACCTTCAGCGTGTGGGTGAGCCGGTTGTGGAAGACGTGCCCTTCGGCCGACGACACCACCTGCGTGACGCCGGCCAGCCGGCGGAACGCCGAGCAGTAGAGCAGCCGGTCGCGGTCGCGCTGGGCGGCCGACCGCTGGTCGCCGCCCCGGTCGCCGCCGTGGAATCGATCGTCTCTCGCGATGCGCGCCATGGTCAGGTAGAATCGGCGTGATGACGCGGGCCGGTCTCGAACGCCGGGTGCGGGCGCTGCTCGACACCACGGGACGGGCGTTCCGTCCCGAGGATCTCGTCGCGCAGGTGTCGCGCGCCCAGCACGTCACCGAGGCCGAGGTCCGCGCGGCCCTCTGGCGCCTCCTGGATCGCAAGGACGTCCGGCTGACCGCCGACCTGAAGCTGGCCGGACCGCGCCGGCCCCGCGCCCGCCGCTGACGCTCAGCGGCCCAGCACGGCGTTCTTGAACTTCTGCCCCGGTCCCGGCTTCGGGCCGATCCAGGTCGCGAGGATCGCATCGGCCGTCGCCTTGCCCGGCAGCGTCCCCTTCTTCGTGCCGTTCACCTCGACCTCGGTCCCTGTGCCCGGCAGGTACGTCAGGACGAAGGTCCCGCCCTTCGCGATCGGCTCCATCCAGTCGCAGAGCGTCGCGAAGCCGCGCTGCACCTCGGCCGGCGCGTGCGGCGTGTTGTCCGCGAGCCCCTCGTGCCACGCGTCGCACAGCTGGTTCTTGTTCACGCCGTACAGGAACTGTGCCGCCATCCGCCGCGGCTCGTCAGCCGTGAAGATCGCCTCGGCCGACTGCGACTTCTGCGGCAGGTAGAGGCCGCCGACGTAGATCCTGATGAAGAACTTCGTCCGCAACCCGATGCCGTTCAGCACCAGCGTGCGGCCGCCGGCCACGGCCGTGTCCGGCAGCGTCACGCCGGCCAGGGTGGCGGCCGCGGCCGGCCGCGCGGCGGCGAGGAAGAGGGCGAGGAGCAGCAGCGGCCATCCGGTTCGTCTGGCCGTCATCGTGAAGGCCTCCGCGGGCGGTGCAGCGCCCATGCGTCCATGCCGGGGGACCCGAATGGGACGAGTGTAGCGCGGAACGGTTCCGGCTGTCCGGTTCGCCGCCGGGCACGGCCACGCGCTATCATGAAGGACGCGGCACCGGCCGCCGGCGCACACAGGGCATCGACGCGGCGAACAGGAGGGACGGCAGGGTATCCGGGCCGTCGGGCCGGACTCCGATCCCGAGGACCAGACCTGCTTTGACTTCCAGACTCGCGACGTCCGAAGAACTGCACCTCCAGCCCATCACCGACATTGCAGCCGGCTGTGGCATCCAGCCGGACGAGCTCGAACCGTTCGGCCGGTACCGCGGCAAGATCCGGCTCTCCATCCTCGACCGTCTCGCCTCGCGGCCGGACGGCAAGCTCGTCATCGTCACCGCCATCACGCCGACCAAGGCGGGCGAGGGGAAGACGACGACCAGCATCTCGCTGGCCGACGGCCTCGGCCGGCTGGGCCGCCGCGCGGCCCTCTGCCTGCGCGAGCCGTCCATGGGGCCCGTGTTCGGCATCAAGGGCGGCGGCACCGGTGGCGGCCGGGCGATGCTCGAGCCGATGGAGGACATCAACCTCCACTTCAACGGCGACTTCCACGCGGTGACGGCGGCGCACAACCTGCTGGCGGCGGCGCTCGACGCCTCTCTCTACCACGGCAACCCGCTGCGGATCGATCCGCAGTCGATCACCTGGCCCCGCACGCTCGACGTCAACGACCGCGAACTGCGCTACACGGTCGTGGGCCTCGGCGGCCGCGCGCACGGCATCCCGCGCGAGAACCCGTTCGTCATCACGGCGGCGTCCGAGGTGATGGCCATCTTCGCGCTCGCCAGCGACCTCCGCGACCTGCGCGCCCGGCTCGGCCGGATCGTCGTGGCCGCAACACGCGACGGCGTCCCGGTGACGGCCGAGGACCTGCACGTGGCCGGCGCGATGACGGTGATCATGAAGGACGCCCTGAAGCCGAACCTCGTGCAGACGCGCGAAGGGCGGCCGGCGCTCGTCCACGCGGGGCCCTTCGGCAACATCGCGCACGCCAACAACTCGATCATCGCCGACCGGATCGCGCTCAAGCTGGCCGACTACGTGGTGACGGAAGCCGGCTTCGGCAGCGATCTCGGGTTCCAGAAGTTCTGCGATATCGTGTGCCGGATCGGGAAGCTGCGGCCGTCGGCCGCGGTACTGGTCACGACGGTCCGCGCCACCAAGTCGCACGGCGGCCGGCCGTTCGCCGAACTGGCGGTCGAGGATCTCGACGCCATCCGCGAGGGGATGGGCAACCTGGCCGCGCACATCGCCATCGTCCGGCAGTACGGGCTGCCGTGCGTGGTGGCGGTGAACCGGTTTCCGACCGATACGCCGGCTGAGCTCGCGCTGCTCGAGGAGCTGGCGCTCGAGGCCGGCGCCGAGTCGCTGGCGGTCCACAGCGGGTTCCTCGACGGGGGCGCCGGCGCCACCGACCTGGCGGACGCGGTCGTGGCCGCCTGCGGGCAGCCGAACACGTTCGCGCCGCTCACCCCGGACGGCACGCCGCTGGTGCAGCAGATCGAGGCGATCGCCACCCGGCTCTACGGGGCGGACGGCGTGGACCTGCAGCCGCAGGCCGTGAAGGACCTGAAGACGATCGAGGCGCTGGGGCTCGGCACGGCGCCGGTCTGCATGGCGAAGACGCACCTGTCGCTCTCGCACGACCCGAAGCTGCGGAACCGGCCGCAGGGCTTCTCGCTGCCAGTGCGCGGGCTGGTGCCGTCGACCGGCGCCGGCTTCGTCGTGGCGCTCTGCGGCGACATGCAGCGGATGCCCGGGTTCGGGAAGACGCCGGCGTTCATGCAGGTGGACATCGACGAGGACGGCCGGACGGTGGGACTATTCTGAACGGCGGTAGAGTACTTCGCCGAAGGCCATGCCGAGCCCGAGGACATGGAGATCCGAGGGCGAGGCCTCGGCGTCAGTGCCGCGCGGGGTGGGGCCCCGCGCGCACTGAATAATACTCACGAGGGGCCCATGTCCAGACTCGTCGAGTGCGTGCCGAACTTCTCGGAGGGTCGCGATCGGGCCGTCATCGACGCGATCGCCCAGGCCATCAGCGGCGTCACCGGGGTCCGGTTGCTCGACGTCGATCCCGGCGCCGACACCAACCGTACCGTCTACACCTTCGTCGGGCCTCCCGAGGCCGTGAGCGACGCCGCGCTGGCGGCGGCCCGCCGGGCCGCGGCGCTCATCGATCTGTCACGCCACACCGGGGCGCACCCGCGCATCGGCGCCCTCGACGTCTGTCCGATCGTCCCGGTGTCGGACGTGACGATGGAGGAGTGTGCCGAGGTGGCGCGGGCCCTGGGCCGCCGGATCGCCGAGGCGCTGGAGATCCCGGTCTACTTCTACGAGCACGCCGCGTCGAGTCCGGCCCGGCAGAGCCTCGCCGACATCCGCGCCGGGGAATACGAGGGGCTCGCCCGCAAGCTGGAGGATCCCGTGTGGGCGCCGGACGCCGGGCCCGCCCGGTTCGATCCGCGGCTCGGCGCGACCGTGGTCGGCGCGCGCGAGTTCCTCATCGCCTACAACGTCAACCTGAACACGCGCGACCGGCGGCTGGCACAGGAGATCGCGCTCGCCATCCGCGAGGCCGGCCGGTTGAAGCGCGACGCGCAGGGACAACCGGTCCCGGGCGCCGACGGCGTGCCGCTGAAGGTCCCCGGCCGCCTGAAGGCGGTCCGCGCGATCGGCTGGTACATCGACGCCTACCGGCAGGCGCAGGTTTCGATCAACCTCCTCAGCTTCCGGACGACGCCGCTGCACGAGGTGTTCGAGACCGTGTGCGAGGAAGCGGCGCGGCTGGGACTGCGCGTCACCGGTTCCGAGCTGGTCGGCATGGTGCCGCTCGAGCCGATCGTCGAGGCCGGCCGCTTCTACCTGCGGAAGCAGAAGAAGTCCCCCGGCGCGCCCGAGCGCGAGTTGGTCGAGATGGCCGTCCGATCGCTGGGCCTCGATCAGCTCGGGCCGTTCGATCCCGCGAAGAAGGTCATCGAGTACGCCGTGCAAACGCCGCCGCCGCTGATGTCGCTGCCGGTGGATCGATTCGTCGACGAAGTGTCGAACGAGTCGCCGGCGCCCGGCGGGGGATCCGTGGCCGCGCTGAGCGGCAGCCTGGCGGCCGCGCTGGCGGCGATGGTGGCCAACGTCACCGTTGGCAAGGCGGGCTACGAGGCCGTGTGGGACCCGATGGCCGCGCTCGCCGAGCGGGCCCAGCGGGTGAAGGCGGCGCTCGCGCGCGCCGTGGACGAGGACACGCAGGCGTTCAACGGGGTCATCGAGGCGAACCGGCTGCCCAAGGCGACGCCCGAGCAGCAGGCGGCCCGGGCGGCCGCGATCGACCGGGCGTACCAGCACGCCGCCGACGTCCCGCTGGCGAGCGCGCGGCTGTGCCTGGAGGCGCTCGAGCTGGTGCGCGATGCGGCCG
>JAGWRA010000149.1 GCA_028876655.1 Acidobacteriota bacterium | reverse complement strand
GGGCCCGAGCACGCGTGGCTGCGGGACCTGGGCCGCGCGGAGTACACCTGGGCCTCCGACGACGACGCGCTGGACGGCTTCGCGACGCTCGCCGAGCTCGAGGGGATCATTCCGGCGCTCGAATCCTCGCACGCCGTCGCGTACGCGATGCGGCTGGCCCGGGAACTGGGCTCCGGCCGGACCATCCTGGTGAACCTCTCGGGGCGGGGCGACAAGGATGTCGATGCCGTCCGGAAGCAGCTGGCCGCCCGCGGCGGGCGGCCACGGGCATAGGCGGCGTCATGTCACGAATCGATGAAGTCTTCGCGAACCTGCGGGCGGCGCGCCGCCCGGGCCTCGTCACCTACGTCACCGCCGGCGATCCCGATCTCGCGCGGTCGGCGGGTATCCTGCAGGCCCTCGACCGTGCCGGCGTCGACGTGCTGGAGGTCGGCGTGCCGTTCTCCGACCCGCTGGCCGACGGCCCGGTCATCCAGCGCGCCACGGAGCGGGCGCTGGCCGCGGGCGGCAGCTTGTCGGCGACGCTGGACATGCTGAAGGGGATCCGCGCCGGCCTGACGGCTCCCATCGTGCTCTTCAGCTACGCGAACCCGCTGCTGCGCATGGGCGTGGATCGGTTTGCCGCCCGCGCAGCCGAGGCCGGCGTGAACGGCGTGCTGGTGCTCGACCTGCCGATCGAAGAGGCGGGGACGTTCCGCGACACGATGGCCGCGGCCGGGATCGACATGATCTTCCTGCTCAGTCCGACGACGACCGTCGAGCGCATCCGCCTGGCGGCCCGGCTGGGACGGGGGTTCCTGTACGGGATCTCGCGGCTCGGCGTCACCGGCGCGCGCGATCAGGTGGCCGCCGGCGCGGCCGACCTCGTCGCGCGCATCCGGCGGGAGACCACCCTGCCGATCGCCCTGGGGTTCGGCATCTCGCGCCCGGAGCACGTGCGGGAGGTGTGCCGGTCGGCCGATGCCGCTGTCGTCGGCAGCGGCCTCGTGGACGTCATCGCGCGGGCCGGCACGTCACCCGATCTGTTCGAGCGGGTCGAGGCCTACGTGGGCTGGCTGAAGGGGACACCGGTGGATTGACCCCATCGGGTCAGGGTTTGAGCGTATCATCGAAGAAGCGCGCCGACTCGGGCGCGTTGGCGTGACGGACGGCCCCGGGGCCGTCCGGCAGGAAAACTGAGGAGACGATGCCGCAAGCGCGGGACGCGAAGGCGCCGGGGGGCGCGGGGACGGGGCAGGGAGCCGCCGACATGGTCGTCGTGATGAAGGAACGGGCGAGCGACGCGCAGATCGAGAAGGTGGTCGCGCACCTCGTCGAGTTCGGCATGGACGTCCATCGGTCAACAGGCGCGGCCCGCACGGTGATCGGCGCCGTGGGGCAGCGGGCGGTGGACCCGCGCCTCATCGAGATGCTCGAAGGCGTCCACGAAGTGCTGCGCATCACCGAGCCGTACAAGCTGGCGAGCCGCTCCTTTAAGCCCGAGAACACGGTCATCGTCCTGGACGACGTGCGGATTGGCGGCGACGAGGTGATCGTGATGGCGGGTCCCTGCTCGGCGGAGACCGAGGAGCAGGTGGACACGACCGCGGCCGCCGTGAAGCGGGCCGGCGCGAAGGTGCTGCGCGGCGGGGCCTTCAAGCCGCGGAGCTCGCCGTACAGCTTCCAGGGACTCGGCGAGGAAGGGCTGCGGATGTTGCGCTCGGCCGCCAACGCCCACAACCTGAAGCTCGTCAGCGAGGTGATGGACACCACCCAGATCGACCTGATCGAGCGCTACTGCGACATCTTCCAGGTCGGCGCCCGCAACATGCAGAACTACTCGCTGCTGCGCGAGCTCGGCCGGACGCGCAAGCCGGTGCTGCTGAAGCGGGGCATCTCGGCGACGATCGAAGAGTGGCTCCTGTCGGCCGAGTACGTGCTGGGCGGCGGGAACAGCCAGGTGATCCTCTGCGAGCGCGGCATCCGGACCTTCGAGAGCTACACGCGCAACACGCTGGACATCTCCGCGATCCCCGTCGTGCAGCAGCTGAGCCACCTGCCGGTGCTCGTCGATCCGAGCCATGGCACCGGCCGGCGCGACAAGGTGGCGCCGATGGCGCGGGCGGCCGTGGCGGCCGGCGCCGACGGCCTGCTCATCGAAGTCCACTGCGATCCCGACCACGCCCTCAGCGACGGTGCGCAGTCGATGTTCCCGGCCCAGTTCGACCGCCTGATGGCCGAGCTGCGGATCATCGCGCCGGCGATCGGCCGGACCATCTGCGTCGAGCCGATGGCCCGGCGCGGCTGGGGGACGAGCCGGTCGACGGTCGACAGCCGTTAGGCCCGGAACCCGCCGATGACCGGGCCTTCCGCCGATCCAGCCGAGGCGCCCCTTGCGACGATCGCGATCGTCGGCCTCGGCCTGATTGGAGGCTCGATCGCGCTGGCCGCCCGGCGCCGGTGGCCGGCCGTGCGGATCGTCGCCGTCGATCGGGCCGACGTGGTCGCCGAGGCGACCGCGCGGCAGGTGGTCGACGAGGCGTCGGTCGACCTGACAGCGGTCGGCGGCGCCGATCTCATCGTCCTGGCCGCTCCGGTCGGCGCCAACCCGGGACTGCTCTCTGCCATCCCTCACCTTGTCTCGGGTCCGGCTCTGGTCACTGATACCGGTGGCACCAAGCGCTCCATCATGGCCGCGGCCAGCGGCCTGCCCGGGCGGCTGACCTTCATCGGCGGGCACCCCATGGCAGGCGGGACGGGAGGGGGCCTGGGCGCGGCTCGCTGCGATCTGTTCGACGGGCGTCCGTGGCTGCTGACGCCGGCGCACGGGGACGAGCCGGCGGTGGGGCCTCTGGCGGCGTTCGTCGAAGGGCTGGGCGCCCGGGCGATCGTCACCGAGGCTGCGACGCACGACCGCGTGCTGGCCTACGTGAGCCACCTGCCGCAGATGACGGCCAGCGCCCTGATGAGCGTGGTGGGTGGCCGGGTCGGTGAAGAGGGGCTCGCCTGGGCGGGTGGCGGGCTGGCCGACACGACGCGGCTCGCCGCCAGCGAGGCGGCCATCTGGCGCGACGTCGCGTTGGCGAACCGCGATCACCTCGGCGAGGCGCTGGACGATCTGATCACGGCGCTGCAGGCGCTGCGGCGCGATCTCGGCAGCGGCAGCGGGATCGACCGGTTGTTCGGGTCGGCGCGCGCGTGGCGGGAGACGTTACGGCGACAGGGGCAGAGCAGCCCGGGAGAAGGGACAAGGTAAGAGGGCAGGGTGAGTGGGACGAGCGCCTCTGGCGCTGGAGGCCCTGCGCGGACGCGTGATAGCATTTCTCTCATGAACAAGGTCCTGCAGAGCGCCCAGGAGGCCGTCGCCCTCATTCCCGACGGCGCGACGATCATGATGGGCGGGTTCGGGCTGTGCGGCATTCCCGAGAACCTGATCAAGGCCCTGCATGCCCGCGGCACGAAGAACCTCACGGTCATCAGCAACAACGCCGGCATCGACGATTTCGGGATCGGGATCCTGCTGCGATCGCGGCAGGTGAAGAAGATGATCGCGAGCTACGTCGGCGAGAACAAGGAGTTCGAGCGGCAGTTCATCGCCGGCGAGCTCGACGTCGAGCTGGTGCCGCAGGGGACGCTCGCCGAACGGATCCGGGCCGGCGGCGCCGGCATCGGCGGCTTCTTCACGCCCACCGGGTTCGGGACGAAGATTGCCGAGGGGAAGGAAACGCGCGTCATCGACGGACGGTCGTACGTGTTCGAGCGGCCACTGTTGGCCGACTTCGCGTTCGTGAAGGCGTGGCGCGGCGACCGGAAGGGCAATCTCGTCTACCACCGCACCGCGCGGAACTTCAATCCGATGATGGCGACCGCCGCGAAGGTCACCATCGCCGAGGTCGAACAGCTCGTCGAGCCCGGGGCGATCGACGCCGACGCCGTCGTCACGCCCGGCATCTTCGTCCGCTACATCCTGCAGGGCGATTCCTACGAGAAACGGATCGAGAAGCGGACCGTC
>JAGWRA010000148.1 GCA_028876655.1 Acidobacteriota bacterium | reverse complement strand
GACGCTCCTGAGCGGCAGCGGCCCGTGCTGATCCATCGCGTGGATCCGTGCGATGTACTTCTCGGCCAGCGAGCGGGCGGTCTCCTGGCCCGACTGCATGCGCTGCTGCAGCTCGGTGATCGTGATCTCCTCGAGCGCGAAGGTCGAATCGGCAGCCGTGCCCGCAGCGGGAGCGGCCGCGGCGGCCGTCTTCGCGGCGCGCGACGCCGGCGCGCTGCAGGCCAGCGACGATCCCGCCACCACCGCCGCGCTGCCGAGGGCGCCGTACCGCAGGAACGCCCGTCGATCGAGGGACCCGCCGGTCTTCTCGTCGCCCATGCCCGTCTCCTCCCCTGAGTGCCGGCGCGCGCCGGTGCGCGCCCGCGTCCCGTCGTTGTATCACGAATGCGGGAAGGCGCGGGCCGGGGCGGCGGTCAGCGGCCGAGGTGCTCCAGGTACGCGACGGGCGACATGGTCTCTGCGGCGGCCAGAGCCCGGGCGAGCGCCTCGGGGGATGCCAGGTGCACGAGGAGACGATCGGACTGGCGGAACGCCTCGAGCAGCAGCGGCTCGTCCAGCAGCCGGTCGTCGCGGGCGGCGAGCCGCGTGGCCTCCACGCGCAGCACGCCCAGGGCGGCGGCGACGCCGGCCGTCACGGTCCGCAGGCCTTCGCCCTGATAGGCGAGCCAGCTGGCGAAGCTGCGCGCGGCGAGATAGCGGCGGATGGGGCCGGCGAGGCCGTGCCACGCCGGTTCGACCTGTTCGCGCCAGACAGACGGCGACCAGCCGGGCGCGGATGCCGCCACCAGCGCCGGCGGCACGCTGGCCGACACCAGGCGGTGAAG
This sequence comes from Acidobacteriota bacterium, assembly GCA_028876655.1. GTDB lineage: Bacteria > Acidobacteriota > Vicinamibacteria > Vicinamibacterales > CAVVIG01 > JAGWRA01. Next base: position 50,601 of record JAGWRA010000148.1, on the reverse strand, counting down.
GGCCGGCGACGCGGCGATGTGCAGCGACGCGAATGCCGCCGCCTCGGCCGCCGGCGCGGGTGGCGCGGCCGCCCCGCACAGGGCCTTCGCGTGCTCGACGAGCGGCCCGCACGCGGGCGTCCACGCGCGGATCGCTTCGGTGACTTGCCCCATCTCGAGCAGCGCCGCCTCCGGCGACCGCCTGTGGTCGGCGCAGATCTCGACGAGCCGGGCTTCCCACCGATCGTAGCTGTCGAGATCGCTCAGGACCCCGGGGCGCAGCAGCGGCGGCCAGGTCTTCCGCGCGTCGAAGCCCTCGTACGCGACGGTCGCGGGAAAGGCGGCGGGAGCGGTGGTGACGGCCAGTGGGACCTCGGTGCGGAACAGCTGCCGGGCCGCGGTGGGGCAGTAGTGCGACAGGGTGATCGACGTGCCGCGGGCATCCAGCAGCGCGACGCGCGGGAAATGCCGGCAGGCGGACGGCAGCCAGGCGGGTCCGCCGTGTCGCTGCAGCGCACAGAGGTTCGACGGCGGGCCGTCGAAGAAGACGCAGGCCCCCGACGGATGGGTGCCGAGCAGGGCGGCCGCATCGGGTGGGCGTGCCGCCTCGCGGTCGAACAGCGCCGCCACCGGCAGGTCGCCGGGCGCCGCCAGACGGCGTTCGGCGAGCGCGGCTGCGATCCCGCGAAAGAGCGGGGCCTCCACGGGAATCGCCCATCCGGCCGTGCAGCAGTGTCCGCTGTGGCGGCAGGCGTAATCGGCGTGGATGGTGAGTGCGCGAACCGGCCGGACGGTTCGATCGAAGGCCACGGCCTGCCAGCATACCAGCGGGCCGTGCCCGACGGGTCGCGTTTGGGTATAATGTCCGGCTTGTTCGTCGTGTTCCCGCCGCCTGGCGTCGGCCGGCGAGCGGAACACGCCGGAGGGTGCACTGGGATCATGAACGCGACGGCAGCACAGGAGAGACCGGATCGGGTGGCGGCGGGTGCGGCGGGCGACGAGGCGGCGCGCGACGCGCTGCGGGCCGCGCACGGGGTCCGGCTGATCGCCCCCGCGCAGGAGGGCCTCGGGCTGGATCGGCAGCCGGCCGGTGTCTACGGCTTCGTGTCGGCGCCGGCCGTGCCGCAGGCACCGCTGTACGCGCGGCCGATCTACCAGTCGTACGAGGCGCACAAGCGGGCCGACGGCACGACGCTGATGCTGGCCTACGTGACGCCCGAGGATGCGCGGGCCCTGACGGCGGCGACCGGGGCGCGCCCGATGCAGCTGTTCTACGCGCCGCAGGCGGACGCCACGGTGCTCGTCGCGATTCCGTACGCGCGGATGCGGAGCCACAAGGAACATTCCCAGCGATTGGGCGGCGGGTTGCACGTGGATCTGGAGCCGGTCACCCCCGCGTGAGCGGAGCGCCGGACAGGAGGCCCCATGTGGAAGGAGTTCCGCGAGTTCGCGATCAAGGGCAACGCCCTGGATCTGGCCGTGGGCGTGGTCATCGGCGCGGCGTTCGGCAAGATCGTCTCGTCGCTCGTGGCCGACGTCCTGATGCCGCCGCTCGGTCTGCTCATCGGGAAGGTCGACTTCAGCGAGCGCTTCATCACGCTGGGACCCGGGCACTACGACACGCTGGCGGCGGCGAAGGCCGCCGGGGTGGCGACGCTGAACTACGGGTTGTTCATCAACGCCGTCATCCAGTTCCTGATCGTCGCCTTCAGCGTCTTCCTGCTCGTCCGCCAGGTGAACCGGCTGCGCGGGCCCGCGCCGGAGCCGGCGGTGGCCGCGGCGCCGACGACCAGGGACTGTCCGTTCTGCTGCACGACCATCCCGATCAAGGCGGTCCGGTGCCCGCAGTGCACGTCGCAGCTCTCGTGAGGCGCGTGCGGACCGAAGCTCATCCATTGTTCACGACGTCTGCGGCTCGGCAAAGCATGGACCGTGTGCGGGTTGTACGGAAGTTCTGCAATTGTCACCAACAAATTACGTCTGAGCTGGCGGTCCCGCGACCGATTCGGCCCTATAGTGTCCGACCATCTGCCGCCTGGTCGGGGGAGGGGCGGCAGGCACCGGCTGGATCGACAGCGTTGTCGGCTCGCAGACGCCCGTGCCGCAAAAGTGTCCGGTGGGGCGATCGGCGCGGTCCGCGGTGGCGGATGACGGCGCGAGCGCCGCGTGGCGGGCGGGTCCCGTTCCGACATTTCCGGCACCGCACGCGAGGCAGCTCGACACGATTGTCGGTCGGCATCACGATGACTCTTTTCCAGTAATTCATAGCAGGCAGGGCAGATCGGGGGGGACCGGGGGCGCTCGCGTGGTGGTATGGCGCTTGCTCGGCCCAGGGCATCCGACACGCGCCGGCCACCGGGCCGGTGCCCGCCCTGTCCGCCTGCGGCGCGGCCTGCCGCGGGTGTGCGCCCAGTGGCTCGTTTCGTGTGGCGACGTGCGTCAGCCCGGCTGGCGCGCGGCGGTTCGACGTGGTGGTCGGTGAGGAGGCGTGTTTCAGGCACACGCGTCCAGGGATTCATGAGGAGGATGGGAATGATCGGGCACATGCGACGGATGGGATGGGGCGCGGCGCTCGCCGCGGCCGTGTGGCTGCTGGCGGCGCCGGCGAGTGCGCAGATTACCGGCGCCGGCGTGCTGACGGGGACGGTGAAGGACGCGCAGGGGGCCGTGCTGCCGGGCGTGACGGTGACGGCGACGTCGCCGGCCCTGATTGGCACCCAGGTGTCCGTCAGCGAGGCGAACGGCGTCTACCGGATTCCGGCGCTGCCGGCCGGGACCTACACGCTGCAGTTCGACCTCTCCGGCTTCCGCACGATGACGCGGACCAACATCCAGCTGGCGGTCAACCAGACGTTGACGGTCGACATGGTGATGCAGCTGGCGTCGGTCAAGGAGAACGTCACGGTGACGGCCGAATCGCCGGTCGTCGACATCCAGTCGACGCAGCTCGGCAACGTGCAGAACACGGCGAAGCTCGTGGGCGTGCCGACGTCGACCGACGTGTGGGGCGCGCTGGCGCAGACGCCGGGCGTCCGGATGCAGGGCTTCGACGTCGGCGGCAGCCACAAGATGCAGCAGACCGGCTACGAGGCGTTCGGCATCCGCGGCCAGAGCCAGGAGTACATGGACGGGATCGACACGACGTCCGGCTCGAGCGGCGACATGAACTACATGGACTACTTCTCGCAGGACCAGCTGTCGGTGACGGCGGCCGGCGGGGACGTCACGATCGACACGCCCGGGGCGGCGATCATCTCGACGGTGAAGAGCGGCGGCAACGCGTTCCACGGGCTCGAGAACTTCACCTACGAGCCGTCGAGCTTCGTCGGCAACAACATCACGCCGTCGACGGCCGCACTCGGCTTCACGGGGCAGCCGAACCTCGAGTTCTGGGAGGGGCACGCCGAGCTGGGCGGCTACGCCATCAAGGACAAGCTGTGGTTCTTCGCCTCGTACAACCAGTTCCGGATCAACAAGGCCTACTCGGGGGTGCCGCAGAGCATCGCGACCAACCTGACGATCATGAAGGCCTTCACCGACAAGGAGACCTACAAGCCGACCAGCCGGGACACGCTCGTGGGCTTCTACGAGTGGAACTGGAAGGGCGAGCCGCTGCGCGGCCTGTCGGCGACGACGCCGAAGGAGTCGGCGCTGGCCGAGTTCAGCCCGAGCTGGAACTACAGCGGCCGGTACCAGCGCGTCTGGACCAACCGGCTCTTCACCGAGCTCAGCTACGCGCTGTCGGCCTTCGACTTCCCCGAGCAGCCGAACGTGGACTACAAGACCAATCCGCCGCGCCAGGACCTGGTGACGGGGCTGGCGAGCGGCGCCGGCTGGGGCAGCGGCGCGGGGCCGTTCGACACGGGCATCAACAAGCCGCAGTTCTACGCGCGGGCGACCTACTTCCTGCCCAGCAAGGTCGGCAGCCACGATTTGAAGGCCGGCTTCGAGTGGCAGGACTTCGGCACGACGTTCGATCGCAGCGGCACGTCGGGCCCGATCCTCTACCTCGATGCCAACGGGAAGCCGAGCGAGATCCGGCTGACCGACGTCGGTGACCCGGCGCAGTTCGGCAAGACGTGGACCGGGCCGAACGATCACGACCGACGCGTGTCGGCCTACTTCCAGGATCGCTGGAGCCCGACCAACCGGCTGACGGCCACGCTGGGCGTCCGCTGGGATCGCCAGCGGCTCTACTACGACGCCGGCAAGTCTTCCCCCGTGCTGAGCAGCATCTTCCCGACGAACAACCTGCCGGGGCAGACGCTCTTCGTGCGCAACTCGGTGATGCCGCGCCTCGGCGTCAGCTGGGATCCGACGGGCGACGGCAAGTCGGTCATCAAGGGCTTCTACGGCCGGTTCTACTTCAACTACGCCGACGCCTTCACCGGGGTCGACCCGGTGGGGACGAACACCCGCGATTACGTCTTCCTGAACACCGAGGGCGACGGCCTCTATCACGGTCCGCAGGACCTGGGGACGCTGCTGCGCGCCTCGGGCGGGGGCAGCACGGCGTTCGATCCGAACATCAAGGTGCCGTACACCGACGAGATCGACGCCTCCTACGAGCGGCAGTTCTGGGGTGAGTCGTCGTTCCGCGTCGCCTACGTCCGGAAGATGACGCGCGACAACTTCACGACCTACAACCTGGCGCGGGAGGGGCAGTTCACCGTGCCGGTGACGACGGCGGTGACGATCGAGAACTACAGCACGTCCGGGCCCGTGGTCCAGGGGACGCAGAGCTTCACGGTGTACGACATCCCGACGTCGCTCAAGGGCGTCGTCAACAACCTGATGGCGACGATGCCGGCCAGCGTCGACAACGGCGCGCAGAACTACGACACGCTGGAGTTCGCCTTCAACAAGCGGTTCGCGCGCGGGCTGTTCTTCGACAGCAGCTTCGACTACACGTGGCGCAACGAGCTGCGGGCCAATTCGTCGAGCAACAACCCGCAGTCGGCCGACCCGATTTCGGTCGGGTTCTACCAGGACGTCTACCCGTCGGTGTCGAACCGCCAGAAGACCCACTCCTGGGACCTGCACTTCTCGGGCCGCTACGAGCTGCCCTACCAGATCGGGCTGGCGGCCAACTGGCAGGTGCAGAGCGGCTTCGCCTACGCGCGGCTGATCACGGTCAAGCTGCCGAACTCGGGCACCCAGAAGTTCTTCATGGAGAACCTGAACAACAACTACTCCGACACGGTCTCGCTGCTCGGCCTGCGGGTCGACAAGGCCGTGGAGTTCCACACGGTGAAGGTCACCGGGATCTTCGACCTGTTCAACCTGCTGAACTCGAACGCCATCACCAACTTCAACCTGGCGAACGGGGCGCTCTTCAACCAGGTGAACGGCGCACTCGATCCGCGCACGGCCGAGATCAGCCTGCGCATCGACTTCTGACGATCGTCTGATTCGCCGGCGACGGTTGCGGGCTCCGGGACACGCCGGAGCCCGCAACCGGACGTCGGGGCCCCGAAGCCCGTCAGCCCGGGGCCCGCGTCGCCCCTCATCCAGGGCCCTCCATGCACCTCACCCCGCGCGAACAGGACAAGCTGCTCGTCTTCACGGCCGCCGAGGTCGCCCGCCGGCGGCGTGCCCGCGGCCTGAAGCTGAACCACCCCGAGGCCGTTGCGCTCATCACGGCCGAACTGCTCGAGTACATCCGCGACGGCCGGACGGTCGCCGAGATCATGAGCCTCGGCCGCCAGATCCTGCCGGCCGCCGACGTCATGGACGGCGTGGCCGAGCTGATCCCCGAGATCCAGGTCGAGGGGACGTTCCCGGACGGCACGAAGCTCGTGACCGTGCACCATCCGATTGCCTGAGCCGATCATGATGCCCGGCGAATACCTGCTGGCGAGCGAGCCCATCGAGGCCAACGTCGGGCGCCCGACCCTCCGGCTGACGGTGGCCAACCGCGGCGACCGGCCCGTGCAGGTCGGCTCGCACTGTCATTTCTTCGAGGTCAACCGCTGGCTGGCCTTCGACCGGCCGCGCGCCTACGGCATGCGGCTGAACGTGCCGGCCGGGACGGCCGTCCGCTTCGAGCCGGGCGACACGCGCGAGGTCGAGCTCGTCGCGCTCGGCGGACGCCGCCACGTCCACGGCCTGAACGGGCTGGTGGACGGCCCGCTCGACGATCCCGCCGTCCGCGAGCGCGCGCTCGCGCGCGTCCGGACCTTTGCGGGCCGGACGCCGGGGGACGACGAGCGCCCGGACGCCGGCCGGGGCCCCGAGTCACACCATGCAGATTGACCGCCGCACGTACGCCGATCACTACGGGCCGACGACCGGCGACCGCATCCGCCTCGCCGACACGGACCTCCTCATCGAGATCGAGCGCGACCACACGTCGTACGGCGACGAGGCGAAGTTCGGCGGCGGGAAGGTCATCCGCGACGGGATGGGACAGATGCCGGGCGCGAGCCGCGCCGGCGGCGCGCCCGATCTCGTCATCACGAACGCGGTCGTCGTCGACTACACCGGGATCTACAAGGCGGACGTCGCCGTGCGCGACGGCCGGATCGCCGCCATCGGCAAGGCGGGCAATCCGTGGCTGATGGACGGCGTCACGCCGGGGATGGAAATCGGCGCGTCGACCGAGATCCTCGCCGGCGAAGGGCACATCCTGACGGCCGGCGGCATCGACGCCCACGTCCACTTCATCGCGCCGAACCAGATCCCCGAGGCGTTCTACGCGGGCATCACGACGCTGCTGGGCGGTGGCACCGGGCCGGCCACCGGCACCAAGGCGACGACCTGCACGCCCGGCGCCTGGCACCTCCGGCGGATGTACGAGGCGGCCGAGGCCTTCCCGCTGAACTTCGGGTTCCTCGGCAAGGGGAACGGCACCATGCCGGAGGCGCTCGTCGAGCAGATCGAGGCGGGCGCCATCGGCCTCAAGCTGCACGAGGACTGGGGCACCACGCCGGCCGCCATCGATCAGTGCCTGCAGGTCGCCGACCGGTTCGACGTGCAGGTGGCGATCCACACGGACACGCTGAACGAGACCGGCTTCGTCGAGGACACGATCGCCGCGATTGCCGGACGGACGATCCACACGTACCACACGGAAGGGGCCGGCGGCGGCCACGCGCCCGACATCATCCGGTTGTGCGGCGAGCCGAACGTGCTCCCCTCGTCCACCAATCCGACGATGCCGTTCACGCGCAACACGCTGGACGAGCATCTCGACATGCTGATGGTGTGCCACCACCTGTCGCCATCGATCCCGGAGGACGTCGCGTTCGCCGACTCGCGGATCCGCGCCGAGACGATCGCGGCCGAGGACGTGCTCCACGACCTGGGCGCCTTCAGCATCATGTCGTCGGACTCGCAGGCGATGGGGCGGATCGGCGAGGTCGTCTGCCGCACCTGGCAGACGGCCCACACGATGAAGGTCCAGCGCGGGCCGCTGGCCGGCGACACCGACCGCCACGACAACCTGCGCGTGCGGCGCTACGTGGCGAAGTACACGATCAACCCCGCCATCGCCCACGGCATCGCCGGCACGGTCGGATCGGTGGAGGTCGGCAAGCTGGCCGACCTGGTGCTCTGGAAGCCGGCGTTCTTCGGCGTGAAGCCCGAGGTGATCGTCAAGGGCGGATTCATCGCCGGCGCCTTCTCCGGTGACGGCAATGCCTCGATTCCCACCCCCCAGCCGGTGCGCGCCCGGCCGATGTTCGGCGCCTGCGGCCGCGCCATCAGCCAGGTGGCCGTCCACTTCGTCTCGCAGGCGGGGCTGGACCGGGGCGCGCTGGCGGGGCTCGATCGCAGAGCCGTGGCCGTCCGCGGCTGCCGGACCCTGCGCAAGACCGACCTGAAGCTGAACGATGCGTTGCCGGTCATCCACGTCGACCCGGAAACCTACGAGGTGCGGGCCGACGGCGTCCACCTGACCTGCGAGCCGGCGGCGGTGCTGCCGATGGCGCAGCGGTATTTTCTGTTCTGACGTCCATCCCATGGTCATCGTCGATCGCGTCTATCGTGACGAGGAGCCGCCCGGCGCCGCCCGGACCTCTGCCGAGGACACGCTCACGCTGGGGTGGGAGGAGCGACAGAAAGGGCACGCGCGCCGGCGGACCGACCAGGGCGTCGAGTTCGCGCTGTCGCTGCCGGCCGGCGTCACGCTCCAGGAAGGTGACCGCCTCGTGCTGGAGCCGCTGCAGCGGGTGGTCCGGGTGCGCGAGGCCGAGGAGGACGTGTTCGTCATCACGCCGAAGACGCCGCAGGAGTGGGCGTGGCAGGCGTACCACATCGGCAACCGGCACCAGCCGCTGATGATTGCCGACGACGCGCTGATCTGTCCCTGCGTGCCCGGCGTCGAGCAGCTGCTCGAGCAGTTGCGGATCCCGTACGTGGCGGCGCGCCGGCGCTTCACGCCCGCCATCGCGCGCGTGGGGCACGAGGCCGATCACGGCCGCGCGCACGGCCACCGGCACCGCCACGACTGACCGTGGATCCGCTCGCCTTCCTCCGCGCGCTGCAGCTGAACGACACGCTGTTCCCGACCGGCGCGTTCGCCTACTCCGACGGCCTCGAAACGGCGGTGGCGGGCGGGCGCCTGCGCGGGGCTGCGGATCTCGACCTCTGGATGCGCCACACGATCGAGGTCGTGCTGGCCGGCTGCGACGGACCGGCGGTGCTCGTGGCGGGCGAGGCCTACGCGCGGGAGGACTGGGACGGGCTGGCCGCGCTCGACCGCGAACTGACGGCGCTGAAGCCGGCGGCGGCGACGCGGGCCGGCAGCAGCCTGGTCGGACGCCGGCTGGTGACGACCTGGCGGCGCCTGCAGACGTCGGCCCGCTTCGAGGCCTTCGCCGCGGCCGTCGACACGCGCCGGCTGCCGGCGAACCTGCCGGTCGCGTACGGCGCGGTGGCGGCCTCCGCCGGACTGGACGCGCGGGCGCGGCTGCTCGGGTACGGCTACGGCCGGCTCGCCGGCGTGGCGTCGGCGGCCCTCCGGCTGATGCCGATCGGCCAGCAGGCGGCGCAGCAGGTGCTCACGCGCCGGCTGGCCGGGCTGCCGCCCGTGGTGGAGGCCGTGCTGGCACGCGGCCCGCAGCCGCCGCGCGCCTTTGCACCGGCGCAGGACGTCGAACAGATGGCGCACCGGCTCGTCTACAGCCGGCTATTTCGATCCTGACCAATCCCATGAAGAAGCCCGTGATCATCGGCATCGGCGGCCCCGTCGGATCGGGGAAGACCGCGCTCGTCGACTGCCTCTGCAAGACCATGCGCGATCGCTACCGCCTGGCGGTGGTCACCAACGACATCTTCACGCGCGAGGACATGGAGTTCCTCGTGCGCAGCCGCGCGCTGCCGGCCGAACGGATCGTCGGCGTCCAGACCGGCGGCTGTCCGCACACCGCGATCCGCGAGGACGCCTCGCTGAACTTCGACGCGATCGACCAGCTGAAGACGGCCTTTCCCGAGACCGAGGTCATCTTCCTCGAGAGCGGCGGCGACAACCTGGCGGCCAGCTTCAGCCCCGAGCTGGTCGACGCGTCGATCTACGTCATCGACGTGGCCGGCGGCGACAAGGTGCCGCGCAAGGGCGGGCCCGGCGTCACCCGCTCGGACCTGCTCGTCATCAACAAGATCGATCTGGCGCCGCACGTCGGCGCCGACCTGGGCGTCATGGATCGTGATGCCCGGCTGATGCGCGGCGATCGGCCGTTCCTCTTCAGCAACCTGAAGTCGGGCGAAGGGCTGCCGGCGATCGTCGACTGGATCCGCCGCGACCTGCTGTTCGAGCCGGACGGCCCGGCCGATCCGGCCGTGGGGGGGTGATGGGCGCGCCCGCGCGAGCGGCCGGGAGCCTGCGGCGGATCGAACTGGAGTTCGCGGCGGCCGGGGGGCGCACCGTGCTGCGCCACGCGTACGCCGAGCCGCCGTTTGCCATCCGCCCGCTGTTCGACCTGGGCGGCGGCCTGGCGCATTTCATCCTCGTGCAGACGACGGCGGGGCTGTTCGGCGGCGACGCCCTGTCGATTGACGTGCGGGTGCGGCCGGGCGCCCGTGCGATCGTCACATCACAGGCCGCGCAACAAGTGCACCCGGCGGTACGGCCCGAGGCCGAGGCGACCCAGGACGTGCGCGTGCGCGTCGACCGGGGCGGGGAGTTCCACGGGTGCTTCGAGCCGGTCATCCCGTTCGCCCGCGCCCGCCTCGCGCAGCGGACGGCCCTCGACGTCGAGGCCGGCGGCCGGCTGTTCTGGGCCGAGGGGCTGATGGCCGGCCGGGTGGCCCGCGGAGAGCGCTGGCAGTTCACCCGCCTCGCCGTGGACACCGCGCTACGCTGCAGCGGCGACCTCGTGTACCTCGAGCGGTTCGTGCTCGGCGAGAACGGTGCCTCGCCCGACACGCCGTGGGCGATGGGGGAGGGGACCTACCTCGGTTCGCTCCTCGCCTGCGCGCCGGAGATCGATACGGGCCGCGTGGACACGCTGCAGGCGGCGCTGTTCCCTCCATCCAGCGATCCCGGGGCGGCCGCGGTGCGCGGGGCTGTCGACCTGCCGGCGCCAGGTGTCCTCGCCGGCCGCGTGCTGGCCGCCGACGGGGCGGCGTTCCACCGGGTGCAGCACGCCTGGCGCGCCGGCGCCTTCGCCATCCTGCTGCAGCAGCCGGTGCCGGCCCTGCGCCCCTGATCGGCCGCCGGGACGCGCCGCCGCGCCCGTGCGCGGGCGCCGGCGCTCGCGAGGTCTTCCGTTCGCGGCCGGCCTCGCCGTAAACTGAAGGCTCGCTTCGGTCGACTCCCGCGTGACACGACGGTTCCGCACGGCGCCGGCCGGAGCTGGATCGAAAGCGCCCGGTGCCTTGTGAGCGAACCCTTCGACACGGACGACCCCGAAGCCGCGCTGCGCCAGTTGCGCGCGAGCTTCATGGAGTCGTTCGACGAGCGGCTGCGGTCCCTCGACCTCCTGGTCGACGAGGTCGTGGTGCGCGGCGCCATCGGACCGCTCGAGACCCTGCGCAAGCAGGCCCACCGGCTCGCCGGCCTGGCCGGCACCATCGGTTTTCCCTCCGTCAGCGAACGCGCCGCGGAAATCGAGCAGCTGGCGCTCACGACCGCCCCCATGCAGGTCGAACGGACCACGTGGCGAGATGCGATCGATCGGCTGCAGGCCGCCTTCCGGTCCGACGCGGCCGAACCGCCCCCGTCGTGGGCGCTCGCCCCGACCGAGCGCGAGCACCGGATCCTCGTCATCGAGGACGACGACGCGCAGCGGACGGTGATGGCCACCTGGCTGAAGGCGGCCGGCTATCTGCCCGTGGGCGTCGCGTCGGCCGAGGACGGTCTGATGGCCGCCACTGACGAGCGGCCCGACGCCATCATCCTCGACGTGGACCTGCCGGGCGTCGACGGCTACGCCTTCTGCCGGGCGTTGAAGGCGAGCACGCTGGCATCCGTGCCGGTGATGTTCGTCACCGCCCGGACCGACGAGCAGGATCGCGCGTTCGGGCTCGCCCTGGGGGCCGACGACTATCTGCAGAAGCCGATCGACGCCGAGCAGCTCACCCTGCGCCTGGGGGTCATGCTGGGGCGCGCGCAGGCGCCGGACGTCGCGGCGCCCGCCGGTACGGGCGTGTCGGCGTTGCCCCCCTACGACAGCTTCCTCCCGGCGGCCCGCGATCTCCTGCAGCAGGGGGCCGCGTCACTGGCGCTCATCCGGGTCCCCGAGGGGGCCGATCTGACGCCGGTGCTGGACGGCCTGCGGCCGCGCGACTTGAAGGCCCGTTATCGGGCGGGTTATGTCGTGCTGTTGCTGCCGCGCCGGGCGACCGGCCAGGTCGTCTCCTGGCTGCGGGACGCGCTCCGCCACGTGCGGGGACGCGACGAGACTGCCGCCTGCGCCGGCGTGGCCGGCACCGGAGCTCCGGGGCAGCTGGACCTCGAGACGCTGCTCGCCGACGCCGACGAGGCGCTCGCTCGCGCCCGCCAGGCCGGCCTGCTGGCGGCGACCCGCGCCGACCGGGACGGCGGACCGGGCGGGGCCTCGCAGGGCCGGATCGTCGTCGCCGAGGACGAGCCCTCCATCAACCGCGTGCTCGACACCCAGCTGCGGGCGGCGGGCTACGAGACGATCAGCTGCGCCAACGGCCAGACCGCGCTCGACGCCGTCCTGACCCGCCGTCCGAACCTCCTCATCCTCGACCTGATGATGCCCGGGATGACCGGCTTCGACCTGCTCGAGGAGCTTCGCCGCCGGGGCGCCGCCAAGCCCCGCGTCCTCGTGCTCTCGGCCAGCGGCCGGGCCGACGATGTCCGCCGGGCGGTCGCCCTGGGGGCGGACGATTACGTGATCAAGCCGTTCAAGCCGATTGAGATAGCAGTGAGGGTCCGGCGCCTGCTGAGCTAGCGGCTGCCGGACCCGGGGGCTCCGCCTGAACCGGCGGGGCCGCGGGGCGGCAGCGAGGCGCCCGACTGGTGAGCCGACGGATTCTGCTGGCGGAAGACGACCCTGACATCCGGCTGATCGCCCGCCTCGCCCTGAAGAAGGCGGGCTTCGAGGTGGCCGTGGCCGAGAACGGGGCCCAGGCGCTCGCGGCCGTCCACGTGCAGCCTCCCGATGCGGTGCTGCTCGACTGGATGATGCCCGAGCTCGACGGCCCCTCGGCCTGTGCCCATCTCAAGGACGATCCGGCCACCCGTGACATCCCGGTGATCTTCCTCACGGCCAAGTCCCAGGAATCGGAAGTGCGGCAGGGGCTGGCGCTGGGGGCGGCCGGCTACATCGTGAAGCCGTTCGACGCCCTGCTGCTCGGGGCCCGGGTGTCGGCGATCCTCGACGCGCCGGCGCCGGCGGACGGGACGCCACAGGCATGATGTCCCCCCGGCCGCGGAAGCGGATTGCGCTGTTCTGCGTGGGCCTGACGCTCATGGGGCTGGTGGCCCTGGTCTCGGTGCGCGAGGCGCAGCGCTACGACCAGGCCACGCAGTGGATGGTGCACACGCAGGACGTCCTCGAGGCGCTGGGCGACGTGCGGGCGGCGACCGACAGCATCGAGACGGTGTCGCGGGGCTACCTGCTGACGGGTGACGAGACGCGGCTCGGCTACTTCGATGCGGACCTCGCGCGGCTCGGGGACGTGCTGGACGCGCTGCGGGCGCAGACCGCCGGCGACCCGGCCCAGCGGGCCCGGTTCGCGCAGCTCCTCGTGGCGCTCCGGCAGGAATGCATCGACATGTACCGCCTCGTCGAGCTGCGCCGCACCGCCGGCTTCGAGCGGGCGGCGGCGGGCTTCCGCGCGCGCGCCCGGCGGGTGCAGGACCTGCGGGCGCGACAGGTCCTCGACGAGATGGTGGAGGCGGCGAACCACGACCTCGTCGTGCGCGAGGCGGGCTGGCGCGCACAGAACGGCCGGGTCATGGCGGCGCTCGGCATCCTCGTGTTCCTCGGGGTGGCGCTGCTCGCGGCCGTCTTCTGGGGCCTCGACCGCCAGGCGCGGGCGCGCGTCCTGGCCGACGAGGCGCTGCGGACCAGCGAGGCGCGTCTCCGGCTGGTGATCGACCACATGCTGTCCGGGCTGGTGGTCACCGACGAGCGCGGGGTCATCCAGTCGGTGAACCCGGCGGCCGAGCGGATCTTCGGGCGCCCGGCCGCGGATCTGGTCGGCCAGCACGTCACCGACCTGCACGCGTCCACCGACGGCGATGCGGCGGCGTTCCTCGAGGGCGTGCGGCGCCGGGGGCTGGGGACGGTCAGCGAGTGGACGGGGCGGCGGGCCGACGGGACGATCTTCCCGGTGGAGCTCGCGCTCTTCGAGTTCCGCGATCGGGGCCGCCGGATGTTCGCCGGGCTGATGACCGATGTCTCGGAGCGGCGGCGCATCGAGCAGATGAAGGACGAGTTCGTCTCGATCGTCAGCCACGAGCTGCGGACGCCGCTCACCTCCATCCGCGGCTCGCTGCAGCTGGTGATCGACGAGTCACTCGGGCAGCTCGACCCCGAACAGGGGCAGCTGCTGAACGTCGCCCTGGGCAACTGCGAGCGGCTGATCCGGATCATCAACGACATCCTCGACGTCTCGAAGATCGAGGCCGGCGGCCTCCAGTTGCGGCGCACCGCCTGCGTCCCCCACGTCCTGGTCACCGCCGCCATCGAAGGGGTCGAGGGGATGGCGCGCACCCGGCGGGTGCGGATCGTGCCGTACGTCGACAGCGGACTGCCGCCCGTCGCGGCCGACGAGGACCGGATCGTCCAGGCGCTGGTCAACCTGCTGTCGAACGCGGTCAAGTTCGCGCCGGACGGCTCGGTGGTGACGGTCGAGGCGTCGAAGGTCCGCGGGATGATCGCCTTCGCCGTGCACGACGGCGGCAAGGGGATCGCGACCGAGGACCTGCCGCGGCTGTTCCAGAAATTCCGGCAGCTCGATGGGTCGGCCACGCGGAAGGTCGGCGGCACCGGTCTGGGGCTGGTCATCACCAAGGCCATCGTCGAACAGCACGGCGGCACCGTCGAGGCGTCGAGTGAGCCCGGCTTCGGCACGACGTTCACGATGACCGTGCCGCTGATGGACGGGGTCCCGGCCGCGCCGCCGCCACCGGCCGCGCCCGTGACGGCGCCCGAGGGCTACGCGCGCCGGCGCGTGCTCGTGGTCGACGATGACGATGACATGCGGCTCGTGCTGCGCCGGCAGCTGGAGGGGGCCGGCTACGAGGTGATCGAGGCGCACGACGGCGCCGAGGGGACCGCGCAGGCCCGGGAGCACCGGCCGGACCTGGTCGTCATGGACCTCATCATGCCCCGCACGAGCGGCTATGCGGCCGTGCGGGAGATTACGGCGGACCCGGATCTGGAGGGGACGCCGATCGTCGTCCTGTCGGTCGTGGCCGACGAGCTGCGCGACGCGATGAAGGACGTCGTCGTGCTGCAGAAGCCGATGACCGCCGAGGCACTGCTGCGGCAGGTGGCCGAGGTGATCGGCGGCGGCCGCAAGCCGAAGGTGCTGATTGCCGAGGACGATCCCGCCATCCGGCAGCTGTACGTGTCGCTGATCCGGCGGCGCGGGTTCGACGCGTCCGCGGTGGAGGACGGAGGCGAGGCCCTCCGGCACTTCGGGGAGGAGGGGGCCGATCTCATCCTGGCCGACCTGAGCATGCCGGGCCTGGACGGGCTCGAGCTGATCCGGCGCGTGCGGGCGATGAGCGCCGGCGAGAGGGTGCCGATCATCGCGATGTCGGGCCAGGACCCCCACTATGCGGAAGCCGCGGCGCGGCAGGCAGGGGCCGACCTGTTCCTCGCCAAGCCGATGAGCGTCACCCAGTGCGTCCAGCGGATCGCCGAGCTGCTCGAAGGGCGGACGCTGCAGGCCGACCGGCTGGCGAGCTGAGCGGCCCGGCTGAGGGTGTAGGCTAGAAGGCTGCGATGCCTTCCGCGCTCGCCGCCCTCGTCGCGTCAGCCGTCCTCTGGTTCTTCTCGACCGGCGCCCATCACCACTGGCTGCTCGCCTGGTTCATGTACGCGCCCGTCCTCGCGGTCGCGTACGACACCGGGGCCCGGCAGGCCGCGGCGGCCGCCTTCGCGACGGCGATCCTCGGCAGCCTCACCTGGGTGCAGCTCGACCACGGCCTGCTGCCGGCCGCGACGCTCGGCGTCTTCGTGTTCGCGCAGGCGATCGTCTTCACCGCCGTCGTGATGGGCGCCCGCTTCATCTGGCGCCGCCAGCCGTTGCTCGTCGGCCTCTTTGGCTTTCCGGTGCTCCTGACCGGCGCCGAATACCTCACCACGCTGCTCTCGCCGCACGGCACGTTCGGCAGCATCGCCTACTCGCAGGCCGACCTGGTCACCGTCGTGCAACTCGTCTCGGTGACCGGGCTCGGTGGCGTCACGTTCCTGCTCGGGCTGACCGGATCGGGGATGGCCGCCGCCTGGCTGCGCCGCGGCGAATCGCGCGAATGTGCGATGGCGCTGGCGGTGCCGGCGGCGGTCGTGGCCGTCGTCGCCGCGTTCGGCACGCTGCGGCTGTCGGCGCCGGCCGACGGGCCGGGGATCCGCGTGGGGCTGGCGGCGGCGGACGGGAGCACGGGGGTGTCCGACACCACGGGCGCCGACGAAGCGGTGGCGGCGGCGCACGCCTGGGCGGCGCGCGTCGCGCAGCTCGGCACCGACGGCGCGGCCATGGTGGTGCTCCCGGAGAAGCTGGTCGGGGTGACGCCGGACGACCGCGCGGCGGTGATCCAGGTGTTCGCCCGGGCCGCGGTGCAGGCGCACGTCTGGCTGGTGGCCGGCGTGAACGAGATCGGCATCACGCCGAAGCGGAACGTGGCGCTGGTGTTCGCGCCGGACGGCCAACTCGCCGTCACGTACCTGAAGCAGCACCTGCTGGCGCCCTTCGAGTCGGGCTACCAGCCCGGCCACTCGGTGGCGGTCTGGCGGACCGGCGAGGGGCAGCAGGCCGGCGTCGCCATCTGCACGGACATGGATTTCCCGGCGCTCAGCCGGGCGTACGCGGCCCATCGGGCCGGCCTCATGCTGGTGCCGGCCTGGGACTTCGGCCGCGACGGGTGGCTGCACGCGCGGATGGCGGTGGTCCGGGGCGTCGAGGCCGGTTTCAGCGTCGTGCGGGCGGCGCAGGACGGGCGGCTGACGATCAGCGATCCGTACGGGCGCGTGCGGGCCGAGCGGCGCAGCGCCGCCGCGGCGTCGGTCCTGCTGGCCGGCGGCGTCCAGGCCGGCCACATCACCACGATTTACGATCGCATCGGCGACTGGTTCGCCTGGAGCTGCCTGCTCGTGGCGGCGGGGATGTTCCTTGCCGCCGTGCAGGAGCGGCGCGCCGGCGACGCGTCGGCGATCGTCTGATCTGCTATCCTCTCGGGCACGAGCCTGGCTGCAGGGCAGGCCTGGCCAGGGAGGAGGAGCGGTGAGGGGACAACGATGGCTGGCGGCGGTGGCGGTCCTGACGCTCGCGGCGGTCGGTACGGTCCGGTCGCAGGCGGCGATGGACGGCGGGATGATCGCCAAGATCCGGACGGAAGGCCTCGAGCACTCGCAGGTCGCGCGCATCTTCCACACGATCACGACGCGGTTCGGCGGGCGGCTCACCGGATCGCCGGCCCAGAAGGCGGCCTCGACGTGGGCTCGGGACCAGCTGCGCGAGTTCGGGTTGTCGGACGCCCGGCTCGAACCCTGGCGCTTCGGCCGTGGCTGGGAGCTGAAGAAGCTGACGGTGGAGATGGTCGCGCCGCGCTACATGCCGCTCATCGGCTACGCCGAGGGGTGGTCGGCGTCGACGGCGGGTGACATCACCGGCACGCCGGTCTACCTGGGCGACAAGACGGCGGCCGACATCCCCGGGATGGCGGCGCAGATCAAGGGGGCGATCGTCCTCAGCCAGCCGGAGCAGACGACCTTCGTCGTGGAAGATCGCTACCAGCCGACGGTGTCCGCGGATCCGTCCGCCGGCACCGCGCCGCGCTTCCCGTACGATCCGGCGCGTGTCGGCAAGCCCGGGCAGGCGTTCATCCATGCGCTGCACGACGCGGGTGTGGGGGCGGTCATCAAGCCGAGCCCGGCCAACTACGGGTCGGTCTTCGTGCTCGGGCGTGACGAGGGGGCCGACGCCGTCCCGAGCATCGTGATGGCGGCCGAGCAGTACAACCTGATCCTGCGCATGCTGAAGATGGGCCTGCCGGTGAAGCTGCACGTGGACGTGCAGGCGCAGTACTACGACGACCCCGACACCTACAACGTCATTGCGGAGATTCCGGGGACCGATCCCGCGCTGAAGGATCAGGTGGTGATGATCGGCGCCCACCTCGACTCGTGGCACAGTGCCACCGGTTCGGCCGACAACGCCGACGGGGCCGCCGAGGTGATGGAAGCGATGCGCATCCTGAAGGCGGTTGGGGCGCGGCCGCGCCGGACGATCCGCGTCGGGATCTGGAGCGGGGAAGAGCAGGGGCTGCTGGGATCGAAGGCCTACGTGGCGCAGCACCTGGCCGGGCCGTCGAACAAGGCGGCGCGCGACAACTTCGACGTCTACCTCAATACCGACGCCGGGCGGGGCTGGGCCTGGGGCTTCTACATGGAGAACGATCCGCAGGCCAAGGCGCTCTTCGACCAGTGGCTGGAGCCGTTCCGCGATCTCGGCGCGCGGCGCAACGTCATCCAGGGGATCGGCGCCACCGATCACCTCAGCTTCCTGCACGACGGCATGGCGGGGTTCAACGCGATCCGCGACTACCGGAACTACGATCAGCGGATCCACCACACCAACATGGACATGGACGAGCGCGTGAGCCTGCCCAGCCTCAAGGAGGCCGCCATCGTCCTCGCCGCGTTCGCCTACGATGCGGCGATGATCGATCAGAAGATCCCGCTGCCGCCGGCCGCCGCGGCGGCCGCCGGCGGTCGCTGAGAAGGAGCTGTCAGATGCTCGTGCACCTGGTCGCGTTCAAGTACAAGCCTGAGGTCGACGAGGCCAGGCGGGCCCGGCATCGCGCGGCGCTCGCCGGGCTCGACGTCATCGATGGCGTGCTGGAGCTGAAAGTCGGCGCCGACGTCATGCACCTCAGCCGGTCCTACGATCTGGGCCTGCTCGTGAAGTTCCGGGATCGCGCGGCGCTCGAGGCGTACGCGACCGACCCGCGCCACGTCCCGGTGGCGCAGGAAGGGGTGGCGCTGGCCGCCCACATCGTCTCGGTGGATTTCGAAGCGTAGGACGACGGACGGTGGCGGATGACCGCCGCCGTCCGTCGCCGCGTCAGTGGCGGTCGTGGTCGTCTCGGCGGGCCCGTCCGGAGGGCGGGACGCAGGCCGACGGCTGGGCCAGCCACGGCGTGGACGCGACGCCACCCGCCAGCGTGCCGCAGCCCGGCGCGCCGGGCCCACCCGGACATCCCCACCAGTTGTTGGCGGCCGAGACCGGATCGGCGCCGCGGTTGTCGACCGCCACCGCCCCGCCCCGGATATCGTTCTGTGAGAAGGTGACGGCCTGCGTCCCGCTGCCGGCCGGCGGGTCGCCGGGAATCGTCGCCTCGGGAGCCAGCCCGCCTGCCACCACCGCCGCCTGGCTGCTGCCTTCGATGGCGTTGCAGGTCGCGCCCAGCGTGAGCGTGTTGCCGGGATCCGATTCCAGGACGACGCCCCGTTCGAACCGGCTGATCACGTTGTGCTGCAGCGTCGCCGAGACGCTGGCGCTGCCGTACCCGAGCTGGTCCGTCGTCAGGAACAGGCCGACGCTGCCCGGCGCCCGGCGGCCTCGCACGACGTTGTCGGCGAAGGTCGTCGAGACCGGCGCCGCCTGACCGAACGCCGACAGCCCGACGTCGACGCCCTCCACGGTGTTGCGGGTGACGCTGACGGCGGTGTACGGGACGAAGACGAAGATGCCGTAACTGCCGGGCGTGCCGTGCGCGATCCGGTTGCCCCGAACGACGTCACCCGGCCCCCCGGCGTTGTCGGTGTGGATGCCGCTGGCCGAGCGCGTGATGACGTTGTCGAGGAACTGGATGCCCTCGGACCAGTTCGCGCTGATCGCGTCGTTGGCGCGACTCACGATGTTGTGGCGGAAGACGCCCGACGCGGCGAAGGCGAACATCGCGATCGAATAGTAGTCACCCTGCACGTTGTCGACCCGGTTGTCGTGGAAGTCGAACGTCCCCCCGGTGGCCGAGGCGTAGATGCCGCGCAGGTAGATGTTCCGGACGGTCACCCGGTAGACCGTGAGGTGCTGGAACGGGGTGTTCGCGTAGTAGTCCTCGATGATCCCGTTGCGGGCGTCGAGGTCCGCGCCGTCACGGACGATGCCGCTCGTGAGGGCGGGATTGTCGCCGTCGAGCGTCAGATCGTGGACCGTGACGTCGCTGGCGCGCACCAGGATGAGACTGCTCGCCGAGCCACCGCAGAGCGAACTGCCTTCGCACGGGTTCGGACTCGAGATGGCGGGGATGAGGACGACGGCGTTCTCTCCGGCGCCGGCGAGCGTCAGCGGCTTGTCGATCGTCAGGTTCTCGGTGTACCGGCCTGGAAAGACGGCGACCGTGTCGCCCGGCTGGGCGGCGTCGATGGCCGCCTGGATCGTGGCGTAACACCCGTGCGCCCCGCCCGGGGCGGCGCAGGTCGCCGCGGGCGGCCCGTCGTGGCCGTGGGCGAAGGCCGGAGGAGCAGCCGCGAAGGAGGCGACCGCCAGGGTGGTGATCAGCAGGAAGCGGTGCGGAGTCATGCGGTCCTCGACGGTTGGATCGGCCCGGGGACGCGCCTTCCGGCGGGCGCGCCACGGCGGGCCGTCTGGAATGGACGAGCTGGGTTCGAACGATTTGGCATAGTATGCCCCAGATCAGGTCTCTCGTCAGCCCGCGGCGGCCGCGGGAATGGGTAGAGCATGGCCGAACGTTCGAATCCGCTCGAGCCGGGTCACGGCGGCGCCGCATCCGCCGGCGGCGAGACCTTCTTCCGCGCCCTGATCGAGCACACGCTCGACGTGGTCTCCGTGCTCGACGCCAATCTCATCATCCGGTTCGAGAGTCCGTCGGTGAAGGCGGTGCTCGGCTACGAACCGGTCGAGCTGGTCGGCACCCACGGGTTCCAGCTCGTCCATCCCGACGACGCCAGCCGGTTGCTGATGTTGTACGGGCCGCAGCTCGACGTGCCCGATGCCGCGGCGACCTTCGAGTACCGCACCCGGCACAAGGACGGCCACTGGGTCGTCATGGAAGGTGCCGCGGCCAACCGCCTGTACGATCCCGCGGTGCGGGGCATCGTCCTGAACTCGCGCGACGTGACCGATCGCCGGCGGATGGAAGAGGCGGTCAAGGAAAGCGAACGGCGGCTGCGGGGTCTCATCGAGCACAGCCTGGATGGTGTCGCCGTGGTGGACGCCTCCGGCCAGAACGTCTTCAACGGCGATGCGCTGGGACGCATCATGGGCTACCCGGCCGAGGAGCTGAGCGGCCGGAGCGCGTTCGACATCATCCATCCGGGCGACCTCTCACTGGCCCAGGAGGTCTTCGCGCGCGTGCTGGGGATGCCGGGCGAGCCGGTCAGCGTCTCGGTTCGCGCACTCCACCGCGACGGCAGCTACCGCGACCTGAGCCTGGTCGTGGTGAACCGGCTCGCCGATACCGCCATCCGGGGCGTCGTCGTCCACTTCCGCGACGTGACGCAGGAGCGGATCCTCGAGCGCGAGCTGGCCGTGCAGCGGCAGCGGCTCGAGGCCTTCTTCTCCTCGGCTCCCGTCGGCCTGGTCATCCTGGACGAGGCGTACCGTTACGTCCAGATCAACCGGCCCCTGGCCGACATGCACGCCTTGCCGATCGAGGCGCACATCGGACGGACCGTGCACGAGGTCCTGCCGCACCTCGTCCACCTGATCACCCCCGTCATCGATCAGGTGCTCGAGACCGGACGTCCGCTGGAGAACGTCGAGTGGCACGAGCGGACCGGCGAGGATCTGGGGCACCTCCACCGGATCCGGGGATCGTTCTTCCCGCTGGAGACGGCCGACGGACACCGGCACGTGGGCGGCATCGTCGCCGACATCACCGAGCAGCGCGCCGTGCAGGACGCCCTGCGCCACAGCGAGGAGCGCTACCGCCAGATCGTCGAGACGACGAACGAGGGGGTCTGGCTGGTCGACATGAACCATCGGACCGAGTACGTGAACCGCCAGATGGCGCAGATCCTCGGCTACGAACCGGACGAGCTGATCGGGCGCTCGGTGCTGGAGTTCATCGATCCGTCGCACCAGGCCGAGGCGCGGGCGAGCTTCGAGCGGCGGCGGCAGGGCGTGAGCGAGCGGCTGGAGTTCTGCTACCGCCATCGCGACGGCCACGCCGTCTGGGCCGAGGTGGCGGCGACGCCGGTGCTCGACGATGCCGGGCGCATGATCGGTGCGCTCGCCATGATGACCGACGTCTCGGAGCGCAAGGCCCTGGAGGAACAGTTCCGGCACGCCCAGAAGATGGAAGCGATCGGCCGGCTGGCCGGCGGCATCGCCCATGACTTCAACAACCTGCTGACGGCGATCCTCGGGCAGGCCCAGCTGCTCGTCGAGGACGGGAAGATGGATCCCGTGCAGGCACAGGGAGTCGACGAGATCATCAGGGCGGTCGAGAGTGCGGCGCGGTTGACGCGGCAGCTGCTGGCCTTCAGCCGCCGACAGGTCCTGCAGCCGGTCTCGCTGGACCTCAACGAGGTCGTCGAGAGCCTTCGCGGCATGCTGACGCGCGTCATCGGCGAGGACATCGCGCTCGAGACCCGGCTCGGGCCCGACATCGGGGCCGTGCACGTCGACCGCGGCCAGGTCGAGCAGCTGCTGATGAACCTCGTGGTGAACGCCCGCGACGCCATGCCGGAAGGCGGACGCCTGGTCCTGTCGACCGTGCGCCGCGAGCTGACGGGGGACGAGCCCCTGGACTCCGGGGCGCTCCCTGCCGGACCCTACGTCGAGCTCGCCGTGTCGGATACGGGCATCGGCATGGATGCCCGCACCCGCCAGCACCTGTTCGAACCGTTCTTCACCACGAAGGGGAACCTCGGCACGGGTCTCGGCCTGGCCACGGTCTACGGCATCGTGACCCAGAGCGACGGCGGCATCACCGTGACGACCGCGCCCGGGCAGGGCTCGACGTTCCGCCTCTATCTGCCAATCTCGCAGCGGCCCGTGGCGGCACCAGAACCCGAGGCCAGGCGGCCGGCCTCGCGCACGGGCGGCTCGGAAGCCATTCTCGTCGTCGAGGACGAGGACGGCGTGCGCGTCCTCATCTCGCGCGTCCTGCGACGCGGGGGCTACCAGGTCACCGAGGCCCGGACGCCCGACGAGGCACTCCGGCTGGCCGGGGAACAGGAACGGACGATCGACCTGATGCTGACCGACGTCGTCATGCCTGGCATGAACGGGGCGGCGCTCGCCGATGCGATGGCCGAGCGCCGGCCGGGCCTCAAGGTCCTGTTCATGTCGGGCTACTCCGAGCCCGATCTCCTCGCGCGAAGCCTCCAGCGGCCCGGCGCCCAGCTGCTCCGCAAGCCCTTCTCGCCCGCAGTGCTGATCGACGCGGTCGCGCAGGCGCTGGCCCGTCGCACCTGAGGCCCGGTTTCGCGCGGCCCCTTCCAGCAGGACAATTGCAGTACGAGCGGGCGGTAGCGGTGGCCGGCCGCGCCGGACGCCGCAGACGTGCGGCTGCCGGAGCGGCCGCGGTCCCTGTGCCGCAACTTTTCGCCGGCCTGCGCGGGAATTTTCCAGTTGTGGAGGGCCACATGTATTTCCAGAATCGCCAGGAGGCGGCGCGCCAGCTCGCCGAGCGCCTGCAACCCTACCGCGGACGCCATCCGCTCGTGCTGGCGATTCCGCGCGGAGCCGTCCCGATGGGGGCCATCATCGCCGACCGGCTCGAGGGCGATCTCGACGTGGTCCTGGTCCGGAAGCTCGGCGCCCCGGGCAACCCCGAGCTGGCGGTCGGCTCGGTGGACGAGTCGGGCCGGCTGTTCGTCGGGTATGCCCGCGAGCTGGGGGTGAGCGACGCGTACCTCGAAGAGGAGAAGCGGACGCAGCTCGAGGTGATCCGGCGCCGGCGGGCGATGTACACGCCGATCCGGCCCCCGCTCGATCCCGCGGGCCGGACGGTGATCGTGCTCGACGATGGGGTGGCGACGGGGGCGACCATGATCGCGGCGCTGCGCGCCGTGCGCGATCGACATCCGGCGAAGCTCGTGGCGGCGACCGCGGTGGCCTCGCGCGAGACCGTGCGCCGGCTCGGCGCCGAGGCGGACGAGGTCGTCTGCCTCCACGCGCCGGAGTCGTTCATGGCGATCGGCGAGTTCTTCGCCGACTTCTCCGCCGTCAGCGACGAACAGGTCTGTGCGATCCTGCGGGAGCGGGCGGCCGGCCGTCCGCCCGCCGCGCGGAAGGCCGGTTGACGGGGCCGGCGGCGGCCGCCGCGATCAGGCGGCGCAGTTGAGCAGCGGCTCGCCGCGGCGCAGCCGCTCGACGTTCTCGGCAATCGTGCGGGCGATGCCGTCGTACGACTGGTCGGTGACGCCGGCCACGTGCGGCGTGGCGATCACGTTCGGAAGGGCGAGCAACGGGTCGTCGGGCGCGATCGGCTCGTGCCAGAAGACGTCGAGGCCGGCGCCGAGCAGGTGGCCGTGCTCGAGCGCGGCCCGCAAGGCGGCATAATCGACGAGGGGACCGCGGGCGATGTTCACCAGGCAGGCGCCGGCGGGGAGGGCCGCCAGCGCCTCGGCGTCGATGATGGCGCGGGTGTCGCCGGTGAGCGGCAGGCAGAGGACGAGCACGTCGGTCCGGGCGAGCGCCTCGTGCCGATCGGCCAGGCCGTAGCAGGCCTCGAGGCCGAGGGCGGCCGAACGGGCCGCGGCGGGCTCGCGACTGATGCCGATCACCCGGACGTCGAACGGCTGCAGCCGGCGGGCCAGCGCGCGTGCAATCGCACCGAGCCCGAACAGGCAGACCGTGCGGCCCGACAGCGTGTGGCCGAGCGGCGTCCCCAGCCGGCCGGCGCGGACGCTGGCCTGGGCGAGCGGCAGCTGCCGCAGCACCGCCAGCGTCAGCATCAGCGCGTGCTCGGCGACCGAATCGGCGTTGCCGCTGTCGGCCGACGGCACGTTGGCCACGCGGATGCCGCGGGCCCGGGCGGCCGCGAGGTCGACCCCCTCGAGGCCCACACCGAACTGGTGGATCAGGCGGAAGCGGCCGGCTTCCATGATGGCCGCATCGATGGGCGTCATCAGCGGAATGACCACGTCGACGCCGGCGAGCGACTCACGCACCGCCGCGCGCGGGCAGACGATCATCTCGTCGTGGGGCAGCTTGGCCTGCAGGATATCCGGCGCATCGGGAAAGATGTCGCCGCAGAAGAGAATACGCATGGACGATCTCCGGAGCACGCAAAACCTTAGGATACCGCACCGTGCCGCCGCGCGCGTCGTGGCCGTCGCCCTCTCGGTCGCCTGCGCCGGGCTGGTCGGATTCGCGGCGGCGCCAGCCGAGCCGCCGGCCCGCGACGGGACGGCGGCAGCTGCACCGTTGCCCGATGCCGAGGCGTTCCTCGAGGCGACCCGGCAGAACCTTGCGAGTGATGGCTACCTGCAGCGCGAGTACTCCTACAAGGAGCAGGTCACCGACATCCGCATGAATCCCTTCGGGCGGATGGGCACCGGGGACGTCCTGCTCTATCAGGTGCGTCCCCGGCCCGGCACCAACCGGCCGTGGAGGCGCCTGATTGCGAAGAACGGCGTGCCGCTCACGTCACAGGATCTGCGCGAGCAGGATCGGAAGCTGCAGCAGGAAGAGGCGCGGCGCGAGGAGCGGCTCCGGCGGGAGAGCCCGCGAGATCGGGAGCGGCGGCTGCAGGAGGAGAACGAGGGGCCGAGCCACGAGCAGGACATGATCAAGGATGTCCTGTCGGTCTTCACCTTCACCTTGACGGGGCGCGACACGATCGACGGACGGCCGGCGATCCTCGTCACCTTCGCGCCGAAGCCGGGCGTCGAGCCGCACACGCGCGAGGGGCGGATCGCGAAGCACTTCCGGGGGCAGGTCTGGGTGCTCGAGGCCGAGCACCAGGTCGTGCGCGTCCACGCCGAAGCGATGGACGACGTGTCGTTCGTGGCGGGATTCGTGAAGATCTACAAGGGGTTTACCGCCACGGCGACGCGGCGGCAGCTCGCCGACGGCAACTGGCTGCCCGAGCAGACCCGGTTCCTCGGGCGCGGCCGCGCGTTCTTCGGCCTCTTCTTCCGCACCTTCGATCTCGACATCGTCTGGCGATACTTCGACTATCAGCGCGGCGGGGCGCCGGACGGCGCATGAGCACGGCGGGGCCGGGCGGACCTACGTGGTCCGCCGCGTCCCGGCCTTGAAGATCGAGTACATCGGGCACCACCCGATCGCACCCGTCAGCACCATCAAAACCCCGACGACGAGCGCGACCGTCCCAAGAGCGCCCGCAGCCGTGCCGGTCCACCAGAGCGCCAGGGCGACGATCCCGACGATCAACCGGACCACGCGGTCCCATCCCGCCTCGTTCACCAGTGCCATGTGTGATCTCCTTGACGCGCTCACCCGGCGATGACCGGCTGATGGCCCTTCGTGCTGATCTCGCGCAGCGTGTCGAGGATCTCGTGCTCCGGTACGCCGGCGCGGCCCTCGACCCGGATCACATCGCTCACCGAGACGATCCCCTCGAGATGACCGCTGTCGTCGATCACCGGCAGGCGCCGGACACCGTGGCCCCGCATCGTCGCCAGCGTGACCAGCACGTCGTCGTCGGGCCCGCAGGCGTGTACCCGGTGCGCCATGACCTCCCGGACGGCGATGTGGGCGGGCGGGAGATGACGCGGCGCCACGCCCATGCAGATGTCACGGTCGGTCACCATGCCATACACCCGGCCGGCAGCGTCGACCACGGGAAGGGCGCCGCAGTTGTGTGCGTGCATCAGCTCTGCCGCCTGCGCCAGGGTCGTGTCGGCCGTGCAGCTGACGACGGTGCGAACCATCAGATCGCGGACCTTCATGACACCTCCCGTTCGTGCTCAGGATGCTCTCGAGAGAGCATCCGGCGTGCCAGAAGGGAACCGATGACCTTGGGGCCTGGAGAGGGGGTGATACAGGCCGGAAACGGGAGCGGCGGCCGCCGGCCGTCATCGGGCGGGCGGGCCGCCGGCCCGCTCGGGTGCGAACCCGTCCCGCACGGTGGGGAAGATTCCGCTAGCTGCCAGCGGCCCGCGTCCGCAGCTCGACCGCGAAGTCGCGCGCGAAGCGGCTCACGGCCGCCCAGTCGGTGAAGCCGTCGGCGTCGGCCTGCTGGCCGTCGTGGCGCGCGGTGGCCCACCCGATCAGCCGGCCGACCCAGCCGGTTCCGGCCGGCGGCAGGTGGCCGGTGAAGCACCCGAGGCGGGATGGATGCCAGCGGACGGCATCCACGAACGCGCGCGCGTCCCGGGCGGCCGTCTCGGCGCTGGCCGGATCCGCGGGATGAGGGCCGAGGCTCACGACGAAGAAGGCCGACGGGCAGCTGTTCAGCAGATCGACGTGCTGCCGGGCGAAGCGCAACGCCTGTCCCTCGAGCTGGCCGGCGCGCAGGGCGGTGCCGAGCACCAGGGCATCGACGGCCTGCCAGTCGAGCGTCCGTCCCTCGCGCGACGACAGGTCGACGGCGTGGCTGTCGCAGCCGCTGTCGCGCAGCATCTCCGCGACGTGCTGGGCGACGCGGGTGGTCCGGACGTCGTGGGACGCGAAGAGCACGGGGACGTGACGGGGGCGCGGGACCGGCATGGAGAGGGGATATGTTACCTTAGGGATCCGTCTCGATGCCGACCCACGCCGTCCTGCTCACCGTCTCGGATCGTCCGGGGATGCTCTTCGCCATCACGAAGGCGCTCGCGGATCACCAGGCCAACATCAGCTATATCGATCTCATCCGGCACGCCGATCGCGACGCCGAGGTGTACCTCGAGTTCCAGCTCGACGGAGAGCCGGGAGCGCTGTACGAGGAGCTGCGGCGCACGCCCGGCATCGTCGACCTGGCCGCCACGCCGTCGTTCGCCCGCATCTACGGCAAGCGGATCATCGTGATGGGCGGTGGCGCGCAGGTCGGCCAGGTGGCGATGGGGGCGATTGCCGAAGCCGATCGCCACAACATCCGTGGCGAGCGGATTTCGATCGACACCATTCCGCTCGTCGGGGAGCACGAGCTGGCGGCGGCCGTTCGCGCCGTCGTCCGCCTGCCGCGCGTCCGCGCCCTGGTCCTCGCCGGGTCGCTGATGGGCGGGGAGATCACGCGCGCCGTCGGCGAGGTCCGCGCGAAGGGGCTGCCGGTGATCTCGCTGAACATGGCGGGCAGCGTCCCCGATGCCGCCGATCTCGTCGTCTCCGATCCGGTCCAGGCCGGCGTCATGGCCGTCATGGCCATTGCCGACACCGCGAAGTTCGACATCGTCCGCCAGCAGAAGCGCCGCTATTGACGGTTCACGGAACCGTCGGCGCCCGTCGGTCGTCTGGTGTGGGCGGTGGGGCGCGATCTCCCCGGCCTTCACGCCGAATTGTCTGGACAACCCGACGCACGGGTTGTTGAAATGATCGACAACCCTGACGGCATGCGCGATCGAGGCTCGCGAGCGATGACGAATGGAACGGGTGAGACGCCGCGGCCGGACCTGGCGAAGCTGCGGATTGACGACCGCCAGCGCGGCCGGCGGCCGGCCGGGCGGTGGCTGCTCGGACTGGCGGGCGCGGTGGTGGTGATCGCGGCGGCGGGCGGTGCGGTGTCGCTGTGGCGCGATCGCACCGTGACGGTCACCGTGGCGGCCGCGCAGGCGCCGGGCCCGACGGCCGACGCGCGGGTCACCCTGCTGAACGCGAGCGGCTACGTCACGCCGCGGCGGCGGGCGACGGTCGCCGCGAAGATCACCGGGAAGGTCACCGGCGTGTACATCGACGAGGGGATGCGCGTGCAGCAGGGGCAGCTGCTGGCGCAGCTCGACGACACCGACGACCGGGTGGCGCTGGCCACGGCGCGCGCCGACCGCAACGCCACGGCGGCCGGGCTCGGGCAGCTGCGCGTCGAGCTCGCCAACGCGCGGCGCGAGCTGGCCCGCACCGAGGGGCTGGTGAAGGCCGGCATCCAGACCGAAGAGGCGCTCGACACGGCACGGACCGCGGCCGAGAGCCTTCAGGCGCAGATCGCCGCGACCGAGGCACAGGTGAAGGCGGCTGACGCCCGCATCGCCGTCGCCGAGCAGAACATCGCCAACTGCCGCGTCGTCGCGCCGTTCACCGGCATGGTCGTCTCGAAGGATGCCCAGCCGGGCGAGATGGTCTCCCCGATCTCCGCCGGCGGCGGCTACACCCGCACCGGCATCGCCACGATCGTCGACATGACGTCGCTCGAGATCGAGGTCGACGTGAACGAGAACTACATCGCGCGCGTCACCCCGGGCCAGCCCGTCGTCGCGACGCTCGACGCCTATCCCGACTGGCAGATCCCCGGCCGCGTCCGCGCCATCATCCCGACCGCGGACCGCGAGAAGGGAACGGTGAAGGTCCGCGCCACCTTCGACCACCTCGACCCCCGCATCCTGCCCGACATGGGCGTGAAGGTCGCCTTCCTCGGCGCCGACGCGGCGGCGACGGGCGGCGCGCCCCCGCCGGCGGCCGAGGCACTCGTCCCGGCGGCCGCGATCCGGACGGTCGGGGGGACGCCGGTGGTCTTCCGCGTGCGCGACGGCGTCCTGGAGCGCCGGGCCGTCCGCCCGGGACGGACGCTGGGCGATCGGGTGGAGATCCTCGCCGGCATCGCGCCCGGCGACCTGGTGGTGACGGCCGGACCGGCCGCGCTGCGCGACGGCCAGCCGGTGTCGGCGACGCGGACCGGCGGACAGTGAGGCGCTGACATGGTGCGCGTGGACGGTGGCGGCGACGGCACGAGCCTGGTGACGGTCCGCAACCTCGGCAAGACCTACCGCCGGGGGAGCGAGGAGATCCACGTCCTGCAGGGCCTCAACCTCGACGTCGACCCGGGCGATTTCGTCGCCTTCATGGGGCCGAGCGGATCGGGGAAGACGACGCTGCTGAACCTGCTCGGCGGCCTCGACGTGCCGACGACGGGGAGCATCCGGGTGGCGGGCGACGAGATCACCAGCATGTCGGCGGGGAAGCTCACGGCGTGGCGCGCGCGCCACGTCGGCTTCGTCTTCCAGATGTTCAACCTGCTGCCGGTGCTCACGGCGTACCAGAACGTCGAGTTGCCGCTGCTGCTCACGCGGCTGTCGCGCCGGGAGCGCCGCGAGCACGTCGAGACGGCCCTCGCGGTGGTCGGCCTCGCCGACCGGATGCACCACTACCCGCGCGAGCTGTCGGGCGGCCAGGAGCAGCGCGTGGCCATCGCGCGCGCGGTCGTCACCGACCCGACGTTCCTGCTGTGCGACGAGCCGACCGGCGACCTCGATCGCC
Organism: Acidobacteriota bacterium; assembly: GCA_028876655.1. GTDB lineage: Bacteria > Acidobacteriota > Vicinamibacteria > Vicinamibacterales > CAVVIG01 > JAGWRA01. The sequence continues at coordinate 20,706 of JAGWRA010000148.1, read as the reverse complement.
GGAGTGCGGACGAGGTGCTCGAGATGATCGCGCAGCTGGTCAGCGAGTACCGGAAGACCGTGCTGCTGGTCACGCACGACCCCCGGGCCGCCGAGCGGGCTCACGTGCTGCTGCACCTCGACAAGGGCGTCCTCGTCGAGGCGCAGCGGGCGGACCTCGTCCGATGAAGTACCTCCGCCTGCTTCGCGTGAACCTGTTCCGCAAGAAGGTCCGGACGCTGCTCACCCTCGGATCGTTCGCGGTCGCGATGTTCCTCTTCGGTCTGCTGGTCATCATCCGGCTGGCCTTCAACCAGGGGGTGGAGGTCGCCGGCGCCGACCGGCTCATCGTCACCAACCGGATGTCGCTCATCCAGCCGCTGCCGCTCTCCTACGACCAGCGGCTGTCGGCGATGTCGGGCATCAGGGACGTCACGCACGTCTCCTGGTTCGGCGGCGTCTACCAGGACGAGCGGAACTTCTTCCCGCAGTTCGTCATCGACCCGTCCACGTGGCGGCAGGTGTACGGCGAGTACCGGATCCCCGCCGATCAGTGGAAGGCGTTCCTCGGCGACCGCCAGGGCGTGATCGCCGGCCGCGGCCTGGCGGCACGGTTCGGCTGGACGGTCGGCGACCGGATCCCGATCCGCGGCACGATCTATCCGGGCAGCTGGGAGTTCAACCTCCGCGGCATCTACGACGGATCGAAGGACACCGACGACACGTCGCAGCTCTGGATCCACTACAACTACATCAACGAGAGCCGGACGACGCGCTACGCGCGGAACATGGTGGGGTGGTACGTCGTGCGGCTCGACAGCCCCGACCGGGCCGTCACCATGGCGAAGCAGATCGACGGGGCGTTCGCCAACTCGCCCTGGGAGACGAAGACGGACACCGAGAAGGCGTTTGCGGCCGGCTTCGCGAAGCAGATGGGGAACATCGAGTTCCTCATCCTCAGCATCGGCGGCGTCGTCTTCTTCACGCTGTTGCTGGTCACCGGCAACACGATGGCCATTACCGTGCGCGAGCGGACGGCGGAACTGGCCATCCTCAAGGCCATCGGGTACTCCGAACGGTTCGTCCTGCTGTACGTCATGGCCGAGTCGGTGGTCATCGCGCTGGCCGGCGGCCTCATGGGCGTCGCCCTCGCCAAGCTGCTGACGCTCGGCGGCGATCCGACGCACGGGCTGCTGCCGCTCTTCTACCTGCCGGCGGCCGACATGGCGCTCGGCATCGGCCTGGCGCTCGCCGTCGGCGTGCTGGCCGGGTTACTGCCGGCGCTGGCCGCCAGCCGGCTGAAGGTGGTCGACGCGCTCCGCCGGATCTGACGGCGCGGGGGGAGACGTGGCAATCCCGCTCATCTACAACGTGCGCAGTATCCGCCGGCGGTGGACCTCGTCCATCGTCGCCGTGCTCGGGATTGCCGGCGCCGTCGGCGTCTTCGTCGCCATGCTCGCCATGGCCCGCGGGTTCCAGGCGACGCTCGTCCAGTCGGGCTCGCCCGGCAACGCGCTCGTCATGCGGGCCGGCGCCAGCAGCGAGATGGTCAGCGCGGTCACCCTCGATCAGGAGCGGATCATCGAGAGCGCCCCGGGCGTCGCGCGCCACGACGGGCAGCCGATCGTCAGTCCCGAAGTCATCGTGATGGCTCCCTTCCCGCTGGTGTCGACCGGGACCGACGCGAACGTCCAGGTCCGCGGCGTCTCCGCCCGCGCCCTCGAGGTCCGGCCGACCGTCCACATGCTGGCCGGGCGCTTCCTGCGCGCCGGCCTCAACGAGCTCGTCGTCGGCCGCAATGCGGTGAACACCTACCAGGGGCTGGGCCTGGGACGGACGGTGACGTTCGGCGGCGGGACGTGGACCATCGTCGGCGTCTTCGATGCCGGGGGGACGGCGTTCGACTCCGAGGTCTGGGCCGACGCGACGATCCTCGATCAGGTCTACAACCGGCCGACGAACATCTATCAGTCGGTGACCATCCACCTCACCTCGCCCGCCGCGTTCCAGGCTTTCAAGGACGCCCTCATCGCCGACCCGCGCCTGAACGTCGACGTGCAGCAGGAGCAGGAGTACTACCGGAAGCAGTCGCAGGCGCTGACGACGCTCATCACCGTGCTCGGGACGATCGTGGGGGCCATCATGGGGATTGGCGCGGTGTTCGGCGCGCTCAACACGATGTACTCGGCGGTGGCCGAGCGCGCGCGCGAGGTCGCGACCATGCGGGCGATCGGCTTCGGACCGCTGAGCGTCGTCGTGTCGTTCATGATCGAGGCGATCGTCATCGCCGGCATCGGCGGGATCCTCGGCGGGCTCGCGGTGCTGCCGCTGAACGGCTTCACGGCCAGCACGCTGAACTTCCAGACCTTCTCCAACATCGCCTTCGCCTTCCGCGTCACCCCCGGCCTGCTCGCCGGCGGCCTCCTGTTCGCGCTCTTCATGGGCCTCGTCGGCGGCACGCCGCCCGCCATCCGCGCCGCCCGTCGGCCGGTGTCGGTGGCGCTGCGGGAACTGTAGACAATCTTTTACTCGGCGCGCATCGCCGCGTGCCGCTAAGCTCGGTCGCACGAGCGCGCGGACGCTGTGCGGGAGGAGTGATGAATCGACGCGAGTTCCTGGCGGCCACCGGTGGCGCAATGGCTGCCGCCGCCGTCAGCCGGCCGCTGGCCGCCGGGGCGGCCACGCCCATCGTTCCCGACACGATGACGCTCGCGGCCACGGGCGACTGCATCCTGACGCGGCGCGTCTCGGAGCTGAAGGATGCCCGCTTCCTGCGGCTCGTCGACGTCGTGCGCGGCGCCGACTGCGCCTACGGCAACTGCGAGATGGTGCTGGCCGACCCGCGCGACGGCTACCCGATGGCCGAGGGGGCCGCGCTCAGCGTCGTCTCCGATCCGAAGATGGCCGCCGAACTCGCCTGGTGCGGCTTCGACGTGATGGGGACGGCGAACAATCACAGCCTCGACTACGGCCAGCCCGGCCTCGTGTCGACGCGGGCGCGCCTGGCGGAGGCCGGCATCGCCGCCGCCGGCACGGGCCTGAGCCTGCAGGAGGCGTCGGCCCCGGCCTACGTCGAGACGCCCGGCGGACGCGTGGCGCTCGTCAACTGCGCCTCGACCTTCCATCCCTATGCGGTGGCGGCGCTGTCGCGCGCCGACTTCAAGGGGATTCCCGGTCTGAATCCGGTCCGGGTCCGCTACCGCTATCAGGTCGACCGCACCGCGTTCGACGCCCTCGCGCGGGCCGGCCAGGCGTTGAAGCCGCTCGGCCCGGTCGGGGACCAGTTCATCACGGGCCTCAGCCCGAACCCGCAGGTGGCGGCCGACCAGGTGAGCCTGTTCGGCAACACGTTCGTACCCGGCGCGACCACCGACGTCCTGGCCGAGGTGGTGCCCGAGGACCTCACGCGCATCACCGACGCAGTGAAGGTGGCGCGGCGGAACGCCCGCCTCGTGATCGTGAGCATCCACGCGCACGAGGTCTACCGGACGCTCGAGACGCCCGACCGCTTCCTGCAGCCGTTCGCGCGCGCCTGCATCGAGGCCGGCGCCGACGCCTTCTTCGGGGCCGGCGCCCACGTGCTCTGGGGGATCGAGGTCTACCGCGGGCGGCCGATCTGCTACGGCCTCGGCGACCTCTTCTTCCAGTACCAGACCGTCCGCGCCTTCGCGTCCGACGTGTACCAGGCGTTCGGCCTCGATCCGCAGACGCCCGATCCGACCGAGGCCAGCGATCGGGTCGCGCTGCCGCCAGGACCCGCGCTCTGGCAGACGGTGGTGCCGGTCATCACCTACGGTGCGCGGGGCGCGTTGAAGATGGTGCTGCATCCCGTGACGCTTGGCGTCGACGAGCCGCGCTACCAGCGCGGCACGCCGCGCCTCGCCGAAGGCACGGAAGCCGAGGCCATCATCGCGCGCGTGGGAACGCTGTCCCGTCCGTACGGCACGACCGTGACCTTCGCAGGGGGCGTCGGAGAGGTGCAGGTCGGTGGATGACTTGACACGCCTGTCCAGACCGGTAATATCCGCGGGTTGGACTGATCGTCCGTCCTCGATTCAGGGAGTGTCTCGATGAAGCGACTGTGGATGGGTTGGATGGTGCTGGCCGGGGCCGCGCTGCTGACGGCGCCCGCCGTGGCGCGGGCCCAGGCGCCGGCCGCCGTGTCGGTGCCGAAGCCGGGCTACCCGCGCCTGACGAAGCTGGCGCCGAACGTGTACGGGTACGAAGAGATGCAGTCGATCGACCGCGGGCTCTTCAGTACCGGCGTGATGTTCGTCGTGACGAAGGACGGCGTGCTGGTCACCGACGGCATGGCGAACCCGACGGCGACGAAGGAGATCGTGGAGGCGATCGCGAAGATCACCCCGAAGCCCATCAAATGGGTGGTCATCGGATCGGATCACGGCGATCACACCGGCGGCAACGACGCCTATCCGGCCGGCGTCACCTACTACGTCAGCCCCACGTCCAAGGCGACGCTCGAGAAGGAGGAAGCCTCGCCGAGGTTCAAGCCCGGGAGCTGGAAGCTGCCGGCCGACGCCGTGGTCGTGCCCGACCGCAAGACGCTGGACCTCGGCGGCGAGCAGGTGGAACTGATGTTCCTCGGGCCGGGCCACACGGGCGGCGACCTCGAGGTGTACCTCCCGAAGGAACGGATTCTCGCGATGAGCGAGGTCTACCTCAACGACGTCTTTCCGGCGATGCGATCGGCGACCCCGACCGAGTGGCTGGCCACGGCGAAGAAGGCGCTCGCGCTGAAGAACGTGCGGACCTACGTCCCGGCCCACGGCCGCATCATCGCCGGACCGCAGTCGCGTGCCGACTTCGAGAAGTTCGTGAAGGCGATGGCATACGTGATCGCCGACGTCACCGCCCTCCACAAGAAGGGGCTGACGGTCGACCAGGCGCTCGCCCAGGTGAAGTGGGGGCCCTACGAGTCGTGGCCGATGTCGAAACAGCAGGGCCAGATCGCCGTCCGTCGCATCTACATGGAATTGAACGGCGAGTTGAAGTAGGCTGACCGGCGGAGTTCACCGGAGGAGGAGGGGGGCCGGGCGGCGTCAGCCGTCCGGCCCTTCGTCGTTTCCCGCCTACCATCCCCACCACGCGTTCACCGCCGCCAGGCCCAGCAACGCGCAGGCGGGGACCGCGGCCCACAGCAGCGCCAGGTGCCACTCGCGGCGCCGTTGCTCCGGAGATTGCGGTTCCCGTCGCACCGCCGCAAACGCCACGCCTTCCAGCATCGTCAGCAGCAGCAGCGCGACCAGGGCGACGACCAGCGTGAGGACGCAGGCCAGGAAGTACGCGACGAACGTCAGGCCCGGCGCCGCGCGATCCGCGCCGAGGGACAGGAGATCGTCCAGCGCGCCGATCGCGTCGACGCCGAGGAAGATCGCGAGGCTCGCGCCAATCACGTGACACGCCTTGCCCGCGACGCGCGCCTTCGACACGGTCGTCACCGTCATCATGGCAGCCTCCCTGATCGTCTGGTGCCGTGCCGCACGGCAGGGCACGGTTCCGTCACGGCCGGGTGCCGGGCAGAGGACGAACGCCGCCGTCGCAGGCAGGGAGGGCAAAGGCGATGCCAGCGGCGCGCCCGTCGAGCGGTGGCCGACGGCGGCGCGAACGGCCATGTCTGCGGCCGTGGCGCCCGTGGGGAACCGGGTAATCGTGTAAGTTCGACGTGGAAATCGTGCCGCGTGACGTGGAGGGCAATCGGGCCGCGGTCAGTCGAGCCCCTGGCGCGCGGCGCGGAAGCCGTCGAGCGCCAGCGCCGTGTCGAACCCGAGTGCGACCAGACGGGCGCCGAGTTCGAACCACCGCCGCGCGAGCGCGGGGGTCGGCGCGAAGACGGCCGTGGCCACGCCGCGTGCGCCGGCCTCGGCGACGATGGCGGTGATGCGCGCGAGCACGTCGGGGTGCTCGACCTGTCCCGGGACCCCCATGGCCTGCGACAGGTCGAACGGGCCGATGAAGATCGCGTCGACGCCCGGCGTGGCGAGGATCTCGGGCAGGGCGGCAATCCCGCCGGTGCCTTCCACCATCAGCAGCACGGCGATCTCCCGGTTCGCGCGGGCGAACCAGCCGGCGTCGCCGTGGTAGCCGGCCGCACGCACGTACGGGTTGGCGCCGCGCGATCCCTCGGGACCGAACCGCGCGGCCGCCACGGCTGCGGCGGCCGCGGCACCCGAGTCGATCTGCGGCACGACGACGGCGGCGGCGCCGACGTCGAGCGCGCCGCCGATCAGCGACGGGTCGTTCGTGCGGACCCGCACGAGCGGGGCGATGCCGGCTGCGCGGGCGGCCGGGATCAGCACGTTCAGCGTCTCGGGGCCGATCGGGCCGTGCTCGGTGTCGAGCACGACGGCGTCGAAGCCGGCCGACGCCAGCAGCTCGACGATGGCTGGCGAGTCGATCATCGAGAAGGTGGCGACGAGTCGTGCGCCGGAGCGCAGGCGTTCAGGAAACAGCATCATCAGGACCGGCGGCCGGGGGCCGGGAGGCGATCATATGACGGGCCCGGCGCCGCGCCAACCCGCGCGCTGCGACGTACGCGCTCGACCAGGCCCACTGGAAGTTGAACCCCCCGATCCGGCCGTCGACGTCCAGGACCTCGCCGACCAGGAACAGCCCGGGGCAGACCCGGGACTCCAGGGTCGACGGGTTGATCTCTTCGAGTGCGACGCCGCCGGCGGTCACCTCGGCGTAGGCGTAGCCGCGCGTGCCGGTCACCTCCAGCGGCCATTCGACCAGCGCGTGGACCAGGCGGCGCCGCGCGTCGCGCGACAGGTGGGCGAGCGGCGTGTCCGGCGCGAGTGCGAGGCGATCCAGCAGTACCGACGCCATCGATGCCGGCAGGAACCCGGCCAGGGTGTTGTGCAGCGACGCCTTCGGCCGTTCCGCCGCCAGCCGCGTCCATCGCGCATCGAGCGCGTCGAAGGACTCGCCCGGGCAGAACGACGCGGTCAGCGCGGCGGGATGGCCGTCGAGCCGGGCGCGCAGCCAGTGGCGGGACATGTCCAGCGCGACGGGGCCGCTGATCCCGAAATGCGTCCAGAGGAGCGCTCCACGCAGGCGGATCGTCACGGCGCCGCCGACGCGCAGCGTCAGTTCCGCCTCCAGGGCGACACCGCTCAACCGCTCGTGAATCGCCTCGGCGCCCGGCGCCAGCACCATCGGGACGAGCGCCGGCGTGGTCGGAACGATCGTGTGGCCGAGCGCGCCGGCCATGTCGAGGCCGGCGCCGTCGCTGCCGCTCTTCGGCAGCGAGCGGCCGCCGGTCGCCAGCACCACAGCGCGGGCCGCGAGCGGGCCCTGCGAGGTGGTGAGGCGGAACCCGTCCGCGGTCCGTTCGATGGCGTGGACCCGGTGGCCGGTCTGCACGGGTGTGCCGCGCGCGGCCGCTTCCCGCAGCAGCGCATCGAGGACGTCTCGCGAGCGGTGGCTGTCGGGGAACAGCTTGCCGCCGGCCTCCTCGTGCAAGGGGACGCCGATCTCGTCGAAGAAGGCGATGGTGTCGGGGACCGGGAAGGCGCGCAGGATGCGGCGGATGATGGCGCGGCGGCCGCCCTGGAAGTCGGCCTCCGTCACGGTGGTGTTGGTGACGTTGCAGCGCGAGCCGCCGCTGACGAGGATCTTGGCGCCGGGCTTCGTGGCGCCGTCGAGCAGGGCGACCGTCACGCCGGAATCCAGCCGGCACGTGAAGATGGCCGTCGCCAGCCCGGCTGCGCCCGCCCCCACGATCGCGACGTCGACGATCCCGGATCCGGTCACGGCGTCAGTCGCCTCCGCGCCCGTCGCGACCTGGCCGGCGCCGAGGGCGCGGGCCGGCTAGACCAGCGAGGCCGCGAACTCCTCGTAGGTTCCCTTGAAGTCGTGGATGCGGCCGCCGTCGAAGTGCCAGACGCGCGTGCCGACCTCTTCCATCACGTCCTGGTCGTGGGTGACCAGCAGCACCGTCCCCTCGAACTTCTGCAGCGCCACGTTCAGCGCGTTGATCGACTCGAGGTCGAGGTGGTTCGTCGGCTCGTCGAGCACCAGCACGTTCGGCTTCTGCAGCATGATGCGGCAGAAGAGCAGCCGGGCCGTCTCGCCGCCCGACAGCGCGTCGGTCGGCTTGTAGCCATCCTCGCCGCTGAACAGCATCTGGCCCAGCAGGCCGTGGATGTCCTGGCGCGCCGCCTCCGGGTCGAACCGGTGCAGCCACTCGACGACGGTGAGCCCCTTCTCGATGGCGCCCGTATGATCCTGCGGGAAGTAGCCGATCGAGACCTCGTGTCCCCAGCGGATGGTCCCGGCGTCCAGATCCCCGGGCGCGGCCGGCAGGTTCGGGGCGTCCGACAGCAGCGCCTTCAGCAGCGTCGTCTTGCCGAGGCCGTTGCGGCCGACGAGCACGATCTTGTCGCCCCGGTTGACCAGCGCGCTGAAGCCCGAGACGACCGGCGTCCCGTCGTAGCCCTTCGACACCCCTTCGCACTCGAGCGCCATGCGGCCCGAGGGCCGGTTCATCGTGAACTTGATGTACGGCCGCTGGATGTTCGAGCGGGCGAGTTCGGTCGTCTGCAGGCGCTCGACCTCCTTGCGGCGCGACGTCACCTGACTGGCCCGCGTGCCGGCCGCGAACCGCGCGATGAAATCGTTCAGCTGCGCGATCTTCTTCTCGCGCTGTGCATTGTCCGCCTCGACGCGGGCGCGCGTCTGCGTCTTGGCGAGGACCATGTCGTCGTAGCCGCCCGTGTAGGTGATGATCGTCTCGTAGTCGATGTCCGCCGTGTGCGTGCAGACCGCGTTCAGGAAGTGGCGATCGTGCGAGATGACGATGAGCGTGCCGTCGTAGCGGACGAGGAAGTCCTGCAGCCAGTGGATCGAGTCGAGGTCGAGGTGGTTCGTCGGCTCGTCCAGCAGCAGCGCCTGCGGATGCCCGAACAGCGCCTGCGCCAGCAGCACGCGCACCTTCTGCCCGCCCTGCAGCTCCGACATCGTCCGCTCGTGCAGGGCATCGGGGATATCGAGCCCCTGGAGCAGGATCGCGGCGTCGCTCTCGGCGGTGTAGCCGTCCTCTTCGCCGACGATCCCCTCGAGTTCGCCCAGCCGCATGCCGTCGGCCTCGGTCATCGACTCCTTCGCGTAGAGCCGCTCGCGCTCCTCGAGCGCCTCCCAGAGCCGCGCGTTCCCCATGATGACCGTGTCGATGACGCGGAACCGGTCGAAGGCGAACTGGTCCTGCCGCAGGATGCCGAGCTTCGCAGGGCGCGTGACCGTGCCTTGCTGCGGCGTGAGCTCGCCCGTGAGCAGGTTCATGAACGTCGACTTCCCGGCGCCGTTCGGCCCCGTGAGGCCGTACCGCCGCCCGGCGAAGAAGGTGGTCGTGACGTCCTCGAAGAGCACCTTCGAGCCGTAGCGCATCGAGACGTTGTTGACTGCGATCATCTGAGGAACCTGACTCCTGGCCCAGGGCCGTACACCCGGCCGAAACTCCGGACGATGAACTCATTATTGTAGCATGCCGGGCCCGGCGACTACTCGCGGGGCGGGAGCGCCGGCCAGGCGACGACCGAGATCCGGCCGTTGGCGTCGTGGGTCAGCTCGGGGGCGTACAGGCCGAGCAACGTGCGCCGCCACCAGTCGCCGGTCGTCCGCCGTTCGGCGGGCGTGGTGAACCAGTACTGCCAGAGCTCCGCGCGGACCTCCCGCGGCGGCGCGCCGGGGAAGGGATTGCCGGCGAACAGGGCCAGCACGTCCGGGTCGTTCTGCAGCAGCAGTTCCTCGGTGCGGACCACGAACGGGTAGTCCCGCCAGTTCCCGAGTGAGGCGAACCAGAGGTTCCAGTCGAAGCGTGGCTGATAGGGCGCGTAGATGCCCGGCGCCGCGTTCAGCGCCTGCGGCTTGAAGCGGAAGGGATAGGCCGTCCACGTGATCCCGTCGTTCGATCCCTGGAACTCGATCTCGTAGCGGCCGCGCGTCATCCGCCCGAACAGGCCGTAGGAGTTCGCGACGCGGAACGGCTCCAGCACGCGGATGGGAGCGGCGGGCAGCGGGAGGTCGGCGCCCAGCATCCAGATCAGAGGGACGGTGGTGGCGTAACCCAGCCAGGCGACCAGGACTGCCGACAGCGAGAGCCGCAGGGCCGCGCCACGCGAGAGTGGACCGGGTGGGGGCGGTGCGGTCACCCCTGGTCTCCAGGACGCCGGCAGGACCCGCGCGAGCAGGCGGTCGTCGAGCAGCAGGACGCCGAGGACGAGCACGAGGTAGTTCAGGAACGCGTAGTTGGCGGTCAGGATGACGCCGATCTGCCACGGCGTGGCGATGCAGAAGGCGGCGATCCGGAATCGGCGCGGCAGGAAGAGCAGGAACACCAGGCCGAGCTCGAGGACGAGCGTGGCGAGCGCCGTGGCTGCATGAAACGTGTGCGGGAGCTGCTGGACGTACCAGCCGATCCAGGTCGGCAGCGGACCGTTCTGATAGTAATGGTCCATCGCCGTGAGGTGCCGCCACTCCGGGTCGCCTCCCAGCTTCGCCACCCCCGATTCGAAGTAGATCCGGAACCATTCCCAGAGCAGCAGGAAGAGCGGCGCGCGCGCCGGTGGACGGTCGGCGCCCCATCCGGGCCGCAGGCCGGGCGGCGCGAGCAGCAGGGCGAGCAGGCCCGCAGCCAGCAGCATGCCGTCGGACTGGTAGCTGGAGAAGTCCTGCGCGGCCGTCACGAAGGAGAGGAAGGCGAGGAAGCAGATCGCCAGCATCCCCCGGGGCCAGATGTTCAGGACGAGCAGCAGCGAGGCGATCAGGCCCGCCCCGCAGAGGAGCATCAGGGCGGCGTTGCCCGTCGAGAGCCAGAGCAGCGTCGGCGCGTACCAGACGCGGGCGGCGCCCATAGCGCGGCTGACGGCCGGCAGGTAGGTGGCGGCAGGCAGCAGGCCGTCGGGACCGATCAGGCCGCGGATCTGGAAGAGGAGCGAGAAGAACGCGGAGAAATAGATGAGGCCGAGCGCGCGCAGGAACAGCCAGCGCGGCACCAGCCGATCGGCAGCGCCGGACGCGGGATCGCACAGCCAGCGGAAGGCGGCCGTCACGCGCATCGACGCCCGTCATTATAAGGAGGGGCCGCGGCCGGCGCGTTCCCTTACGAGCGATGGCGTTCGCGGCCGGGCGTGGAGGGCTGACCCAGGTGGACGGCGCACGAGCCGTCGGCGCAGATCTCGCGGTTCCAGCGGTAGCGGTTGCGGGCGACCCAGGCGTAGGCCGCGCGGGCCACGGCGTGGATGCCCGGGACGAGCAGCAGCCAGGCGACCAGCTTCCAGCCCGGCAGCGCGAGGCCGATCCGCGCCCACGCATCGGCGCCGGAGTAGACGCGTCCCTGCGCGTCGACGGCCTGCATCCACCTGAGCGCTTCCTCGCGATCGACCTGCGGGAAGCGGGCTGTGGCGCCAGGCTCGTGCAGGTCGACCAGCTCGACCCGTCCGCCGCGATCGATCTGCCGCAGCCGCCGCGCGCTCGCGCGGCACAGGCTGCAGCCGCCGTCGTAGAGGACTGTGAGGTCGGACATGGACAAGCGACGCCGTTCGGGCGCACTTACATCTATTGTAGACGTGCCGCCCTGGCGACTACACCGGAGCCACTACCTGGAGGGCATCGGTCCCGCCCTTGACCGCGTTGGCGGGAATGGTGCGGTCGAACGTGACGAGACGGCCGCGATGTTTGACCGCCAACCCGAGCAGATAGATGTCGGTGAGATGCCGGTGGCTGGTGAACCGACTCGTGTTGAAGAGGTCGCCGTCGTTGAGCGACACCGAGTCGGGCCAGAACTGATGTTCCTTGCTCGCGCAGAACTTTCGGAACAGCTCGATGACCGCCGCCGGGCCGCCGACCGGGCTACCGTACGCCGCATTCGACACGACGCGAACAAAGCCGTTCTCGGTGAGGGGGCAGGTGGCCCATCCGGCCGGCCGGTTGTCAGAGAACCAGTCGTGGGCGACTTCGTGGTGCACGTGGTCGGGATCGAACAGCGCGACCAGCACGTTGACATCGAGCAGCCCTACGCCGCTCACGGCTCGTCCCGCAGTTCGTTGACCCGCTTCATCGTCGGCCGGGCCGCGCCGGCGCGCCGGCGTGGCAGCAGCGGCACCCCGTTCCGGACCCGGGCCGTCGAGGACGGCCTCAGCGCCTGTCTTGCCAAGTCTGACAGCACCTTGCCGGCCGAACTGCGCTGCAGGGCGGCCAGTTCCTTCGCCGTCTGTAGCACGTCGTCGTCGATATCGAGCGTTGTCCGCATGAGCCAGCATCGCGCATCACGCATCAGATGTCAATCGAAGCCTGGCGCCTGTCGACAACGGCCATGCGATGTTCTAAGGTTTACGCGCTTTGAGCCAGAGGCCTCCCGTGCCACGCGATTGGTCAACCGAAGAGAACGAAGCCACGGTGGCAGCCTACTTCGGGATGCTCCAGTTGGAGTTGTCCGGTGTTGCCTACAACAAATCGGAACACAACCGGCTTCTGCGCCAGCTGCTCGATGATCGTTCGCACGGCGCCGTCGAGTACAAGCTCCAGAACATCTCGGCGATCCTGGTGAACCACGGCCTGGCGTACATCCGTGGATACCTGCCCGCTCAGAATTACCAGCAGGCTCTTGAGAGCGCCGTCCTGGAATGGCTCGAGGTGCATGGTGACGTCGTCAGGATGCTGGAACGAAGCCCGATCCTGAACCCGTCCGCACCTGGACCGCTTCTGTCCTTTGACGATCTGCTGACGGAACCACCCGAGCCTCTTCGTGCGCCACGGGCACCAAGCCGCCCTGTGCCGCTGAGGGTCGACTTTCTGCGTCTGGACGCCGAGAACCGGCTTGTACGACTTCGGTCGTGAAACACGACTCTACGTCCTCTCTGGCGCCCTGGACCGAAACTGCTCGCTGGTCCCAACACAGTATCGTGCCCTGGTGCGGCCGTTAGCCGCCGAATCAGCACCGGACTCGTGAGCCGATAACCGGACGATCAGCTGCCGGCGTTTGTCGCGCCGCTTGGCATCAGCTGTCTCGGCGCTCCCTTCACGAAGCCTTGCTCGGTCCGCACGGTCCACGTTGCCGGATCGCCGAAGAAGTGCCGGACTGCGGCTCGGTCCCCGGCGTCATCGAGATCGAAGACCGCGCATGGCGTGGAGATCTCGACGTGCGCCGCCCAGGGGTCGACGAGGTAGCGGTCATCGATCACGGCGAAATCGTGGCCAGCGGGATGCCCAGGTCCCAGAGCCACTCGGGCCGTCAGATTCCGTCGATCCGCCCACCCATATATCGACCCCCTGCCACCGCTGAGCTCGATGACGAGCTCCGCGCACGCCGTGCAGCTGAGCGCAGATTCGCCACTGGCGAGCCAGCTGTTTCCGTGTGCATCGTAGTGCACGCCGAGCCCTTCATCCGTCGACAGTCGCTCCAACTCCGCCCGCCGCGGGTCGTCCTTGTCAGCGTGGGTCATGGTGGACAGCATCCCTCGTCCGCAGTACCGTGTCCAGATGCCGCTCGTCGCGCTCGACCGGGTCTCTGTCGCCTACGGCCACCTCCCCCTCCTCGACGAGGTCGGCCTGCAGATCGAACCCGGCGAGCGGGTCTGCATCCTCGGCCGCAACGGTACCGGCAAGTCGACGCTCCTTCGCATCCTCGCCGGCGAGCTGCCACCCGACGATGGGACGATCTGGCGCCAGCCCGGCCTGCGCGTCGCCCGCCTCGAGCAGGACGTCCCCCTCTCGGCCGACCGTCCGGTCTTCGACGTCGTCGCCGAGGGGCTCGGCGAGCTGAGCGCCCTCGTCAGCGCCTATCACCGCACCGCGTCGGCGCTCGCCGCGGCCTCGACGCCCGCGCTGCTCGATCAGCTCGGACGCCTGCAGCACGAGCTGGAGGAGAAGGACGGCTGGCGCCTCGAGCAGCGCGTCGAACTCGTCCTGGCGCGCCTCTCGTTGCCGGGCGACGCCACCGTCGACACGCTGTCGGGCGGCTGGCGCCGCCGTGTCCTGCTCGCGCGCGCCCTGGTGGCTCAGCCCGACCTGCTCCTGCTCGACGAGCCCACCAATCACCTCGACATCGACGCCATCGTCTGGCTCGAGACGTTCCTCGCCGACTATCCCGGCGCCATCGTCTTCGTCACCCACGACCGCGCGTTCCTCCAGCGCCTCGCGACGCGGATCGTCGAGCTCGATCGGGGCCACCTGACCTCGTGGCCCGGCGGCTACGCGACGTTCGTCCGCAAGAAGGAGGAATGGCTGGCGAACGAGGCCGTGCAGCAGGCCAAGTTCGACAAGCGCCTGGCGGAAGAGGAGGCCTGGCTGCGGCAGGGGATCAAGGCCCGGCGCACGCGGAACGAAGGGCGGGTGCGCGCCCTGCTGGCCATGCGCGCCGAGCGGGCCGCCCGGCGCGAGCAGATGGGAACGGTCCGCCTGCACGTCGAGCAGGCGTCGCGTGCGGGCCAGATGGTCTTCGAGGCCGAACACCTGAGCAAGGCGTTCGCCGGGGCTCCGGTCGTCCGCGACTTCTCCGTCCGCGTGATGCGCGGCGATCGCGTCGGTCTCATCGGTCCCAACGGTGCCGGCAAGACGACCCTGCTGCGGCTGCTGCTCGGGGAAATCGAGCCCGACGAGGGGAGCGTGCGGCGCGGCGCCAACGTGCAGGTCGCGTACTACGACCAGCAGCGCGAGCAGCTCGACCCGGAGCGGACCGTCTTCGACACGATTGCCGACGGCAGCGAAACGGTCACGGTCAACGGCCAGTCCCGGCACGTGATCGGGTACCTGCGCGACTTCCTCTTCCCGCCCGAGCGGTCGCGGTCGCCCGTCCGGGCGCTGTCGGGCGGCGAGCGGAACCGCCTGCTGCTCGCCCGGCTGTTCACCCGTCCCGCCAACGTCCTGGTGCTCGACGAGCCGACCAACGACCTCGACCTCGAAACGCTCGAGCTGCTCGAGGCGCAGCTCGCCGAGTGGCCGGGCACCCTGCTGCTGGTGAGCCACGATCGCGTCTTCCTCGACCACGTCGTCACCAGCACGCTGGTCTTCGAAGGCGAGGGGCGGGTCGAGGAGTACGTCGGCGGCTACGACGACTGGCTGCGCCAGAAGGCCCTGTCCGCCGCGGCGGCCATCGAGGAGAAGCCGGCAGACGCGCGGCGCGGCCGCGGCGGGGCGGCCGGCGGAGAGACCACCGCCACGGCGGTGGCGCCGGCGGTCGAGGCGGACGTGCGCCGGAAGCTCTCGTACAACGAGAAGCGCGAACTCGAGCAGCTGCCCGCCCGCATCGACGCACTGGAAGCCGAACAGCAGCAGTTGAACGAGCAGGTGTCGGGGGAGGGCTTCTACCGGGAGTCGCCGGAGACGATCAACCGCACGCTGGCGCGCCTCGCGGATCTCGAACGGGAACTCGTCGAGGCGTACGCGCGCTGGGACGCCCTCGACTCGCGCACGACCTGAGGGTGACGGCGGGCGAGGCGACGCGCGCGCGATCCGCTCAGTCCGCGACGACGAAGTCGAGGGTCAGCCAGGTCGGCGGACGCGGCTTGCGCCGCTCGACCTGCCGGCGCTCGTGGGTCCCGGCCGGAAGATCGACGCTCGGCGCGCCCGCCGTCCGCCGTCGCTCGTCGGCCCGGCGATCCCAGAGGATCTGCACGTCGGGTTCCTCGGCGAAGACCTCGCGCAGCCGGTCGTATGTCTCGGCGCATCCGCGCCTGACGAAGATGCGTGGCATGTCCCTTCTCCAGCAGGGCGTCCGTGAGCCGCAGGCAGACACCACGGTGCCTGTCCTGCGAGGCTGCACGACCTGCGCCATCGCCGGGCCTGACCGGGCGCGCACGGTGAAAGCGACGGCAACGTGCATGCTGTCAGCAGGATTGCGGGAGGAGACATCGGCGGCTGTGCCCGGAGGCGGGTGGCACTGCGCTGGCAGGCGGTGGGCGCCCTCGCACGCCGGGGCGCAAAGCGCACACATGCGCACACGTCGCGCGGACCTGGCGCAGCGGCAGGCAAGGGGATAATCGGCATGCGCAGGACGTTCTTGATCGGCCTGGTGCTCGCGGCCGCGCTGGCCGCGGGCCTGCCGGCCGTCGCGGCGCCGCAACCCGTGTTGCCGCAGCCGCGCGGCTACGTGAACGATTTCGCCGGCGTGCTCGACAGCGGCGCGCAGACCGAACTCGATGCGCTGCTCAGGCAGGCCGAGCGCGACACGTCGGACCAGATCGCGCTGGTCACCGTCTCTTCCCTCCAGGGGCTGACGGTCGAGGACTACGCGAACCGGCTCTTCCAGCAGTGGGGCGTCGGCACGCGCGAGAAGGACAATGGCGTGCTCGTGCTCGTCGCCCCCGCCGAGCACCGCATCCGGATCGAGGTGGGCTACGGCCTCGAGCCGGTGCTGCCCGACGGACTGGCGGGCGAGATCATCCGGACCGACTTCCTGCCCGCCTTCAAGCGCGGGGACTACCGCGACGGCCTCCTCGCCGGCATGCGGCGCATCGTCGAGGTCGTGCGCCGCCATCACGTCCTCACGCCGGCCGAGCGGCACGCCCTCGAGGCCCAGAGCGCCGGCACGCCGCCGCTCTGGCTGTTTCCCTTCATCGGCCTGTTCCTGGCGGCCGGGGCGTTCGGCGCCGGCCTTGGCCTGCGGACGAGGACGATCTTCCCGTTGCTCTGGGGCGCCATCTTCAGCGGCATTCCGCTGGCGATGGCAGCCGTCATCGTCTCGCGCACCTGGCTCGGGCTGCTGGTCGCGCTGGGGGCGATCGCCCTGGGGGCCGGCTATCGGCTGGGCGGCCGGGCCGCCTGGCGCCGGGCCCTGCGCCCGCACGACGCCGCGGGGACGGCCGCGCCCGCGGGCTGGGTGATCGGCGGCGGCGGGCGGTCCTCGGGAGGGGGCGCCGGCCGGTCGTCCGGTTTCGGCGGCGGACGATAGGGCGGGGGCGGCGCGAGCGGCCGCTGGTGAGTTGTGGGAAACGCATCCGCAGTCGCATATCCGTTCGGTGGTAGCATGCCGCGGTGTCCCCTGAAGCACAGGATCCGGGCCGCGCGGGGCTCCCCGAGGACGACCGATACCGGACGCTCGCCGAGCTCAGTCCCGACGCGATGTTCGTCACGGTCGAGGACCGGATTGTCTTTGCGAATTCGGCCCTGCTGACGCAGCTGGCGGCCACGAGCCCCGACCAGGTGCTCGGGCACAATCCCCTCGAGTTCGTCCACGAGAGCTCGCGCGAGGAAGCCGAGGCGCGCCGGCGGCGGCTCCGCACGGGCACCGTCAACCCGCCGACCCGCCAGCGCATCGTCCGCATCGACGGCACGGAGACCGTCGTCGAGGTGCGGTCCGCGCCAGTGAACTGGGGCGGCCGGCGGGGGACGCAGGTGATCGCCCGCGACCTGAGCGATCGGCTGCAGGTCGAGGAAGCCCTGCGCGCCAGCGAGGCGCGATTCCGCGCCCTGTTCGAGCAGAGCCTCGAAGGGGTGACGCTCATCGACGCGGCCGGCGTCATTCAGTACGCGAGCCCATCGACGCTGCGGATCGTCGGCTACCGGCCCGACGAACTCGTCGGTCAGGTCGGCCTCGACTACTTCCACCCCGACGATGCGCAGGTGTGCGGCGCGTACTTCCAGCAGCTGCTCCAGCAGCCGGGCTCGATCGCCGGCGCGCGCTACCGCTTCCGGCACAAGGATGGATCGTGGCGGTGGATTGACGGCATCGGCACCAACCTGCTCGAGGATCCGCTCGTCCGCGCCGTCGTCATCAACTATCGCGATGTCACCCTGGCCCAGGAAGCCGAGGCCGCGCTCGCGCGCTCGGAAGCCCGGTTCCGGGGGCTGTTCGAGCACGTCTCGCAGGGCGTCTTCCAGAGCTCGCCCGAGGGGTGCTTCATCATGGTGAACCCGGCGCTGGTCGAGATGCTCGGGTACGCCTCGGCCGAGGAGCTGCTGGGGCTCGACACCTCCCACGTCTTCGAGGTCGCCGAGCAGCGCGACGCGTACCGACGGAGGCTGCACGCGCAGGGACGCCTGCGCGACTTCGAGCTGCGGATGAAGCGGAAGGACGGCCGCATCATCGAGACGCTGGTCAGCTCGCGCGCCGTCTACGATCCGGGCGGCGTGCTCCTGTACTACGAAGGGACGATCACCGACGTCTCTGAGCGGCGCCATCTCGAGGACCAGCTCGCCCAGGCGCGGAAGATGGAGGCCGTGGGACGACTCGCCGGCGGCATCGCGCACGATTTCAACAACCTGCTGACCGCCATCGCCGGGAACGTGGAGCTCCTGCGGGAGGAGCGGAAGGCCGCGCCGCCGGCCGGCGCCGAGGAGCTGGATGCGATCGCGGAGGCGGCGCGCAGCGCCGCCGATCTCACCCGCCAGCTGCTCGCCTTCAGCCGCAAGCAGCTGCTGCGGCCGCAGATCATCGACCTGAACGACGTGGTCCTCCGGGCCGGGCGCCTGCTGAAGCGGCTGCTCGGCGAGGACATCGAACTGGTGACGTCGCTCGACGTCCCGCTGGCCCCGGTGCACGCCGACCCCGGGCAGATGGAGCAGGTCGTCCTCAACCTGTGCGTCAACGCCCGCGACGCCATGCCCGAGGGAGGCACGCTGACGATCGAATCCCGGAACGTCGATCTCGATGCGGCCTATGCGGTCCGGCACGAGGAGGTCACGCCAGGCCCGCACGTGATGCTGGCGGTCAGGGATACCGGCGTCGGCATGACGCCGGACGTCCAGGCGCATCTGTTCGAGCCGTTCTTCACGACGAAGGAGACGGGGAAGGGGACCGGCCTCGGTCTCGCCACCGTCTTCGGCATCGTCGCGCAGAGTGGCGGCACGATCTGGGTGTACAGCGAGCCGGGCCGCGGGACGACGTTCAAGGTGTACCTGCCGGTGGCCGCCCGCCCGGCAACCGTCGCGGCGGCCGCGGAGACCTCCGCGACGCGGGCCACGTTGAACGGCACCGAGACGATCCTGCTCGTCGAGGATCACGAGGCCGTCCGGCAACTGGCGCGCGCCGCGCTGTCGAGCCACGGCTACCGGGTCATCGAAGCGACGCGCGGCGACGAGGCCGTCGCGCTCGCGACGGGCCTGACAGCCCCACCCGATCTCATCCTGACCGACGTCGTCATGCCGGGGCTCGGCGGCCGCGAAGTGGCCGAGCGGCTGCGCGAGACCTGTCCCCGCACGCCCGTCCTCTTCATGTCCGGCTACACGGCGGGGGCGGTCGCGCCCGGCAGTCAGCTGCCGGACGATGTGGCCTTCCTCGAGAAGCCGTTCACGCCGCGACAGCTGCTGGGCAAGGTCCGCGAACTGCTCGACGCGCGCGGGCGCTGACCGGCCGCACTCCGGCGTCTACGAGCGGCGATAGTAGATTGCACCGCCTCGCGCGTTGCGATGGCGGCGAGCCGTGACGTAGCATACCGGCATCATGAAGAAGGTTGCGGCTTCGCTCGTCATCCTGCTGTTGTCGGCCGGCTGCGGCCGCTTCTCGAACCGCGCGCCTGCGGCCTCGTCGGAGCAGCCGCGCATCGTCTGCATCTCGCAGCAGTACAACGAAATCATCTACGCGCTCGGCGCCGAGCAGAACCTGGTCGGCGTCGACTATTCGAGCACGTATCCCCCAGAGATCCGGAACGTGCAGACGGTGGGCTACCACCGCGCGCTCAGCGCCGAAGGGATCCTGTCGCTCAGGCCGACCGTCGTCATCAACGACGGCAACATCGGCCCGCCGAGCGTGCTGCAGCAGCTCGCCGCCCTTCGCGTGCCGACGAAGAGCTTCTCGGCGAAGGACGATTCGATCGACGGCCTGAAGGCGCTGATCCGCGAGATGGGGGCGTACTTCCACAAGGAGGCCCGCGCCGAACAGCTCTGCGCGAAGATCGACGCCGACCTGGCGACGGGGAAGGCCACCGCGGCGCACTACCAGACGCACCCGAAGGTGGTCGTCATCCATTTCGGACGGGCGTCGAACGTCTATCTGACCGTGCGGGCCAACGGCGGGAACGGCGACGGCGGGGCGGCCGGCCAGATGGTGGCGTGGGCGGGCGGGGTGATGGCGATTCAGGGGACCGGCATGGAGCGGATGACCTCGCCGGAAACGATCGCGAAGGCCAACCCCGATGTGATCCTGATGACCGACTACGGCTACGACCGGCTCGGCTCGCTCGACGCGGCCAGGACGCTGCCCGGCGTCGCCGAGACCAACGCGGCCCGCACCGGGCGGATCTACCGGGTCACCGAGCACGATCTGATGTACTACAACCCGGACTCCGGCGAGAGCATCGCCCGGCTCGCCGCCCTCATTCACAAGGGCGAATAGGGCAGGGGGCCGGCCGCGAGGGCCGTTTCCGCCGGGCGTCGCCCTGCGCGCGGGGCCGTCTTGTCACCAATTGTACCGGCGGGCTCGGCCCGCCGGTTTCCTGTTTCCGCCGGCCGCGGGTGACTGTAAAATCTGGCGCATGACTGTGACCCGATTCTTCCAGATCGCTGTTGCCACCATTCTCGTCTCGTCTCCTTCTCTGTTCGCGCAGGCTCCGGCGGCGACCGCCCAGGCCGGGCAGGCGAAGCTGGTCTCCTTCGCCTCCACCGGTGACTGCAAGGGCGCCATGCAGTACGCCAGGGGGCCCTATAACGCGGCGCTCGACGGGTCGCACTTCGGCGATGCCGCGCAGATGGCCAACGACGTCGCGGAGATCTGCCTGAACGCCGGCGATACCGCCAGCGCCGAGGAGTGGGCGCGCATGAGCTATGCCGCCGGCAT
>JAGWRA010000147.1 GCA_028876655.1 Acidobacteriota bacterium | reverse complement strand
CGCGGACCAGCTCGTTCGGCTTGACGATGAAGTTGCTGACGTAGCCGGCGGCGAGGGCGGTGCCGGCGTAGACGACCACCGCGGGGACGGCGGCGGCGATCACCCAGCGGAGCTGCCCGCGCGTGATCGCGTTACCGAAGGCGACCAGCGCGCCGAGGACGAGCGCCAGGGCCACCAGGAGCAGGCCGGGAATCTGGATGTGGGCGTCGGTGTAGTTCACGCCCGAGAAGATGGCGTGCGTGTCGTACAGCAGGTCGAAGCGGGAGAGGTAGACGCGGGCCGCCATCACCAGCAGCAGTGCGCCGAAGGCGAACGAGACGCCGCGCCACGATCCGCCGCGCGCCGCGGTGCCGAACCGGCTGCGGCCCGGTGCGATCGGGCCGTGGGTGATCACCGCGTAGAAGACGGCGGCCGCCACGACGAGCAGGGCGAGGACGTTCAGCCAGCCGACGAGGAGCTGCCAGGCCGGCAGCGTGAAGAGGTAGAAGCCGATCGGCCGGCCGAAGGTCGGGTCGGGCGAGAGGCCCGCGCCCGGCCCGCCGAACCAGTACAGGGCGAAGGTCGGCCACTCGGTCATCAGGCCCGCGCCGGCAATCAGGCCGGCCACGGCGGCGATGACCGGGGCGGCCAGCTTCAGCACCGGCTCCACGTTGAAGGTCAGCGGCTGCCCGTTGATCAGGATCGTGTTGGTCGATCCCAGGTGCGCGAGGTTGCGCGGACGCAGGGCCGTGAAGGCGGTGTACAGGATGGCGAAGGTGACGAGGGCGAACCCGATGAAGACGCCGGCGCGCAGGTCGAGTGCGGTCCAGAAGACGCGCAGGTACCCCAGCGACGTGAACCAGAGGGAATCGACGTACAATGAAATCGTCGTCCCGCTGGTGAAGAAGAACAGGAGCAGGATCAGGGCGACGAAGAGGGGAATCCGGCGGGAACGTCGGGAAGGACGACGCGGCGGCCACTCGATGGTCGGGGGCTCGCCACCGGGTTCGAAACGGTCCGGCATTGGCAGGGATCCTTTCGGCCTGGCGTGGGCCGCAGTGCGCGGGAGCCGGGCAGTCTGTCAGAGTTCTATCATGACGGCCGGTGGAAGGCCACTCAGCCGGACCGGCGGCCCCGCCGCCGGCGGCTGAGCTGGTGCGGGCATGGAGGCGCGCACGGCCGGCCCCGGACGGGGTAAGATGACGGCGCGGGGGCCGGGCCCCCGGAACGGATGACTGAACGAAGGAGTAGCGATTCCATGAAGGTGGGGCAAGCCATTCGTGACGGGCTGATGGGGGCCCTGGTGGCGCTGGCGGTGCTGGCGATCGGTGGACTGCTGAACACGGTGCGCAGCGGGCAGATGCCGGTGGAGTGGCAGGTGGCCTACGTCATCCACCACATCGGGACGTACCTGGTGATGCTGGCGGTCTTCCTGGTGGCGTACGGCCTCGCGGGGCTGTGGTACGCGGCCGGGTTCGAGAAGATCGTGAAGGATTCCGGTCCGGCCTGGGGCATGCTGTTCGCGCTGCCGCACGCGGTCTTCTTCGGCTTCATCATGGGCTTTCTGCCCGCCTTCGGCCTCTGGCCCGACCTGACGTCGCCCGGCCCCGGCATCATCTTCATGGGGGCCTTCTTCTCGGGGCCGTTCATCTGGCTGTTCGCCCACTTCGCCTACGGCATCATGATGGGGACCCTCTACAAGCCGGCCGCCCGGCCGCGCATCGGCTGATCGCCCGGATCCCGTTTCTTTTCGAGTTGCCCGAACCGCCGCCGGCCGCCGTTCGTCCTATCCGGACAGACGCGGCCGGGCTGGCGGGGGTGTCGCCGCCGGCCCCTTCGAGAGGAGCCGAGGATGGCGACCGTCTGGCACGACCTGCGCTACGCGCTCCGGACGTTCCGGCGGCAGCCCGGTTTCGCCGCCGTCGCGGTGCTGTCGCTGGCGCTGGGCATCGGCGCCAACACCACGATTTTCAGCCTCCTCAATTCCATCTTCTTCCACCCGCTCCCGGTGCACGACGTGTCGGGGCTGGTGGATCTCTATACGACCGACGCGCGTAACCCCGGCTTCCTGCCGACCTCCCGGCTGAATTTCCAGGACTACCGCGACCAGGTGAGCGCGTTCGCCGGCGCCGCCGTCTATCAGTTCGTCCCGCTCAACCTCGGGGCGGCGCGCGACGCGAAGCCGGAAGTGGTGCTCGGGGAGATCGTCTCCGGCAACTACTTCTCGCTGCTCGGGGTGACGCCGGCGCTCGGGCGGGGCTTCCGCCCCGACGAGGACCAGGTGCCCGACCGCGACCCGGTCGTGGTGCTCGGCGATGCGCTGTGGCGGACCCGGTTCGGCGCCGATCCCGGCATCATCGGCCGGACGATTCAGCTGAACGGGATGCCGTTCACGGTGATCGGCGTGGCGCCGCGTCCGTTCATCGGCACGGACGTCGGCATCCGGGTGGCGATGTGGGTGCCGTTGATGATGCACCACCGCGTCCTGCCGCTCGACGCCGACACGTTCGATTCGCGGCGCGCGCTGATGTTCAACGTGCTCGCGCGGTTGAAGCCGGGGGTCACCGTCGCGCAGGCCGAGAGCCAGGTGCGGGCCGTGGGGGAGCGGCTGGCACAGAGCTATCCGACCCAGAACAAGGGGCGCGGCGCCCGCCTGCTGCCGCTGGCCGAGGCGGCGGTGAATCCGAACATCCGCGGGGTCTTCACGCTGGCGGGCGTGATCCTGATGGTGGTCGTGGGGCTCGTGCTGCTGATCGCCTGTGCGAACGTGGCGAACCTGCTGCTGGCGCGCGCGAGCGCGCGGCGGCGGGAGATTGCGGTGCGCGTGTCGCTCGGCGCCAGCCGCCGGCGGCTGGTGCGCCAGCTCGTGACCGAGAGCCTGCTCCTGGCGCTCGTGGCCGGCGGCCTCGGTCTGCTGCTCGGCCTGTGGGCGCGGCAGCTGCTGCTCGGGCTGGCCCCGACCAACACGGGACCGTTCGTCATCGATCTGGGCAGCGGCTTCGACGGGCGCGTGCTCGCCTTCACGCTGGCGGTCGCCGTGGTCACCGGGGTGCTGTTCGGCCTGGCGCCGGCGGTGAAGGCGACCCGGCCCGACCTGGTGCTCGATCTCAAGGACCGCTCCAGCCAGGTGAGCGACATGCGCGGCCGGTTCAGCCTGCGCAAGGTGCTGGTCGTCGTCCAGGTCGCCCTGTCGTTCGTGGCGCTCGTCGGGTCCGGCCTGTTCCTGCGCAGCCTGCACAACGCGCAGGCGATCGATCCCGGCTTCCGGACGGACAATCTGGCGCTGATGTCGTTCAACGTCGACGCGCAGGGGTACAACCGGGCGCGCGGCGAGGCGTTCTACCGGCAGCTCCTCGATCGCGTGGACGGCCTGCCCGGCGTCCGCGGCGCCAGCCTGTCGACCGTGCTGCCGCTGTCCGGCGGCGGCTTCCAGCGCACGGTGTTCATCGACGGGCAGGACGCGCCGGCCACTGCCAACAACGGCGTCCTGGTGATGACCGATGCGGTCACGCCGGCCTACTTCCAGACGATGGGAATTCCGCTGAAGGGCGGGCGGCTGTTCGCGCCGACCGACATCGCCGGCGGACCGCGGGCCGCGATCATCAACGAGACGATGGCGAAGAAGTTCTGGCCGAAGGG
Organism: Acidobacteriota bacterium; assembly: GCA_028876655.1. Lineage (GTDB taxonomy): Bacteria > Acidobacteriota > Vicinamibacteria > Vicinamibacterales > CAVVIG01 > JAGWRA01. The sequence continues at coordinate 2,044 of JAGWRA010000147.1, read as the reverse complement.
CGACGCCATCGGCCACCGCTTCCGCTTCTTCGGGCAGAACGACCCGCTCGAGATCGTCGGCGTGGTCGGCGACAGCAAGTTCGGCACGCTCGGCGAGGATCCGGTCTCGTGCGCGTATACGGCGATGGCGCAGGATTATTCCGGCCAGGTCTCGCTCGAGGTCTGGACGGCCGGCGACCCGTCGGCGGCGCTCGGCGCCGTGCGCGCCATGGTGCAGGGCATGGACCCGAACCTCCCGCTCACCGGCGTGACCACCATGAGCCACGTGCTCGATCAGTCGCTGGCCGCCGCGCGAGCGGGTGCCCTGACGCTGGGCGCCTTCGGGCTGCTGGCGCTGGTGCTGGCCGCGATCGGCCTCTACGGCGTCATGGCCTACCTGGTGACACAGCGCACGCAGGAGATCGGCGTGCGGATGGCGCTTGGCGCGACGCCGGCCGACGTCCGCCGCCTGATCGTCCGGCAGGGGATGACGCTGGCGGCCGCCGGGATCCTCGCCGGCACCGCCGCCGGGCTGGCGCTCGCCCGCGCCGCCGGCGGGCTGCTCTACAACATCGGGACGATCGACGGCCCGACGTTCGTCGCCATCCCGCTCGTCCTCGGCCTCGTCGCGCTCGTCGCGACGCTCGTGCCCGCCCACCGGGCCACGCGGATCGATCCGCTCGCCGCCCTGCGGTACGAGTAGCACGCCGGCCGCACGTTCTGTTTGACACCCGGATCGGCCGTCATTACCATCGGGGCATCCCCAGCGGCCGCCCGGCCGGCCCGTGCGGTCTCCTCCAGCGTGGTCTCCTGGCGGACGATCCGGCGATGGTCACGGCCGGCGTTCAGACGTCCGGAGCAGGCATGCCCGAGCCCGTGCAGATCCTCTCCCTCCCGCGGCTGCGGGCGGCACTGGCGGGGCCAGGGGTTCCCTTCCCGATTACGAAACTGCCGTCGGCCCTCCGGCGCAGCCCGGAGTCGCCCGATCCGGTGCCCAACCGTTTCACACCCGGTCACATCCGCCTTTTGAGAATCGCCGCGGTGCCACTATGATCAGCCCTGCGATGCGCACGATCGCCGTCGTCAACATGAAGGGTGGCGTGGGGAAGACCACCACGGCCGTGCACGTGGCGGCCGGGCTGGCGGCGCGCGGCCGGCGCGTGCTGCTCGTCGACGCCGATCCGCAGGGCAACGTGGGTCATGCGCTGCGGGTGCATCCGGAGCGGACGCTGAAGGACCTGATGCTGGGCGAGGCGACGGTCGAGGCGGTGACGGTGCGCGGCGTGCGGCCGGGCCTCGACGTGATCGCGTCGACGCCGGCGGCCTTCTCGCTGGAGGTCCAGCTGGCCGGGGCCGTGCAGCGTGAGACGCTGCTCGCGCGGCGGCTCCGGACGCTCGAGGGCTACGACGACGTGGTCGTCGACAGCTCGCCGGCGATGAACCTGCTCACCTACAACGCGCTGCTCTGTGCCGGCGAGGCGATTGTGCCGGTCGGCATGGACTGGCTGGCGATCGTCGGCGCGCGGCAGACGCTCGACGGGCTGCGCGAGATTCGCGATCTCTGGCCCGACCACGGCCTGCAGGTCACGGCCGTGCTGCCGACGGCCGTGCACACGGGGACCAACGCGGCCCGCGCCGCCTTCGAGGCGATCGAGCGGGACCCGGAGATGGGCGGACGGCTGTGGCGGCCCGGGATCCGCCAGTGCATCGACCTGCGGTACGCGACCGCCGCGCACCAGACGATTTGGGAATACGCCCCCGGCAGCCGGGCCGCGGAAGACTATGCGGCCTTCGTGGAGCACCTGGCCGGCCGGCCACGCGAGCAGGAGGTTGCCGATGGCGAAGTCCAGAAAGAGCAAGCCGTCCTTTGATCCGGCCCCGCCGGCGGGCGACAGCCAGACCGGCTGGGTGTACCGATCGGATCAGGCCGGCGCGCCTCGTCCGGCGTCGAAACGCCAGCGCACCGGTTCGAAGGGCGGTTCGCCCGCTCCGGCGCAGCCGCCGGCGCCCGCCCCGGCCGCCCGGGCTGCCGCGTCGCCCGACGCGCCGCCGCGCGGCCTGCTCG
>JAGWRA010000146.1 GCA_028876655.1 Acidobacteriota bacterium | reverse complement strand
GGTGGGCACTGACTCGCACACCACGATGATCAACGGATTGGGCGTGCTGGGCTGGGGCGTGGGTGGTATTGAGGCCGAGGCAGCCATGCTGGGGCAGCCGGTTTCAATGCTGGTGCCGCAGGTGGTGGGCTTCAAGTTAACCGGCAAGCTGCGGGAAGGCGCAACGGCGACCGACCTGGTGCTCACCGTGACCCAGGCGCTGCGCAAATTGGGCGTGGTGGGCAAGTTCGTGGAGTTCTACGGGCCGGGCCTGGCGTCGCTCACGCTGGCCGACCGGGCGACGCTCGGCAACATGTCGCCGGAGTACGGCTCGACGATCGCGATCTGTCCGATCGACGACATGACGATCGACTACCTGCGGCTGACGGGGCGCGACGACGACCGGGTGCGGCTGGTCGAGGCGTACGCGAAGGCGCAGGGGCTGTTCCAGACGGCCGGGAGCCCGGAGGCGGAGTACAGCGAGCGGCTGGAGCTGGATCTGGGCGAGGTGGAGCCGAGCCTGGCGGGACCCAGGCGGCCGCAGGATCGCGTGGCGCTGTCGCGCGCCCGGCAGGGCTTCGCCGAGGCGCTGCCGTCGCTGATGGTCGACCAGAAGAAGAAGGCGTCGGCGCAGCCGCCGCAGACCTCGACCTGGAACGGGGAAGGGGGGGCGACCGGCGCGGCGGCCGTGGCGCAGGCCCCGGCGGTCGAACACGAGATCGATCACGGCTCGGTCGTGATCGCGGCGATCACCAGCTGCACCAACACGTCGAACCCGAGCGTGCTGATGGGAGCGGGGCTGCTGGCGCAGAAGGCGATCGCGCGCGGCCTGACGACGAAGCCGTGGGTGAAGACGAGCCTGGCGCCCGGGTCGAAAGTGGTGACCGAGTACCTCAGGAAGGCCGGCCTGCTGTCGTCGCTCGAACAGCTCGGGTTCGGGCTGGTCGGCTACGGGTGCACGACCTGCATCGGCAACAGCGGTCCGCTGCCCGACGAGGTGTCGGCCGAGGTCCGCGAGCGTAACCTGGTCGTCTGCTCGGTGCTGAGCGGCAACCGGAACTTCGAAGGGCGGATCCAGTCGCAGGTGCGGGCGAACTACCTGGCGTCGCCGCCGCTGGTGGTCGCCTACGCGCTGGCGGGCCGGATGACGATCGACCTGACGCAGGAGCCGATCGGCACCGACGACCAGGGGAAGGCGGTCTACCTGAAGGACATCTGGCCGAGCCAGGCCGAGATCCAGACGGCGCTGGAGTCGGTGAAGGCGTCGATGTTCCGCGAGCAGTACGCCGACGTGTTCAAGGGCGACGAGCGGTGGCGGACGCTGGACGTGCCGACCGGCGAGCGCTTCCAGTGGGACGAGGCGTCGACCTACGTGCGCAATCCGCCGTTCTTCGAGGACCTGCAGCCCGAACCGGCGCCGCCGGCCGACATCAAGGGAGCGCGGGTGCTGGCGGTGCTCGGCGACAGCGTGACCACGGACCACATCTCGCCGGCGGGATCGATCCCGGCCGACGGCCCGGCCGGCCGCTACCTGATCGCCCACGGCGTCGAGCCGCGCGACTTCAACTCGTTCGGCGCGCGCCGGGGCAACCACGAGGTGATGATGCGCGGCACCTTCGCCAACATCCGCCTCCGGAACCAGCTGGCGCCCGGGACCGAAGGCGGGTGGACCCGCTACCAGCCCGACGGCGACGAGATGTCGATTTACGACGCCGCCATGCGTTACAAGGAAGCCGGCGTGCCGCTCGTCGTGCTGGCCGGCAAGGAATACGGCTCCGGGTCGTCGCGCGACTGGGCGGCGAAGGGGACCGTGCTGCTCGGCGTGCGGGCCGTCATCGCGGAGAGCTTCGAGCGGATCCACCGGAGCAACCTGGTGAACATGGGCGTGCTGCCGCTGCAGTTCAAGGCGGGCGAGACCGTCGCGTCGCTGGGGCTGACCGGGCGGGAAACCTTCGCGCTGACCGGCGTGGCCACCGGGCTGAAGCCGGGGGGCGACGTCACCGTGCAGGCGCGCGGCGCTGACGGGAAGGAGACGACCTTCACCGCCATCGCGCGCATCGACACGCCCGAGGAGCTGACGGCCTACCGGCACGGCGGCATCCTGCCGTACGTGCTGCGGCAGCTGGCGGGGAAGGTGAAATAGGGCTCCGGGCTTCGGGCTCCGGGGCCCCGTAGCCCGTAGTCCGCAGCCCGCAGCCCGCAGCCCGTAGCCCAGCCATGCTCTCCCCGAGCCGCATCAAGGCGCGCGCCCATGAGCTCGGCTTCGACCTGTGCGGCATCGCGCGGGCCGCGCACTATCCTGAACTCGACTACTTCACCGAGTGGCTGCGCCGCGGCCACGCCGGAACGATGACCTACCTGCACCGCTCGGCGCGGCGCCGGGTCGACATCCGGCAGGCGCTCGACTCGGTGCGGTCCGTCATCGTCAACGGGACGGTCTACCACTCGCCGCATCCGGTCTCCACCGACATCCGCGACCGCCGCCGCGCGCTCATCGCCCGCTACGCCTGGGGTGACGACTACCACGCCGTCATCGGGCAGCGCCTCGAGGCGCTGCTCGCGTGGATGCGCGAGGAGGCGGAGGAGCCGTTCGACGCGCTGCCGTACGTCGACACCGGCCCCGTGCAGGAGCGGGTCTTCGCGCAGCACGCCGGGCTGGGGTGGATCGGGAAGAACAGCTGCCTGATCAATCCCGATCTCGGGTCGTGGCTGTTCCTCGGCGAGATCCTCTGCACGCTCGATCTGGACGCCGACGCACCCGGGTTCGATCGTTGCGGCAGCTGCACGCTGTGCCTCGACTGGTGCCCGACCGGCGCCATCGTCGAGCCCTGGCGGCTGGATGCGACGCGCTGCCTGTCGTACCTGACCATCGAGTACAAGCGGGCCATGCCCGAGGCGTACCGCGCCGCCGCCGGTGCGCACGTCTTCGGCTGCGACGTCTGCCAGGACGTCTGCCCGTGGAACGCCGCGCCGGCGGTGTCGGCCGATCCGGCGTGGCAGCCGCGGGCCGGCCTGGACCTGCCGGACCTGGTCGATCTGTGGCGGCTGTCCGACGCCGACCTGCGCGCGCTCGTGGACGGCAGCGCGATGACCCGCGTGACGCTGGAGATGCTGCGCCGCAATCTGGCGGTGGCGATCGGCAACTCCGGCGATCGCACCGCCATCGCCGAGCTCGACCGTCCCCGCGCCGACGCCCCGTCGGTGCAGAGCGCCCTGGTCCAGGAGCACGTGGCATGGGCGAAGGCGAGGGAGATATCATGAGAGGCATGGACGCCCCCTCCGACTCGCTCGCTCCCGCCCTGCTGGTGTCGATGCCGCAGCTCGCCGATCCGAACTTCGCGCAGCGGGTCGTCCTGTTGTGCCGTCACAGCGCGGAAGGGGCCTTCGGGCTGGTGGTGAACCATCCGCTGCCCGTGCCCGCCCGTGTCGTGATCCAGGACGAGTCGTCACCCGAGACCCGCGCCGAGACCGAGCTGCCGGTCTGGCTGGGCGGACCGGTCGATCAGGAACGCAGCTGGATCCTGCTGGGCGAGGATCCGGGGGGCGAGGATGCGGTGCCGGTGGCCGATGGCCTCTATCTCTCCACCTCGCCGGCCCTGCTCCGGCGGCTGACCGGGTCGACGCCGCCGCGGGCGCGGCTGCTGGTCGGCTATGCCGGCTGGGGGCCTGGACAGCTGGACGCCGAGCTGCGCGAGTCGGCGTGGCTCACCTCGGACGTCACGATCGATCTCGTCTTCGAGACCCCGCCGGACCGGATGTGGAAAGAGGCCATCCGGCGACTGGGCGCCGACCCCGGCGCCCTGCACATCAGCCACGGCGTGCACTGAGCCATGTCCGAGCTCGCCAGGCTGGAGCGGATGGCGGCGCGCTTCGCGCCGGTGGATCTCACGGTCGACCTGTCGGCGCTGCCGGCGCACGAACGACAGGCGCTCGCGGCGCTGGTCGACGCCGCGCGCGTGATGGACGCGCTGTTCCTGAAGCAGGTCTGGGCCGGCAACGAGACGATGCTGCTCGACCTGCTCGACGACGCGTCACCGGAGGGGCGGGCGCGGCTGCGGTACTTCCTCGTCAACCGCGGGCCGTGGTCGCGGCTCGATCATGACGAGCCGTTCGTGCCGGGCGCGCCGCCCAAGCCGGCCGGCGCGAACTTCTATCCAGCTGGTGCGACGAAAGACGACGTCGAGCGGTGGATCGACGGGCTGCCCGCGGCCGGGCGGGCGCAGGCGACCGGCTTCTTCACGACGATCCGCCGCGCCCCGGGGGGCGGCTTCGTCGCCGTGCCGTACAGCCAGGAGTATCAGGGCGAGCTCGCGCTGGCGGCGGCGCACCTTCGCGACGCGGCGGCCCTGACCACCCAACCCACCCTGCAGGCCTATCTCGAGGCGCGGGCCGACGCCTTTGCGAGCAACGATTACTACGCGAGCGACCTGGCGTGGATGGCGCTCGACAGCTCGATCGAGCTGACCATCGGTCCCTACGAGGTCTACGAGGACGGCTGGTTCAACTGCAAGGCGGCCTTCGAGGGCTACGTCGCCGTGCGCGACGATGCCGAGACCCGGAAGCTGGCGATGCTCGGCGATCACCTGCAGGACATCGAGGACCACCTGCCGATCGACGCCGCGTACCGGAACCCGCGGCTCGGCGGGCTGGCGCCGATCCGGGTCGTCAACGAGATCTTCTCGGCCGGGGACGGCAACCGCGGCGTCCAGACGGCCGCCTTCAACCTGCCGAACGACGAGCGGATCATCCGCGAGCAGGGAGCGAAGCGGGTCATGCTGCGCAACGTGCAGCAGGCGAAGTTCGACCGGGTGCTGCTGCCGATCTCGACGGTCGTCCTCGCCCCTGCCGACCGGGCCCGCGTGCGCTTCGAGGCCTTCTTCACGCACATCGTCATGCACGAGCTGATGCACGGCCTCGGGCCGCACGGCATCACGGTCGGCGGGCGGCGGACCACCGTGCGGCAGGAGTTGAAGGACGTCTACAGCGCGCTGGAGGAAGCCAAGGCCGACGTCTCGGGTCTCTTCGCCCTGCAGCACCTGGTCGACCGGGGCGTGCTGCCGGCGGCGCTCGAAGAGACGATGTACACGACGTTCCTGGCGTCGGCCTTCCGCTCGATCCGGTTCGGGATCAACGAGGCGCACGGCCTCGGCCAGGCGGTGCAGCTCAACTACCTGTGGGATCGCGGCGGGTTCGTCCTCCACGCCGGCGGCACGTTCGGCGTCGATGCCGGGCGGATCCGCGAGGGGGTGCGGGCGCTGACGGCCGAGCTGATGACGCTGCAGGCCGAGGGCGACGTGGCGCGGGGCCGCGATCTGCTGAAGACGCTCGGCGTGATCCGGCCGCCGGTCGCGGCCCTGCTCGACCGGCTGCGCGACGTCCCGGTGGACATTGCGCCGCGCTTCACGACCGCCGATGCGCTGCGGCGGGAGGCGCGGGACCGGGCGCCGGCACCGGCCTGACCCGGTGACGGGGCGCGCGGACCCCTTACAGCTGCGACAGGTCCTCGAGCGCCGCCCGGTTCAGGACCACGAAGCCGTCCTTCTCGGTCCGGACGATCTCCTGCTTGCCCCAGCGGCTCATGATCCGGATGCAGGTCTCGATGGTGGTGCCGGTCATGTCGGCCAGTTCCTGACGCGACAGCGCGAGCGGAATGAAGATCCCGCCGCGCTCCTCCCGCCCCGATTCGTCCGCCAGCTTCAGCAGCAGACGCGCCACGCGCGGCTCGATCCGGACGCCGCTCATGTCGGCGAGCCGGTTGGTGAGTTCGACCAGCCGGTGGGTGAGGCCCAGCAGCAGGCCGCGGGTGAGCGACGGCCGCTCCTCGAGCAGCGCGAAGAAGGCCTGGCGCGGGATCACCACGCAGACCGTGTCCTCGAGGGCGGCGGCCGAGGCCGGGAAGGGGCGCCCCTCGTAGGCGGCGACCGCGCCGAGCGGGTCGCCCGGGCCGAAGATCTCGAGGATGACGTCCTTGCCCGCAGGGGTCATCTTGAAGATCTTCACGCGGCCGCTGGCGATGGTGAAGATCTGGTCGGACGGGCTGCCTTCGGTGAAGATCGTCGTCCCGCGGGGGAACGTCAGCACGCGCGAGCGGGCGGCGAGCTGTTCACGATCCTCGAGGCTCAGGCGGCGGAACACCGTCGTCGATCGCAGCAGTTCTTCGGTCGTCTGCGGCATCATCGTTCCTGTTCGTGTCACGTCTCCCGCCGGGGCGCGCCAGCGGCGGCTGCCCGGGCTTCACACCAGCGGACTCGAACGCTAGAATACATCGCAAGGCGATATTCAAGGGCGTCCGGAGCCGCGCCGGCGGGGGACGGCCGGATCGGACCGCGCCGGCCGCTTGACACCGGGCGCGGCTTCCACTCTCCTGTAGCGCATGAGCAGACTACCCGATTGTTCCTCGACCGCGACGCGTCTCGGCTGGATTGGCACCGGCGTCATGGGGCTCTCGATGTGCGGGCACCTGCTCGCGAAGGGCTACCCCGTGACCGTCTACAACCGCACGAAGGCCCGGGCAGAGCCGCTGGTCGAGAAGGGAGCCGTGTGGGCCGATTCGCCGGCGTCGGTGGCCGCCGCCTCGGACGTGGTGCTGACCATCGTCGGCTTCCCCCCGGACGTCCGGGAGGTGTACCTCGGGTCGCAGGGGATCCTCGCGGGGGCGCGGGCCGGTCAGGTGTTCGTCGACCTGACGACGACCCAGCCGTCGCTCAGCCGTGAGATCGACGAGGCCGCGCGCGCCAGCGGGGCGTTCGCGATCGATGCCCCGGTGTCGGGCGGCGACGTCGGCGCGCGCAACGCGACGCTGTCGATCATGGTGGGCGGCGATGCGGCAGCCGTGGCCGCGGTCATGCCGCTGCTGCAGGCGCTCGGCAAGACCATCGTCCACCAGGGGGCGGCCGGGGCCGGCCAGCACACGAAGATGTGCAATCAGATCACGATTGCCGGGACGATGATCGGCGTGTGCGAGGCGCTGCTGTACGGGCGGAAGGCGGGGCTGGATCTCGAGGTGATGCTGCGGTCGATCTCGGGTGGGGCGGCCGGCTGCTGGACGCTCGACAACCTGGCGCCGCGCATCCTGAAGCGGAATTTCGACCCCGGGTTCATGGTGGAGCACTTCATCAAGGACATGGGGATCGCGCTCGACGAGGCACGGCGGATGCAGCTGCCGATGCCGGGGCTGGCGCTGGTGCACCAGCTGTACACGGCGGTCCAGGCGCAGGGCCACGGCCGCAACGGCACGCATGCGCTGATGCTGGCGCTGGAACAGCTGGCGGGCGAAGGACGCTGACGCGCGAGGAGGCCCTACGAGCGGATTGACTATCGCCGGAACGCCGGAGATCGTGCCGCCGCCCGTCCGCGTGACCGCGCGGGGGGCGGACGCGGCGCACGCGATCGCCGCCGGGCTGGCCGCGGCGGCCCTGGTGATCCTCGGGATCTACTTCGGCAGCCGCCACCTGCGCGACTTCGACGTGGCGCTCGTGCCGTACGCGGGCGCCAGCGTGTTCGCGGCCTTCGGTCTCGGTTACCGGTACGCGATGTGGCTGCGCCGGCCGCCGACCGGCCTCTACTGGCGCCGGAGCTGGCAGCTGTTCTTCGCCCCCCGTCACCTGCCGGCGAACATCGTCCGTCTGGCGCGGCTCGCCTTCGACAACTTTCTCGCCCAGAAGTTCATCGGCCGGCGGGCCGTCAAGCGGTGGCTGGCGCACTGGTGCATCTTCTGGGGCTGCGTGCTGGCGGCAGCCGTCACCTTTCCGCTGTCGTTCGGCTGGATCCACTTCGAGACGGCGCCCGCCTCGCTCGCCCGCTACCAGGCGTTCGTCTTCGGCGTGCACGTCTTCAGCTTCCGGCTGGACAGCGTGCTGGCGCCGCTCGTCTTCAACGTGCTCGACGTCGCGGCGCTGCTGGTGCTGACCGGCATCTTCTTCGCGCTCTGGCGGCGCGGGCTCGACCGTGGCGCGCTGGCCGTGCAGCAGTTCGCCAACGACCTGCTGCCGCTGGCGCTGCTGTTCGCCGTCTCGGTGACGGGCCTGTTCCTGACGGCCTCGACCCACCTGCTGCGCGGGTACGACTTCGTCTTCCTCAGCCAGCTGCACGCGGTGACGGTGATCTTCACGCTGCTGTACCTGCCGTTCGGCAAGTTCTTCCACATCTTCCAGCGGCCGGCGCAGCTCGGGATCGCCTTCTACAAGGAAGCCGGCGCTGCGTCGGGGCAGGCGACCTGCCGGCGGTGCGGCGCCCCCTTCGCCTCGGCCCTCCACGTGGGCGACCTGAAGCGGGTGGAATCCGCGCTCGGCATCCGCTACGCGACGGCGGCCGGCGACTATCAGGACGTGTGCCCCCGCTGCCGGCGGCTGTCGGTGGCGCTGGCGCAGGACGCGTTGTGGCGGACGCACGGTCGCGGTCCGGGGAAGGGGACCCGCTAGCATGGCTCGACCGCCCGTCGACATTCCCAGCCTGGTTGCCGCCTGGGGCCCGCACGTCAACCGCGTCCCGGCCGGCGGCTGGACGACGGAGGGCGAGCCGGATCGCGTGGTGCAGACGCACTGCTGCTTCTGCGGCCAGCAGTGCGGCATCCAGCTGAAGGTGAAGCACAACCAGGTCGTCGGGTTCGAGCCCTGGGAGGACTTCCCGTTCAACCGCGGCAAGCTCTGTCCCAAGGGCGTCCGGCGCTACCTGCAGAACGGGCATCCCGATCGGCTCCTCGAGCCGCTCGAGCGGGTCGACGGGCGGGGGTTCCAGCCGGTCACCTGGGAGGCCGCACTCGGGCGGACGGCCGCCGAGATCCGGCGGATCCAGGCGCAGTACGGCCCGGATGCCTTTGCCGTGCTCACCGGCGCGTCGCTGACGAACGAGAAGGCCTATCTGATGGGCAAGTTCGCGCGGGTGGCCGTGCGGACGGCGAACATCGACTACAACGGGCGGCTGTGCATGGTGTCGGCCGCGGCGGCGTCGAAGAAGATCTTCGGCATCGATCGCGCCGCGAATCCCTGGAGCGACCTGCTGTCGGCCGAGGTGATCCTGGTGGCGGGGGCGAATGTGGCCGAGTGCGCCCCGATCACGACCGACTACCTGTGGGAGGCGCGCGAGCGCGGCGCGCGGATCATCGTCATCGATCCGCGGATGACGCCGATCGCCCGCACGGTCGATCTGTTCATGCCCGTGCGGCCGGGCGGCGACATCGGCATCTTCAACGGGATGTTGCACGTGATGATCGAGCGGGGCTGGATCGACCGGGCCTTCATCGACGCGCACACGACGGGCTGGCCGGCCGTCGCCGAGACCGTGGCGAAGTACACGCCCGAATACGCCAGCCGCATCGCCGGCGTGCCCGCCTCGCTGATCGTGAAGGCGGCGGAGCTCTGGGGGCCGGCGCGGACGAGCTTCCTCCTCCACGCGCGCGGGATCGAGCACCACAGCAAAGGCGTGGACAACTGCCTGGCGGCGATCAATCTGGTCGTCGCCAGCGGCCGGATCGGCCGTGAAGGCTGCGGCTACGCCATGATCACCGGCCAGGGGAACGGCCAGGGGGCGCGCGAGCAGGGACAGAAGTGCGACCAGCTGCCGGGGGCGCGCGACGTCGAGAATCCGGAGCACCGGCACTACATCGCCGGCGTCTGGGGGGTACCCGAGTCGTCGATCCCGCACAAGGGGCTCTCGGCCGTTCCGCTGCTCGAGGCGATCCACGACGGGCGGATCAAGGGGCTGCTGTCGATCTGCTTCAACCCGGCCGTCTCGCTGCCCGACGGGCACTTCATCCGCGAGGCGCTCGGCCGGCTGGAGTTCTACGCCGGCATCGACTTCTTCCTGTCCGAGACCATGCGGTACGCGGACGTCGTGCTGCCCGGGTCGCTGATGGAGGAAGACGAGGGGACGACGACGAGCGCGGAGGGCCGGGTGATCCATCACAAGAAGGTCGTGGACCCGCCGGGCGCGGCGCGGGAGGACTGGCGGATCATCTGCGACCTGGCGGCGCGGCTCGGGGCGGGCGACAAGTTCGCGTTCCGGTCGCCCCGCGAGATCTTCGAGGAGCTGCGCGTCGCCTCGCACGGAGGGGTGGCCGACTATCACGGCATCACCTGGGATCGGATCGATCGCGAGCATGGCGTCTTCTGGCCCTGTCCCGAACCGGATCATCCCGGGACGCCCCGGCTGTACGAGGGCGGCCGCTTCGGCCATCCCGACGGCCGGGCGCACTTCCAGGCCGTGGAGTGGCGGCCCGCCGCCGAGGAGACCGACGACGCCTATCCGATCGTCCTGACCACGGGGCGGGTGGTCTCCCAGTACCTGTCCGGCACGCAGACGCGCCGGATCGGCGCGCTGGTGGATCAGTATCCCGAGCCGCGGTGCGAGATGCATCCACGGCTGGCGGCGTCGCTGGGGGTGGCGGACGGCGACTTCGTGCGCGTGGAGAGCCGCCGCGGCGCCCTCGTCGTGCGCGCGCTGGTGGTGAAGACGATCCGGCCCGATACGGTCTTCGTCCCCTACCACTGGCCGCTCGGCCGGTCGGCGAACAACTGCACGGTGCGGGCGATCGATCCCGTGTCGCACATCCCGGAGTTCAAGATCTGCGCCGTGCGGGTGACGAAGGCGCCGCCGCCCGACGATGCCGAGGCGCATCTGGGACCGGAGGCCGGAGGGCTGGCATGATCGAGGAGCGGGCGTTCTTCATCGACTACGCGCGCTGCATCGGCTGCCAGTCGTGCGTCCAGGCCTGCGCCGAGTGCGACACCCACCGCGGGCGGTCGCTGATCCATCTCGAGACGATCGACCGGCACGACAGCGTGCAGACGGCGCCGCAGGTCTGCATGCACTGCGAGAACCCGGTGTGCGCGCAGGTCTGCCCCGCCGATGCCATCAAGCAGACGCCGGACGGCGTGGTGCAGAGCTCGCTGAAGCCGCGCTGCATCGGCTGCTCGAACTGCGTGCTGGCCTGTCCGTTCGGCGTGCCGCGCTACTTCGGCGAGATCGACCAGATGATGAAGTGCGACATGTGCTACGACCGGACGAGCACGGGGAAGCGGCCGATGTGCGCCACCGTCTGCCCGTCGCAGGCGCTGGCCTTCATCACGCTCGACGAGTTCCGGCGGACGCGGGGCGGGACCGCCATCAACGAGTGGCGCTTCGGCGATCATCCCGTCCGCACGAAGGTCTATCTCGTCGTGCCGCCCGAGACGCCGCCGCTGCTCCAGATTCAGGGGCTCGGCTCCGCGCGCCCCTCCGGGGCCTTCGATCGCAACGACGTGGCGGCCTGGCTGGAGCAGGGCTGAGGACGGACCGAAGGAGGATCATGGCTGAGCACCCTCCACGCTGGCGCGAGGACTTCCCGATTGCCTGGGAGCGCGACCAGTACCTGACGCGCCGCGAGCTGGCCAAGTTCCTGACGCTGGGGTCGGGCCTGTTCGCCGCGGCGACGCTGGTCATTGCCGCCGCCGGCCGGCGGTTCCGCGTGCCGGTCTACCCGCGGGTCCGCATCGCGCGCGTGGCGGAGCTGCCGGTCCGCGGCGTCCTGCCGTTCCGCTATCCGACGGCCGAGGATCCCTGCCTCCTGCTGCGGCGCCCGGACGGGACGCTCGTGGCGTACTCGCAGGTGTGCACGCACCTGTCGTGCGCCGTCGTCTACGAGCCGGCCGACAACGTGCTGTTCTGTCCGTGCCATCACGGCTCCTTCTCGACCGCCGGCGGCGAGCCGGTGGCGGGGCCGCCGCGCCGCCCCCTCCCGCGGATCCGGATCGAGCAGGACGGGGAGGACATCTTCGCCACGGGCGTGGAGGTCTAGGTGGAGACCCGGCGGCAGGGGACGACCCTCTTCTCGGCGATCCTGGCGCTGATTGCGACGCTGGTCATCATCCAGCTGTGGCTGGTGGCGTCGGCGCTCGACGCCTATCTGGCACGGCAGTTCGACGTGCTCGTGCCGGCAGCGGCGTCGTCGCTGGTCCTGTTCCTCGTCAACGGCGGGCTGTTGCTCTACGTGCTGGGCTTCGACCGCCGCCTGCGACAGGTCGAAGACGATGAGTGAGATCCTGCAGAACCCGTCGACCAAGCCCGGCCTGCAACTGCTGACGCCGGAGGTGGTGCCGGGACTCCTGGCGCGGCTGCGGCTGACGCGGCTGCTCGGGCGCTTTCCGCCGCGGCCCATCTGGGCCGCGTTCATGTTCATCAACGGGTTCCTGACGATCGCCATCCTGGCGGGGGTGGCCGAGCTGTCGGGCACTCCCTTCATCTTTCCGTCACTCGGGCCGACCGCGATCCTCTTCTTCTTCACGCCGCTGTCACCGCCCGCCAGCCCGCGCCACACGATCCTGGGGCACGCGATCGGCATCGCATGCGGCTACGGTTCGCTGGTCGCCTTCGGCCTGCACCACGCCCCACCCGCGCTGCAGACCGGCGTCACCAGCCCGCGCGTGATGGCGGCGGCCCTGTCGCTGGCGCTCACCGGCGCGCTGATGATCCTGTTGAAGGCGGCCCACCCGCCGGCCGGCGCGACGACGCTGATCATCTCGCTCGGCATCATCACCCGCCCGTTCTACCTGCTCGTCATCGAGATTGCCGTGGCGCTGCTGACGCTGCAGGCCATCGTCATCAACCGGCTGGCCGGCGTCGACTACCCGCTCTGGGCGCGGCGGGAAGCGCAGGACGGGTGAGCGGCGCCCGTCAGGACCGTGGAGACGGGCGCCAGGCGTGCCGCAGGATGCGCGCCGCGTCGGCCGCACCGAGGACCACCGCCGCCAGCAGCACCCAGGCGCCCGCCGAGAGGAACGGGAAGGCGTCGAACGTGAAGCCGCCGGCCAGGCACGGCACCCCGATCAGCCACAGCAGGAATCCCCACTCCTGGAGCGGACGGGACGGCATCTCGTCGGGCGGGGGCACCGGGCCCTTGAAGCCGGTGGCGGCGAACGCCTGGTACCAGGCGAACATCGGCAGGATGCGGGCCTGGACGCCGACGATGATCTGGGCGAGGAACCCCGCCAGCGCGAACACCCCGTAGGCCAGGGCCGCCCGCAGCGTCCAGTCGCTCATCGGCGCGAGAGCCAGCGTCATGCCGAGGGTGCAGGTCAGCAGGAGGTACACGAGTGCCGCCGCGACGTGCCGGACCGCGTAATCGGGGCGCGGCCGCCGCGCCGGCGCCGGGCGCGGATGACGCACCATCCAGACGACGTGCGCGCCGAACGCCCCGAAGCCGGCGACGGTGATGGCCCCGAAGATCGGGGTGCCGCCGTGGCCGCGGAGCAGGCAGACGAACAGGCCGACGGCGCCGGTCTCGAGCAGGACGGCGCTCAGGGCCGTCGACCAGCCGCCGGGCATGGCCGCCGGCAGCACCATCGGCAGCAGGCGGTAGCCGAGGCCGACGACCATCAGGCAGGCCCAGCCGATGGCCGCCAGGTGCGCGTGGGCGAAGACGTTGGTAAGTCCTTCGCCCGGCAGGAAGGGCCGGACCTTGTTGATCGCCAGCAGGAGCCCCATCGTGGCGGCGCCCAGGACGTTGAGGCACGCGAGTCCGACGTGCAGCTTGACGGGCCACGGCATCGGCGCCGCGCGCAGCGGCCCGATCAGCCGGAGGCTCATCAAGGTCAGGCCGGTGGCGGCCGTGCCGGCCGACCAGGCCATGCCGACGTACTCGCCGATCCAGAAGTGCGAGACCATCCCGCCGATTCCCAGCACCATCAGCGCCCAGATGCCATAGTCGAGGCGGCGCGCCGGCATGGGCATGCGGAGGGCCATCGGGCCGACGATGTAGAGGGCCCCGAGGATCGACAGCGTGATCCAGCCGAGCGTCACCAGGTGGACGATGGCGACGATGCGGTCGTGGTAGAAGAAGCCGCCGATGGTCCGCGGATCGAGCGCCGTGACGAGGCAGGCGGTGGCGAGCGCCACGTGCGCGGCACCGAAGTAGAGGACCGGCAGCAGCCTGGGGGGCAGCGCGTCGCGTGTCGAGGTCGTCTGAGCCGTGTCGGGCATCACCGGAACTGCGTGCTCGTCCCCCGGGGCGCGGGGGCTACTCTGAACTCGTGTATGCGTCGACGATGGCGACGGCCGTCGCGACCAGCACCGGACCGAGCACCAGGCCGAGGACGCCGAAG
The DNA here is from genome assembly GCA_028876655.1 of Acidobacteriota bacterium. Lineage (GTDB taxonomy): Bacteria > Acidobacteriota > Vicinamibacteria > Vicinamibacterales > CAVVIG01 > JAGWRA01. The sequence goes on along the minus strand of JAGWRA010000146.1, from coordinate 10,786 downwards.
ACGGCCATGCCGCCGAGCAGGCTGATGAAGACGAGCAGGCCGTTCATCTGCGCCCGTCCCGACAGGAGCAGCGGGCGCAGGAAGTTGTCGGCGAGGCTGACGATCCCCACGCCGACGCCGAAGAGGACGATCCCCTTCACGACGTGATCGGTCGCCATCAGCCAGATGGCCGCCGGCATCCACACCACCCACGCGCCGAGCGGCAGCACGCAGAAGAAGGCCATCACGACGCCCCAGAAGACCGGCGCGTCGATGCCGAGCGCCGCGAAGGCCAGGCCGCCCAGGCCCCCTTGCACGGAGGCAACGGCGAGCGACGTGCTGACGCCGGCGGCGACCAGGTCGCGCGCCTGGCCGATCATCCGCTCGCGCAGCCGGTCCTCGAAGGGGAGCACGCGCCGGATACCCTGCATCAGGCCGTGCGAGTCGCGGAACAGGAAGAAGACGGCGAAGAGCGAGACGAAGAGATCGAAGACGAAGACGACCACGTTCTGCAGCAGCGCGCCCGCGCTCGAGGCGAGCGTGGCGGCCGCCTGCTTCGCCCCTTCGCCGATCATCGTCGGGAAGTCGACGCCCGCGGCAATCGGGGTGTGGACCTCCAGCCAGTGCCACGCGGACTGCACCCATTCGAAGTGTCCGCTGGTGAGCGTCCGCTGCATGTCGCCCGCCGCCTGGATCCCTTCGCGGACGAAGGCGGTCACGACGAGGATCATCGGGACCACGACGATGATCGTCACGACGAAGGTGCTGGCGAGGGCGGCGCGGCCCGGGCCCCAGCGCCGTTCGAAGCGGGTGTGCAACGGATGGAAGAAGACGACCATGACGGCCGCCCAGCCCAGCGGCACGAGGAACGGCTGGAAGATCCGGAACAGGATGTAGCCGAGCCACAGGACGGCGGCGTAGAAGAAGAGGATCGAGAGGCGTTCGCGCGGGGTCTGTGGCGGCATGCAAGCTCCGGCGCCGGGTCTCCGGGGCGGACAGGGGGCCCGGTGCCGGCGGCGGGGCCGTGGCACCGGGCGGTCTGTCGATCGTAGCCTGCGGATGCGGCGGCGGGCAACGTGCCGCGCCGAAGGTCAGCGCACGGCCGGCCGGCGGGGGCGATCGCCCCGATGTTTCAACGTCCAGCGCTTGTTGCGGGGGGCTGGCCGCTCGGCACCCTTGCCGATGAGGGTGAGCAGATCCGACACCGTGACGATCCCGACGAGGCGGTCCCCCTCGGAGACGGGGAGGCAGCCGATCGTGCGGCCCCGCATCAGGTTGGCCGCGGCTCGGAGCGTGGCCTTCGGCGTCACCATGATCACCGGGTACGTCATCGCGTCCGACACGCGCGGCGCCATCTGCCGCGTGCCGGCCGCCGCCTCGCCGCGCGCTCCCACGTCGCGCGAGGACAGCAGGCCGACGGCCTTGCCATCCCGGACGACCACGAGATGATGGATGCGCTTGTCGCGCATCCGCGCCGCGGCCGTCTCGAGCAGTTCATCGGCCGGAACGGTGTGGACCGGCTTCTTCATCACGTCGGCGATTCTCATGACACACCACCTTGCGGCGCCGGGGCCTGCCGGGGCGCCGCTCAGAGCCCGAGGGCGTACTCGCGCGACAGCAGTCGCGCACTCTCGACCTGGTGGGTGCTCGGCAGCACGAGCACCGCACAGGGCGCGTGGCTGATCACGCGGTAGGTCGTCAGTCCGGTGAGGCTGTGATGCAGGCTGCCGCGCCCCACGGCTCCCATCACGATGAGGTCGGCGTGCTGCCGCTCGGCGAGCGCCAGCAGCTCGACGTGCGGCGAGCCGTGCAGCAGCCAGCTCGACGCGTGGATCTGCGGCATGGCGGCGAGGGTCTCGCCCAGCCGGGTCTCGGCGGCGGTGTTCGCCTCGGCCTCGTACTGCACCGCGATGGTGGCGTCTGCCGGCGTCAGCAGCGGCGACAGCCGGGGCATCACGTGGGCGACCATCAGCTCGACGCCGGGATCGGCGGCCAGCGACTGCGCCAGCGCGGTGGCCCGCAGGCTGTCCTTGCCGAAGTCGGTCGCCACCAGCACGTGCGTCAACGCGAGGTGCGGGCCGTCGGCGGCCAGCGTCACCAGGTCCTGCTCGCCCCGCCCGATGGCGAGCACCGGACACGGCGGCGTGCGCAGCACCCGTTCGGTCGTCGAGCCGAACAGCCACTTGCCGAAGCCGCTGCGGCCGTGCGTCCCCATGACAATGAGATCCGCCGCCGTCTCGACCGCGGCGCGGAGCACCCCTTCCTGGGGCGCGCCGGTCCAGACCGACACCTCGAGGTCGGGCAGCCACGCCGCTCCGGCAGGCGCCTCGGCCGCGACGGCATCCCGCAGCGCCTGGCGCGTGTGATCCAGCTCGTCCTCGGTGGGCGGGGACACGCCGACGTACTGGTAGGGATCTTCGAGGACGGTCATCACATGGAGCGGGGCACGCGCGAGTCCGGCCAGGCCGACGGCCGTCCGGAGCGCGCGGAGCGCCGGTGGCGAGAAGTCAATCGGGCAGAGCACCCGCGTGGCCGGAATCATGACGACCTCCCCGGCGGCGCCGGACCAGGGACCATGCCGCAGCGCACCGCTCGCTGGATTCGCAAAGAGGATGCCAGTGACTCGCCGGCCATCATGTGTACCGTCGGGCCGGATTGCGCCCGCACGTCGATTCAGGCGATGGGGTCGGGGGAAAGAACTCTGCTGACGCGCGGGAGATTTCGCACCGGATTTGCGCCCGTCGAGCCGCCAGCCGGACGCCGTGTCGCAGCGTCTGTATGTGAGGAACGGAAGCCATGGCGGTGCGGCACGTTGCAGGCGAGTCTGGTGCGCGGCTGACCGCGCGGCAGCGCCCGTCGGCCCGGCGCGGAGTGTGCATGAGATCCCGGGGACGCGGCGAGGTTCCTCTGTCGCACGCCGCGGCCTGCCGACGATCCGTTCCGACGATCGACTTGAACGACTGCATGTCTGTCATTCCTGCGAATGCTGCGTCACGGGAACGAGGAGAGTCATCATGGCAACGACAACGCTCGAGAAACCGAAGGCTGAAGAAGCCAAGGCCCAGCCGGTGCGCTACGATCCGTGGGCGGCCTGGCCCGGCCTGATGTTCCGCCGGTTCAGCGACGAGATGGACCGGTTCTTCGACGAATTCCCGCTCGGCCGGAACCGGCTCGCACCCGTCTGGCGGACCGGCGAGAAGGAGATGCTGTGGGCGCCCCAGGTCGAGGTGCTCCAGAAGAACGGACAGTTCATCGTGCGGGCCGACCTGCCGGGACTGACCAAGGACGACGTGAAGGTCGAACTGACCGACGAGGGGCTGACGATCCGCGGCGAGCGCAAGCAGGAAGCCGAGGAGAAGAAGGAGGGCTTCTACCGCACCGAGCGGTGTTACGGCTCCTTCTTCCGGCTGATCCCGTTGCCCGAAGGGGTGCGCGCCGATCAGACGAACGCGTCGTTCAAGAACGGCGTGCTCGAAGTGACGATGCCCGCGCCGAAGGAGGAACCGAGGCAGGCCCGCCAGGTTCCCGTCCGCGACTGAGTCTCCGGGCGGCGCCGGTCCGCGCGCGGCGGACCGGCGCCGGCTCGTCGGCGGGCCTCGCCGCCCGTTGTCCAGCCGCCAGGTCCCACCTGCCCCGTTCCCCCTCGTGCTCCTCGACGGATTGCGGGCCGACCGTTAGGATGGCGTCATGACCTCACCTGCGGTGGTCGGGATCGTCGTCGCGGCCCTGGGCGGCGTGGCCGTCGGCACGGAACGCGAGTGGGCCGGCCGCGCGAAGGGGCCGCTGGCGCACTTCGCCGGCATCCGCACCTTCACGCTGCTCGGCGGGCTCGGCGGCCTGTGCGGCTGGCTGTGGACGATCGGCCTGCAGCTGCCGGCCGCGATCCTCGCGGCCGGCGGCGCCGCGCTGGTCGTGGCGGCGTACGTCGCGGCCAGCGGCCGCGACGTCGACGGCACGACGGAGGCCGCCGCGCTCGTCGTGCTGGCGGCGGGCATGGCCTCGGGGGCGGGCCACGTCGCCCTGGCCAGTGCGGTCTTTGCGATCACCAGCCTGCTGCTGGTGGAGAAGTCGCGGCTGCACGCGATCGTGGGACGGTTGAACGACCGGGAACTGCGCGCGGGCATCCGCTTCGCCGTCATGGCGGTGGTCGTGCTGCCGCTGCTGCCGGAGGGACCGTACGGCCCGTTCGACGCGTTCCGGCCCCGGATGCTCTGGGCCGTCGTCCTGCTGTTCTCGGGCCTGAGCTTCGCCGGCTACATCGCGCGGCGCCTCGCCAGCGCCCGCAGCGGCTACCCGCTGGCCGGCATCCTGGGCGGGTTGATCTCCTCGACCAGCGTCTCGTTCGCCTTCGCGCGCGCCAGCCGGGAGGACGCCACGCCGGCCCTGCCGCTCGCCGTGGGCGTCGTCGGCGCCTGCACGGTGATGTTCGTCCGGATCCTGGTGGCGAGCGCGGCACTGAACCTCGAGGTGGCGAAGGCGGAGCTGCCGCTGTTCGCCGCGCCGCTGGCCGTCGGCGCGCTGATGACCGTGGCCGGCTTCCGGCGGACACCCCGTGACGTGGCTGACGTCGAGGTGCCGGACAACCCCCTGCAGCTCGGGTCGGCCCTGCAGATGGCGCTGCTGTTCCAGGTGGTGATCGTCGCCGTCGCCTTCGTGCGCGCCCGCTTCAACGCCGCCGGCCTCACGGTCTCGGGTGCCGTGCTCGGCCTGACCGACGTCGACGCGCTGACGATTTCCATGGCGCGCGCTGCCAGCGAGGGGGTGGCGGCCCACATTGCCGCGCAGGCGATCGCGGTGGGGGCCCTGTCCAACACGGTGCTCAAGGCAGGGCTGGGGCTATGGCTGGGGACCCCGGCCTTCCGGCGCAGCGTCACGGCCGGGCTGGCGGCGCTCGGCGCGGCGCTGGTCGTCTCGCTCGTCCTGTTCGGCTGATCCGCCGCGGGCGGCGTTGACGGCGGCGCGGGCGCCCGTTAACATGCCTGCGAGTCCGGCCGCCGATGCCTGCAGGTCTCCCGTTCATCCACCGGGCCGCCGCGCCCGCACACCCGTGACACGCACCCGTTCCACCCGCCGCGCCGGCACGCGTCCGACGGCCGCCGCGCCTGCGGGGACGGCACCGGCCCGCGCCACGGGCGCCGGCACGATCGCCTTCATCCTCCTGCTGGCCGTGCCGCGGATCGTCCGGATGGCCTGGCCGCAGGTCTGGATTGAAGACGAGTCGTACCTGAACGGCGCCTTCATGCTGGCCACCGGGCATGCGCCGTACACCGGATTCGCCCTGCCGCACTTCCCGCTGCTGGAAGGCGCGCTGGCGGTGCTGTTGCGCATCTTTCCGGCCTCGATCCGGACCGCAGAGGCCTTCACCCAGGCTGCGGCCTTCACGGCGTCGCTGTTCATCTGGCGGATCGGCCGCCGCCTGGGCGGCCGCTGGTGCGGGGCGGCGGCCGCGCTCGTCTTCGCGGTCAGCCCGATCGTCTTCCGCTACCACGTCTTCGAGCGCGAGGTGTTCCTGATCGTGCCGGTGCTGGCGGCGGCCTGGCTCGTGCTGCGGGACGGCGGCGACGAGGCGGCGGGCGCCACGCGCCGCGGACTGGCGACCGGGGCGCTGCTGGCGGTGGCGATGGCCATCAAGCTGACCGCCGCCAGCTATGCGGTGGCGGTGTTCCTGTTCCTGCTGTTCGCGCGGCGGCGGCGCGAAGCGCTGGCGTGTGCCGCCTCGCTCGTGATCCTGATGGGAACGGCGACGATCGGGCTGCTGGCCTGGTTCGGCATGCCGTTCTTCGTGCAGGTGATCCTCTTCCGCCTGGTGCACGCCGGCTTCCCGTCGTGGGCCGGCCGGTTCGTCGAGTTCCTGCGGAGCGTCGACCTGGCGTTCGCCGCCGGCGTCGTCGGCCTGGTCATCGTCGTGGTGGCAGGACGGGCGCGGCGCTGGGCGCTGCCGCTGCTGCTGCTGGGGGCGGGGTTCCTGCTGCTGGTCGTGCTGAACCCGACCTTCTGGGCGCACGACAGCGTGGAACTGCTGCCGTGGCTGGCGCTCTTCGCCGGCGTGACCGTGGCGGCAATCGCCGACGCCTGGCGCAGGCCGGCAGACGAGGCGGAGACGATCCGCCTGTCGCGCGGCGCGGCGGCCGTCGCGGCGATTGTCACACTCGCCCTGCTCGTCTTCGTGACGCCCGTCCGCCACGAGGGCTGGGGACCCGGCGCATCCAGCGCGTATGGGTTCGGCTATCGCGACCGGAGCGAGATCGACCAGGTGGCCGCCTTCATCCGCGCGCGGACCAGCCCCGGCGAGCGGGTCGCCGTGCCGCCGATCCTGGCGTTCCAGGCGAACCGGCCCGAACTGGTCGTCTATCCGGAGCTGGCCGGGACGATGATGCAGCTGCAGGCGCAGGTGACCGCGCAGGGCTGGCTGCGGACCTGGCGGCAATCGGACATCGGCAAGAAGATGTTCTGGGATGAAGTCGCGGCGTCACGCGACGCCTGGCTGCCGATGCTCGCCCGGGCGATCGAGCAGCACACGGTCGGGGCGGTGGTCGACTTCTCGCCCGACGATCTGTTCCCGGTGCCGCTCATCGACGTGCCGGCCCCGACGCTGCGGCAGTATGGCTATACACCGGGGCTGGCGACGACGCATTACCAGGTGTGGGTGCCGGCCGGGACGTAGGCGCTTCGCCGTGCCCGATCGGGGTTCGGGACTCGGGACTGGGCGGCTGCAGGACGGGTTAGCGGGGAGCCCGACCGGTGTCCACCTGCAAGGCTTCCAGCATCTGCTCGTACTGCTCGCGATCGATTTCGCCGCGCGCGTACCGGCGGCGGACGATCTCCTCAGGCGGCATCCGGCTGGCGCGCTGAAAGACGAGGATGATGACGGCCAGCACGATGAGGATCATCCCGATTGCGTAGCCCAGCAGCCAGACCATCGATCCCATGTCGTGTACGCTCCCTCGCCGGCCAGTATAGACAACTTCTTCCAGAGACGTCGTTCGTGCGTGCGTGCGCGTGCGAAGCACCCTTTGCGGACGCGCACGGTCGGGCTATGCTCTGAAGACCTGATCGGATGAGCTGGCTCGAGTGACGGTCTCATCGAGGGAAGGAGGGGCGATGCGGAGGACGCTGCTCGTCGCCAGTCTGCCGGTGCTGGCCGCGATCTGGCTGGGGGCGCTCGACCCGGCCGCGCGACTGGCCGATCGCCCCTTCCGGTTCGCCGTGTCCGGCGACTCGCGCAACTGCGGAGACGTCGTGATGCCGGCGATTGCCGCCGGCGTGCGGCAGCAGGGAGCAGGGTTCTACTGGCACCTCGGCGACTTCCGCGCCATCTACACCTTCGACGAGGACGTCACGCATCAGCTGGCGCATCAGGCGCAGCCCCTGACGATCATCCAGTACGAGAACACGGTCTGGGACGACTTCGTCCGGTCCCAGATCGATCCGTTCGGGACGCGGCCGGTCTTCCTGGGGATCGGCAATCACGAGAACATCCCGCCGAAGACGCGCAGCGACTACCTCGAGCAGTTCGCCGACTGGCTCGGCCAGCCCGTGCTGACGGCGCAGCGGCTGCAGGACGACCCACGGGCGCATCGCCTGCGCACCTACTTTCACTGGATCGACCACGGCGTCGACTTCATCAGCATGGACAATGCGTCGCCCGATCAGTTCGACGCCGCGCAGCTGACGTGGGTGAAGGCGGTGATCGCGCGCGACGAAGCCGACCCGGCCGTCCGCGCGATCGTGCTCGGAGCGCACCGCGCGCTGCCCGAGAGCATCTCGGCCGATCACAGCATGAACGAGTCGCCACAGATGCGCGAGAGCGGCCGGCAGGTCTACGAGGCGCTGCTGCACGCGCAGAACGCAGCCGGGAAGCACGTTTACCTGCTGGCGAGCCATTCCCACTACTACATGGAGAACACCTTCAACACGCCGTACTGGCGCGAGCACGGCGGCGTCCTCCCGGGGTGGATCGTCGGGACGGCCGGCGCCGTCCGCTACCCGCTGCCGGCGGACGCGCACGACGCGGCGGCGGCCGAGACGAACGTGTACGGCTACCTCACGGGCACGGTGGCCGACGATGGGCAGATCGCTTTTGCGTTCCATCGGATCGCCGAGGCCGAGGTGCCGCCGAATACCGCCGCGCAGTTCACGCCGGGCTTCGTCCACTGGTGCTTCGCCGAGAACAGCCTCGCCCGGCCCGCCCACTGACACCCCCCGATGGCCGGGCGCCGGGCGGGCCCGGCGTCTCATCTTCTTCTCACCGGATCGCGGGATGATGGTCCCGTTGGACGGCGGTTTGCTTTCTTCCGGTCCGGGCGGCCCTTCTTCGTCCCTCCGGCGCAGGGCGCCGGGTGCCGCGCCGGCAGCCGAGCCCGGCAGGCGGCCCTGTGACGCCCGCCCGGGGGGACGAGGTTCTTATGGCAATCCTGCATGAGGGGTACGGACGAGTCGCCGTGCTGGCGGGCCTGCTGATGCTCGCCGGGACGGTCGCTTCTGCACAACAACCGGTCGTGACGCGCGCGGCCGACCACCCGGTCTCCGCGGAAATTCGCGCAGGGGTCAGCACGGATCGCAACGCCACCGGCCCGGCCGTCGGCGGTGCGGTCATCGTCGGCCTGGTCGACCGCCTCTCGGTCGAGGGGACGGGGACGTACCTCGGTCGCGGGTCGGGCGCGCGCGCGGCGAGTGTCACCGGGGGCCTGCTCTTCGATCTGATGGAGGGCGACCAGGTGGTGCCGTACGTCGCACTCGGCGGCGGCTGGTATCACTCGTCGCTCGATCTGGGCGCGCCGCGATTCTTCGGCAACGTGAGCCTGCCGGCCGGCGCGACCGTGTGCGGCGGCGGCTTCGGTCCGGGGACGTGCCTGTACGGCCAGGTGCCCTCGTACTACCGCGCACGGCTCGGCAACGTCTACGTGCCGCAGAACCGCGCCTGGTCGACCGTGTCGTTCAACGACCCGGTCCTGCACCTGGGCGCCGGCGTGCGGATCGCCCTGACGTCCCACGTGTACGTCCGGCCCGACGCGCGTGTGCTGTTCGCGTTCAGTCACGGCGCGCACGACACGATCGGCGTCTTCTCACTGGCGGTCGGCTTCCAGCCCTGAAGGGGCCGCAGGGGTCGCATCGCGCAAGGCGGAGGAGCAGGAGGGTACCGTGAAGAAGTGGATGGTCGGCACGATGTTCGTGGTGGCGTCGGCGGCGCTGGCGGCCGCCGGTCTCGCGCAACCGCCCATGGGGCGGGGGATGGGACCGGGCATGCGGTACGACAAGGCCCACGAGGTCACCGTAACGGGGACGATCGAAGACGTGGTGCAGCGGACGGGCATGGGCCGGATGGCCGGCGGCAGCAGCGGGACGCACCTGATGCTGAAGACCGAGACGGAGACGCTCGAGGTCTTCGTCGGGCCGACGACCTGGCTGGAGCAGCAGAAGGTGACGTTCACCAAGGGCGAGGCGATCGAGGTGACCGGGGCGCACACGACGTTCGGGCAGAACGCAGGCCTGATCGCCCGGGAGATCAAGATGGGCGGGAAGACGATCACGCTGCGGAACGCCGACGGCGTGCCGGTCTGGTCGCGGCGCGGCTCCCGCTGATCCGGGTGCGTGGCGGGCGACCGCCGGCCGCCTGCCACGCCGTGCAGGAGGGACGATTCATTACAATGAACGGGCGCCAGCCGCCGCCGGGACCGGCGGCCGCTGGTGCCGGGGATCCGTTCGGGAGGCGCAGATGACACGCTGGTTACGCGGTGGCGGGGGCGGGCTGCTGATCGTGGCGGTCGGGCTGATGGCGGCCTGTTCGTCGAAGCCGTCGGTGCCGGCCTGGGAAGCCGCCAATCCGATCGAACCGCTGCCCACGCCGCCGCTCGGCATCAACTCGACCTTCAGCGAACTGAAGGATCCGCCGACGCCCGCGCGCGTGCGGCTGGGCCGCTGGTTGTACTTCGACCCGCGGCTGTCGAAGGACGGGACCGTGTCGTGCGCCACCTGCCACGTGCCGGCCGACGGCTTCTCCATGCGGACCGCCGTGGCCACGGGGATCCGCGGGCAGCAGGGGACGCGCAAACCGCCCTCCTTCGTGAACGAGGCGTGGACGCTCTACCCCTTCTTCTTCTGGGACGGCCGTGCCGCGTCGCTCGAGGAACAGGCGCTCGGTCCGATCGCGAACCCGGTCGAGATGGGGAACACCCATGCCGTGATGGTGCAGACGCTCGAGCAGGTGAAGGGCTACGCCCCCTACTTCCAGGAGGCCTTCGGCACGCCCGGGATCACCAAGGAGCGGGTGGTGCACGCGATTGCCGACTTCGAGCGGACGGTGATGAGCGGCAACTCGCCGTACGACCGGTGGCGCGTGAACCACGACGAGTCGGCGGTGTCCGACGCCGTGAAGCGCGGCTACGCCCTGTTCTTCGGGAAGGCCGAGTGCAGCCAGTGCCACCTCGGTGACAACTTCACCGACAGCCGCTTCCACAACATCGGCATCGGATGGGACGCGGCCACGAAGACGTTCAAGGACGAGGGGCGGTACGCGATCTCGCACCAGGATGCGGATCGTGGCGCGTTCAAGACGCCGATGCTGCGCGACGTGGCGCTGCACCCGCCCTACATGCACGACGGCTCCGAGGCCACGCTCGAGGACGTCGTCGAGCACTACAACAAGGGCGGCCAGCCGAATCCCTGGCTCGACCCGAAGATCAGGCCGCTGCACCTGACCGACGAAGAGGTGCACGACCTGGTGGCGATGATGAAGGCCCTGACCGGCGACACCCGGACGAGCACGAAGGTCGTCACGTCGTTCCCGCAGTAGGCGCCGCGCTGCGGG
>JAGWRA010000145.1 GCA_028876655.1 Acidobacteriota bacterium | reverse complement strand
GCCGTGGCGCGGCAGGCACAGCGCGACGGCCTCGCCCCGCCGTGCGACGCGGCCACGCTGGCCGCGCGCCTGCGCGCGCACGTCTGGGAACCGGTGTACCGCCCCTACCTCACCACACCCGCCGTCTGACGTCGGCCGGCACACCCGTCCCGCACGAAGGGCCCGCGGCCCTTCGTGCGGAACGGACCCCATGAGCGCGCCGGCCCTACGCGGTGTAGAGCGGCCGGATCTGGAACAGGATGTAGAGGCCGATGAGCGTCCCGAGGATCGCGCCCACGATCGAGCCGCTCAGCAGCGAGAAGACGAAGCTGACCAGCTGCGCGTAGAACAGCAGCCGCCATCCCGCCATCTTCCGAGCGAACAGCCCCGGCAGGGCCGCCAGCATCAGCAGGACCTGGACGATCAGGACGACGGTGAGGTAGGTGAAGCCCGCGGCGTACCCGATGCCGCCGAACGGGATGAGCGCGGTGCCGATGCCCAGGACGACGAGCAGCGGCGGCAGCGACAGGATCATCAGGACGACGGCGATCCAGGGTCCCCACTGCACGATCCACTCGCGGCCGGCGTCCGGGATCTGGAACGGGGCCTTCTGCACGAGGTAGTAATCCAGGAATCCAATGAGGTCTTTCGGAGGCGGTGCGGTGTTCGTAGTCATCGCGTGACTCCTGTCGCCCGGACCAGCGAGCGGGTTGCCGACACGGAGAACCGATACAGCGAACGTGCCCGACACGAGCGCGCCGCGGCAGCCGTGGCGCGTACGACCGGATCATAACAGATGAGCTGACGGAGGGGAGGCAGATTCGCGAGCGAGGATCGCGTCCAGTCAGCGCCGGAACGGCCGCAGCGCCAGCGAGAGCAGGAAGAACGCCCCTTCGGCCAGCACGATCACCGGACCGGGCAGGAACCGGAACACGTGAGCCACGACGAGGCCGAGGACGATGGCCCCGACGGCGAAGGCGACGCTGAGCAGCGCCAGGGTCCGGAGGCTGCGGGCGAGGTTCGCGCCGGAGGCCGGCGGAATGACGACGAGCGAGCCGACGAGGAGCGTGCCGACTACCTTCACGCCGAGGGCGACGGCGAGGGCGAGCAGCAGGAAGAAGAGCAGGCCGACACGGTCGACGTCGATCCCGTTGGCCCGCGCCAGGTCGGAGGAGAAGCTCACGAGGGCGAGCCGGCGATAGAGCGCCAGCGTCGCCGCGAAGATGACGACCGCCAGGCCGATCGTCAGGCCGACGTCCAGGCCGGACAGGCTCGAGAGATCGCCGAAGAGCGCCGCCTCGAGTTCCCGTCCCCTCAGCAGCAGGACGCCGCCGGCCAGCGCGATCGAGAAGAGGATGCCGACAATCGCCTCCTCGTACAGGCGCGTCGCCTTCTGCAGCCAGAAGATCGCCACGGCCGCCAGGCCGAGGGCGACGAGCGCGCCCCACAGCGGATCGATGCCGAGGACGATGGCGACGGCGACACCGGGCAGGGCCACGTGCGACAGGGCGTCGCCGACGAGCGCCATCCGCCGGAAGAGGACGAAGACGCCGAGGAAGCCGATCGCGACGGCGGCACAGGTGCCGGCGAGCAGGATCAGGGGGAACATGGTCAGTGCGGATGCCCGTCGTGGCCCTCAGCGGCCGGCGCATGCGTGTGACGGTAGAACTGCGCGCCGGGGCCGTACAGCTTCCGCAGCACGTCCGGGGTGAGGATGTCGATCGGCCGGCCGTGGCAGTGGAAGTCGCGGCTCAGGCACAGCACCTCGGTGGCGTAGTTCAGCACGACGTTCAGGTCGTGCGAGATCATCAGCAGCGTCAGCGCCCGTGCTGTCGCCACCGATTCGAGCCGCTGGTAGATCGTCTCCTGCCCCCCGATGTCGATGTCCGAGGTCGGCTCGTCGAACAGCAGCACGTCGGGCTGCTGCGCCAGGGCGAAGGCGATCAGCACGCGCTGGAACTCGCCCGAGGACAGGGTGGCGAGCGACCGTCCGGACAGCGCGGCGGCGTTCACAGCCGTCAGGCCGTCCCGGATCGCCTCCTCGGCCAGTGCCGTCCGCCCGAAGTGGAACAGCTCGCGGACCGTCAGCGGGAACTTCCGGTTCACATCGAGCCCCTGCGGCACGAACCCCACCGAAACGCCGGGGTGCCACCAGATGCGCCCCTCGCAGGGGACGAAGCCGAGCAGCGCCCGGAACAGCGTCGTCTTGCCGGCGCCGTTGGGGCCGACGATCATCACCCGGTCGCCCCGATGCACCTCGAACGACAGATCGTTGACGACCGACTGGCGTTCGTAACGGACCGTCAGGTGTTCGACGCGCAGCACGACCTCACCGGCCGCCCCCGCCGTCACGTCGCTCATGACGCCTCTCGCATCGTCGTCTTCATGGTCGGCACGCTCCGCCCCCGGGCGGCGACGTGTGACGTCATTATGAGGACGTTGCCCCAATCCGCGCAAACGGGCCGGCGCGGCGCCTGGACGCCGGCGACGCTGGACCGGCCCGACCGCGGGTGATACGCTTGGAACAGTCCTGCTGGCGGGCCGGCGTGCCCGGCGGCCGTCCCCGGCGCCTCCGGCGGCGCCCGACTCAATCGCCCGAGACCATTCACGCACCGATGCCGCGATCGAAGTCCGTCACGGGTGTGCCGCTCAGCGGCCGCGAGCGCCGCCAGATCTGGCAGCTGGGCGGCGCCGTCGCCCTCCTGCACGTCCTGGGCTGGGGCACGATCTGGTTCGTCGTGGCGCCGCACTATCCGTTCATGCTCGGGCTCGCGGGGCTCGCGTACGCCTTCGGCCTGCGGCACGCCTTCGACGCCGATCACATCGCGGCCATCGACAACACCACGCGCAAGTTGATGCGCGGCGGTCCGCGTCCGCTGGGCGTCGGCTTCTTCTTCTCCCTCGGCCACTCGTCGGTCGTGCTGCTGATGACGCTCGTCGTGGCCCTGGCCACGCAGCACGTGACGGCGGAGCTGCCCCGGCTGCACGCGATCGGCCAGTACGTCGGCACCGTGGTGTCCGGCGCCTTCCTCTATCTGATCGGGATCCTCAACCTGCTCGTGATGATCGACATCTACCGCGTCTTCCGCGACATGCGGCGCGGCGAGGTCGATCCGGACGAGCTCGAGGCCCGCCTGCTGCAGCGGGGGCTGATGAGCCGGTGGTTCGGCCGCCTCTTCGACCTCGTCAGCCGGCCCTGGCACATGTACGTCGTCGGCTTCCTCTTCGGGCTCGGGTTCGACACGGCGACGGAGATCGGCCTGCTGACGACGGCCGGCCTCGCCGCGTCGCAGGCGCTGCCCTTCGTCGCGGTACTGGCGCTGCCGATCGTCTTCGCCGCCGGCATGTCGCTGATGGACAGCGCCGACGGCATCGTCATGTGCGGGGCGTACGGCTGGGCGTTCTCGAACCCGGTACGGAAGGTCTTCTACAACCTGACGGTCACGGGGCTGTCGGTCGTGGTGGCGCTGTTCGTCGGCACGATCGAACTGGCGTCGATCGTCGGCGGGCTGCTGCACGTCGAGGCCGACGGCCCCCGCTGGTGGCAGGCGCTGCAGCACCTCGACCTGCAGACGATGGGTTACGCGGTGGTGGCGCTGTTCGTCTGCTCGTGGATGGTATCGCTGCTCATCTGGCGCGTCTTCCGCATCGAGGAGCGCTGGCTGGGCGCCGAGCGGGCCGCCCCGCCCTACCAGCCCTGATCGTCCGCCGGCGTCAGCGCCCGGTCTCGGCGACGTTCATCTGCAGCGAGCCGTACGGGCACGCGATCGTCTCGCAGGGCTGCCAGCGCGGCGACTCCCCGAGTTGCAGCGCCTGGCGCAGATCCACGTGCTGCCCGTCCTCGATCCCCTCCAGCAGGTAGTAGTCGTTGTCGCGCGGCCCGGCCCAGTCGAACCGGAAGACGAGCTGCGCGCCAGCCGCCACCTCGGCCCCGCCCACCGGCGCGCCGCGCAGCGTCGCCCGCAGCAGCAGCGTACGCCCGCTGCGGTTCAGGATGGTCAGGCAGCCGCAGTCCGGCTGCTCGGCGGCCAGCCGCAGCTGACCGCCGTCCTCCGGGAAGAACGCCGCACCGGCCCAGACCGCCTGCCGGCGGCAGCCGATCACCACGAAGGCGAGGCCGAGCACCCCTGCCAGCAGCCAGGCCGGCGGCCGATGCCATCCCGTGCGACGCGCCATGTCTCTCCTCGTCCCTTCCGCCTCCGGCCGCGCGGCACGCGCGCCGGCCTCTCAGGCCGGGAACTGGATCTCGCCGCGCGCCCGCCGCTCGCTCGGCAGCAGGGCCTGATAGATGAACTGATGGAGCGGCGTCTCCACACCCGCCTGCGCGGCGAGCCTGACGACCGCCCCGTTCTGCGCCTCGAGCTCTGAGGGCCGCCCCTCCATGATGTCGCGCTGCATCGACGCCGTGGCCGCCGGCGACAGTCCGTCGAGGCGCGCCATGGACGCGACGGCCGCATCGGCGGGCAGCGCGACGCCGCGAGCCGCCGCCAGCGTCCGGACCTCCTGCATCGCCTGCTCCAGCATCGCCCGTGTCTCGGAGACCGCACGGATGACCCCGATCGGCGCACGCGTCACGGCGCCCACACCGCCGAAGGCGACGATGAACAGGAACTTCGTCCAGAGGGCGGCCAGGATGTCGGGCGACACGATCGCCTTCACGCCGGCACGGCCGAACGCCTCCTGCACCTGCCGCACGCGATCGCTCGGCCGGTTGTCGAGCTCGCCGAAGGTGACGCTCGGCTCGAGCCCCGGCATGTTCTGCACGCGCCCCGGCGCCGTGAGGAACACGATCAGGTGGCAGAGGCCGCCGAGCACGTGTCCGGGTCCGACCTCGGCCGTCACCTGGTCGGCGGCCTCGACGCCGTTCTGCAGCGGCAGCACGACCGTCGATGGCCCGACCAGCGGCTTCGCCGTGCGGGCCGCCTCGGGCACCTGCCAGGCCTTCACCCCGAGGATCACGAGATCGACCGGTCCGACCGACGCCGCATCGCCGGTCGCCTTCGGCCGGACCGAGAACGCGCCGGATGGCGTGTCGACGTGCAGCCCGTCGGTCTGCAGCGCGCGCAGGCCCGCGCCCCGCGCAATGAACGTGACGTCCTCGCCGGCCTGGGCCAGCCGTCCGCCGAAGAATCCGCCCACGGCCCCCGCCCCGATCACCGCAATCCGCATGCTCCTCCATTCCGCCGCGCCGGCCGCGTGACGGCTCGCCACCGGGCCAACGCTTCCACTACTCTAATGCGAAGGTCATCGGAACAACAGGGCGGGCACGCCTGACGCGTGCAGCCCGGAGCCGTCGCAGGGAGGTCCGTGCATGCAGGTGGGATTCGTCGGACTCGGGAACATGGGCAGGCCGATCGTGCAGAACCTGCTGCGGGCGGGGGTGCCCGTATCGGTGTACAACCGGACGCGCGCGAAGGCCGACGGCCTCGAGGGGGCGCTGACGGTGGCCAGTTCGCCCGATGAGGTGGCCGCGGGCGCCGACGTCGTGATGACGATGCTCGCCGACGACCGCGCGGTCGAGCAGGTGGTGTTCGGCGAGGACGCGCAACCGGGCCTGCTGGCCGCCCTGCCGAAGGGGGCCGTGCACGTGTCGTGCAGCACGATCTCCGTGGCACTGTCGCGGCGGCTCGCCGCCGCCCACGCCGCGGCCGGCCAGGACTACGTCGCCGCGCCGGTCTTCGGCCGGCCCGAGGCCGCCCGGGCGCAGGCGCTCTGGGTCGTCGCCGGCGGAGCCCCGGACGTCCTCGATCGGTGCGCGCCGCTCTTCGACGCCATCGGCCAGGGGACCTTCCGCGTCGGCGACGATCCGGCCACGGCGAATGCCGTGAAGCTGGCGGGGAACTTCACGATCGCCGCCATGCTCGAGACGCTCGGCGAGGCGTTCGCCTTCGTCCGCAAGTCGGGCGTGCCGCCGGCGCTGTTCCTGCAGATCCTGAACGGCGCGCTCTACAGGTCGCCCATCTACGGCAACTACGGCCAGCTCATCGCGGATGGGCACTTCGAGCCGGCCGGGTTCGCGCTGCGGCTGGGGCTGAAGGACGTGCGGCTGGCGCTCGACGCGGCTGAAGCCGTGGCCGCCCCGATGCCGCTCGGCAGCCTGCTGCACGACCACCTGCTGGCCCAGGTCGCCTGCGGCCGCGGCTCGGCCGACTGGTCGGCCATTGCCGAAGTGAGTGCGAGGAACGCGGGGCTATAATTCCCCTCCATGCCCCTCACGCTCGGCTCTGAGATTCTGCTCACTTCGTCCCGCCTGCACGGGCTCCGCATCGGGCTGGTCTGCAATCCGGCCTCGGTGGACGGCCGGCTGCAGCACGTCACCGACGCCTGCCTGGCCCGCGGCGTCACCCCCGGCGCCATTTTCGGCCCGCAGCACGGCTTCCGCGCCGACGTGCAGGACAACATGATCGAGACCGCGCACGCGCGCGACCCGAAACGCGCGATCCCGATCTACTCGCTCTACAGCGAGACGCGCGAGCCGACCGCGGAGATGCTGCGCGGCCTCGACGTCCTGGTGATCGACCTCCAGGAGATCGGGGCGCGCATCTACACCTTCATCGCGACGATGGCCGCCTGCCTGCGCGCCGGCCGCCGCCACGGCCTGCCGGTGATCGTCTGCGACCGGCCGAACCCGATCGGCGGCGACGCGGTCGAGGGACCGATGCTGGCGCCGGGCTTCGAGTCGTTCGTCGGGCCGTTCCCGATGCCGATGCGCCACGGCATGACGATGGGCGAACTGGCCTGGCTGTTCAACGAGCACTTCGGCCTCGGCGCCGACCTGCTCATCGTGCCGATGGAGGGATGGACGCGCGATCAGTACTGGGACGACACCGGCCTGCCCTGGGTGATGACGTCGCCGAACGTGCCGACGGCCGACACGGCGATTGTCTACCCGGGCACCGTGCTGCTCGAGGGGACGATGGCATCCGAGGGGCGCGGGACGACGCGCCCGTTCGAGATCGTCGGGGCGCCATGGGTCGACGCCGAGTCGTTCGCCGCGCGGCTGAACGCCGCCCGGCTCGCGGGCGTCCACTTCCGGCCGGTCGTCTTCGAGCCGACCTTCCAGAAGCACGCCGGCCGCGCGTGCGGCGGCTGCCAGATCCACGTGCGCAACCGCCGCACCTTCCGCCCGGTCCAGGCGGCGGTCGCCATCATCAGCGAGCTGCGGCGCGCGAACCCCGGCGCCTTCGCCTGGCGCCAGCCGCCCTACGAGTACGAGACGGTGAAGCTGCCGATCGACATCCTCGCCGGCTCCGATCGACTGCGGCGGCAGATCGAGCAGGGGATGGATGCGACCGACATCGCCGGCGAATGGGAGCTGGATGTGGCGGGGTTCGGGGAGGTGAGGGAGCAGTACCTCTTGTACTGAGCCCCTACCCTCGCGTCTTCGCGATCCCCGGCGCCAGCTCCTCCTGCGGCCAGGCTGGCTTGAAGTGGCGCTCCATGAGCTGGGTGCGGAGCACGTCGAACGCCTCCTCGGGCGTGTCGGCGTAGTGCATCAGGCCGAGGTCCTGCTCGTCGATCGCCCCCCAGTCGACCATCGTCTGCAGGTTGAGCACCTGGTTCCAGTAGTCGCGGCCGTAGAGCAGCACGTCGAGCTTCTTCGACAGCTTCTGCGTCTGCGCCAGCGTCAGGATCTCGAACAGCTCGTCCAGCGTCCCGAAGCCGCCCGGAAAGACGACGAGCGCCTTGGCGAGGTACGCGAACCAGAACTTCCGCATGAAGAAGTAGTGGAACTCGAAGTGCAGGCCGTCGCTGATGTAGGGGTTCGGCCCCTGCTCGAACGGCAGCCGGATGTTCAGGCCGACCGTCTTGCCGCCGGCCTCGGCCGCGCCGCGGTTGGCGGCCTCCATGATGCCGGGCCCGCCGCCCGAGCAGACGACGAAGCGGCGGTAGGGGGCGTTCAGCGTCTGCGTCCAGGCGGTCAGCAGCCGGGCGAGCTCGCGCGCGTCCTCGTAGAACCGCGACCAGGTGACGGCCTTGCGGAGCCGGGCCAGCTCGGCCTCGGACGGCGTCGTCCCGTCCTGCCGGGCGTGGGCGAGCACCCGGTCGAGCCGGCGGGCTGCCCGCTCGCGGCTCTGGACGCGGGCCGAGCCGAAGAAGACGACCGTGTCCTGGACGTGGTGCTGGCGGAACCGGCGCAGCGGCTCGAGATACTCGGCAATGATCCGGATGGGCCGGGCCTCGGTGCTCTCGAGGAAGTCCGGCATCAGATACGCAAGCGGCTGCGGTGCGTCCATACAGGACAGCACTCTATCATCTTCGGCTTCCGGCGGACGCGCGCTCGCGCTAGGATCGGAGGGCCATGGCTCTGCCTTCTCCGGACTCCGCCAGCCGTACCACCCGGGCCCCGGCCGGCCTCGATCGCACCATCACGATCGCGGCGCCGCCCGCGCGCATCCTCGCCGCCTTCTTCGATCCGAAGGATTTGAAGGTGTGGTGGCAGGCCCTCCGCTCGGTGACCTCGCCGCGCACGCTCGGCGCGTACGCCGTCGAGTGGGCCCCGACCGAATTCCGCGACGAGACGCTCGGCCGGCTCGGCGGCACGTTCCACGGGACGGTCATGCAGTACCAGGCCGCCCAGAGCTTCTTCGTCGCCGATGCGTACTGGCTGCCGCCCGACGGCGAGCCGATCGGCCCGATGGCGCTCGAGGTGACCTGCAAGCCGGCCGACTCGCGCGGCTGGCTGCGGCTGCGCCGGCCCCGCGCCGAGGCGGCAGCCACGCTGCTCCACGTCGTCCAGAACGGCTTCGAGGACAGCGAACGGTGGCGGCGCTACTACGAAGTGATCGGCGGCGGCTGGGCGCGCGCCCTCGAATCGCTCAAGACCCACCTGGAGCGGGCCGGATCATGAACGGTCGCTGCGGCCGGCCTGAAGGCCGGCCGCAGCGGATTTCGCGGGCCGCTATTGCACGTAGATGGCGCCGATGATCTGGTTGTTGGACGGCTGGCCGTCCGGCAGGCCGCCCGAACCGATGCACGAGTACTGCAGCGACCTGTCGAGCGCGATGTAGTAGATCCCCTGCGTGCTCGGCGCCGTCAGCGTCTGCGTCGTGCTGCCGGCCTGTGCCGCGTTGCCGAAGACGGTGTTGATGAAGCAGGGCGAGTTCAGGGACGCCGGCGTATCGGGTGGCTGGTTCGTCGTCGCCTCGTGGGAGAACCCGACGTAGTACTGGACGACGCAGCCCGGGCAGTAGGAGCCCGTGCCGATCGACGAGTAGTTGAACGAGACCGAAACGGTGGCGCCAGGGCTGACGCTCGCCTGGTTGCCGCCGCCGTTCAGCGACACCCCGCTCACGCACGTGCCGCCGAAACAGGCCCCGACGGTCAGGGTCGGTGCGCCCGCCGGCCCCTGCGCTCCGGTGTCTCCCTTCGGCCCGGCGGGACCCGCCGGTCCCTGGGCCCCGGTCGCGCCTGCCGGCCCCTGCGCCCCAGCCGGACCGACCGGCCCCTGCGGACCGGCGACTCCCGGCACACCCTGCGGACCTTGCGCCCCCTGCGGGCCCGTCAGACCGATCGGACCCTGCGGGCCGACCGGCCCCTGGGCTCCGGTTGGCCCCTGTGGTCCCACGGCACCCACCGTGAGGACGAAGTCGCCGACGCGATGCGCATCGTCGTCGTCATCGCGACCCCGCTTGGACCGTCGCACCACCACCAACTCGTAGCTGCCGGGCCCGAGCGTCGGCATGGGCGCCGTCAGAGCGGTGCCGTCGGCGCTGGCCGTCACGCCGCCGAGCGCGATGCCATTGAGATACACCGTCGGTGACGAACCGAAACCCGCTCCGGTCACGGCCAGCGTCGCCTGGTTGGCTGACACGCTCGCGCTCAGGACACGCAGCGGTCCATCATCGTGCTGCTCGGGACGAGCGGAAACCGTTGCAAATGCCAGAAGAACGGCCACGCCGACGGCCGACACAAACAAGGATGCGCGCTTCATGCAGGCTCCTCTCACGCCGATCAGGACCGAGAATCCGCTCCAGGCCCTCTCGATCGGTCGCGGGATCCTAGCAGAGGACTGAAAAATAGTGCGGAAAATTTCAGGGAATATTCAGCCTGCGTTCAAGCCACCGTACGAAGCCCTTGTCATTGCAGAGGTGGATTGCCCGGCGCCGCATCCGTCGCCTACGACGCGTTGTCGGCCAGCCGCTGGATCTTCAGGAAGTTCGCGTCGGCGCGCGCGAAGTCGGGGCTCACGCTGACGAAGACGACGACCGCGCCCGGCCGGACGACGCCCCGCTGCTCGAGGCCGCGGCCCACCATCACGCCGGCCGAGTCCACGTCATCGCCGATCGTCGTCACCACCGGCACGACACCCCAGTAGAGCCCGAGGCGGCGCGCCGTCTCTTCCTGCTCGGTCGCCGCG
>JAGWRA010000144.1 GCA_028876655.1 Acidobacteriota bacterium | reverse complement strand
CGCCTCCCCCGCCGCCGCGCGCCGCGACCGGGCCTGCCGCAACCGCGGATCGAGGTCGACGGTCGACACCACCAGGCGCCGGATGTCGCGATCGAGCCGCCCGGGAACCGCCAGGGCGTCGAGCACGCGCGCGAGCGCCTCGACCCCCTCGGCCGGCGTCAGCGCCAGGCGCAGCCGCTCGCGCTGCGCCGCCTCGCCCCGCTCGGGTCCGGCCGCGGCGGCGGCCATGCCGACGTCCTGCCACGCATCCCAGTCGATGGCGATCACGCGCGGCGGCACGGACGCGTCGGACGCCTCGGCCCAGGCGTCCATGAACGCATTCGCCGCAGCATAGTCCATCTGGCCCAGCCCGCCGGCCAGCGACGCCAGCGACGAGCAGAGCACCAGGAAGCGCGTCCGCTGGCCGTGCAGCACGCGCGCCAGCACCTGCGTCCCCTCCACCTTCGGGCCGATCACGCGCGCCACCGCCTCGCGCGTCTTGAGTGCGCCGATGCCCTCGCCAGGCACCCCGGCGGCGTGGATGACGCCGTCGATGCCGCCGAACCGCTCCACGGCCGACGCGACGACCGCACGCATGTCCGCCTCGGAGGTCACGTCGGCGCGGCAGACCAGCACCGTGCCCCCGGCGGCCTCGATCGAGCGAACGGCCCTGATCCGCCGCGCGATCTCGTCCTGCTCGGTGTGCGTCGCGAGCCACTCGTCCCACTGCCCGCGCGGCGGCACGCCGCTGCGCCCTACCAGCACCAGCTGAGCCCGCGCCGCCGAGGCCAGCCAGCTGGCGAACGTCAGGCCGAGGCCGCCGAAGCCGCCCGTGATGAGGTAGACGCCGCCGGCCTCGATGGCGCGCGGCAGCCCGTCGGGCGCCGGCAGCGGACGAGGCGCATAGCCGCGCACCCAGCGGTGGCGGCCGCGCAGCGCCACGACCGGCTCATCGCCCGCGTCGTGGAACTCCTCGACGATCCCCTGCCACAGCGCGGGCCACCGATCCGGCTCGCCCGTCTCGACGTCGATCTGCCGGGCGCGAACGGCCGGCAGCTCCTGGCCGATGACGAGCGCGGGGCCGAGCGCCAGCGCGCGATCCGGCACGAGCCGCTCGCAGCCGGTGACATCGTACAGCCCTGACGTCAGAACGCCGAGCCGCAGGACCCCGTCGAGCGGCGCGCCCGCCAGCGCGCGCGTCAGCGCGAGCAGGCTGTCGAGCAGCGCCGGCCCCGACGCGCTCGCGCCGTCGCCCGCGCCGGCGCCCCAGGCGTGCACGATCGCGCGCGGCGTCCGGCCCGCTTCGCCGAGATCGGCCAGCAGGCGGGCGTAGTCGTCAGCCGCGTCCGGGCGGACCGCCCACTGATCGTCGCCCAGCCGCGCGAAGCGGCTGCCCGCCCGCACGTGCGCGACCCGGCGCCCCTGATGTGCCAGCTGCAGCAGCAGGCCGGCCGTGAACGGATCCGCGTCGCCGAGGACGAGCCAGTCGATCGGCGGCTCGCCGCCGGCCGCCCGCGGCGCGGCCTGCCAGCCCGGCACGAAGAACCAGTTCTCGGGATCGGCCTTGCGGCCGGCCGTCTCCTCCACCGCCGCGCGCGGCGCCGCCTCGATCCAGTACTTCTGGCGATCGAACGCGTAGGTCGGCAGCGGAATCCGGTGGCGGCGTTCGCCGGCGTGCACACCGTTCCAGTCCACCGGCACGCCCGCGAGCCACAGCCGCCCCAGCGCCCCCAGCATGGCCGCCGCATCGGAGCGGCGCTCGCGCGGGTCTGGCAGCGAATTGACGATCGTTGACGTCCGCCCGCGCTCGAGGTTCTGGCGCGTCAGCGTCGCGAGCGTCTGGCCCGGGCCGACTTCCAGCAGGACGCGGGAAGGGTCCTTCAGCAGTTCCCGGATGCCGTCGGCGAAGTAGACCGGAAGACGGAGCTGCCGGACCCAGTAGGCCGGATCGATCGCCTCGGCATCGGTCACCCGGCTGCCCGTGACGCTCGACATGAAGGGGATGGCGGGCGCGTTCAGCGTGATCGCACCGACCGCCGCGGCGAACTCGCCGAGCACGGGATCCATCATCACCGAGTGGAACGCATGTTCCGTCTCGAGCCGCACCGCCGCGAGGCCGCGGGCGTCCAGCCGCCGGGCCAGGTCGTCGACCGCGGCCGGATCGCCGGCCACGACGCAGGAGGCCGGCGTGTTGATGATGGCGATCGACAGCGCCGGGCCGAGGAGGGGACGCACCTCGTCGGGCGGTCGCGGCACGGCCAGCATCGCGCCGGCCGGCAGGCTGCCGACCAGCCGGGCGCGTGCCGCCACCAGCCGCACGGCGTCCTCGAGCGAGAAGACGCCGGCGAGGCAGGCGGCCACGTACTCGCCGATGCTGTGCCCGATCATCGCCTGTGGCGTCACGCCCCACGACATCCAGAGCCGCGCCAGCGCGTATTCCACGGCGAACAGGGCCGGCTCGCCCGAGCGCGTCTGCGCGAGCTGACGGGCCAGCGCCGCCCGTTCTCCGCCGGCCGGCCGGACGACGGACCGCAGGTCGGTGCCGAGCGCGCCGGCGAACAGGTCCGCGCAGCGATCGAACGCCTCCCGGAACGCCGGCTCGTGCCGGTAGAGCTCCACGGCCATCTCGGGATGCTGCGCGCCCTGGCCGGGGAAGAGGAAGGCGACCGGCCGGGCCGCGGCCTTCTGGAACGCGGTGAAGACCTCGCGCGGGTTCATCGCATCGAGCGTCTCCACCGCATCGGCCGCGTCACGGCAGACGAGGAAGCGGCGGTGCTCGCCGGTGCGGCGGCCGACCTGCAGCGTCCAGGCCACGTCGCCGATCGGCAGGTCCGGCCGCTCGTCGAGCGCGTCGAGCAGGTTCGTCGTTGCCGCCTCGAGCGCCGCCTCGGAGCGCGCCGACAGCACGAGCAGCTGCCACGGCCGCGCCCCACCCGACGCCGCCGGCGCCGGCGCCTCCTCCAGGATCACGTGGACGTTCGTGCCGCCGACACCGAACGCACTGACCCCCGCCCGGCGCGGCCCGCCGGTGCCGGTCCACGGCTGGTGGCGGGTGTTCACGTAGAACGGGCTGGCGGCGAAGTCGATCCGCGGGTTGGTCGTCGCCGCGTGCAGGGTGGGCGGCAGTTCGCGATGGTGCAGGGCGAGGACGGTCTTGATGAAGCCCGCAATGCCCGCGGCCGCATCGAGGTGCCCGACGTTCGACTTCACCGATCCGAGCGCGCAGAACCCGCGCGCGGCCGTGCCGCTCCGGAACGCCTGCGTGAGCGCCGTGACCTCGATGGGATCCCCGAGGATCGTGCCGGTGCCATGCGCCTCGACGTACCCGATCGAGTCGGGCGGCACGCCCGCCGCGGCCAGCGCCTCGGTGATCACGGCGGCCTGTCCGGCCACGCTCGGCGCGGTGTACCCCGCCTTCAGCGCGCCGTCGTTGTTCACCGCCGATCCGATCACGACCGCATAGATCGTGTCGCCGTCGGCGACGGCCTCGTCCAGCCGCTTCAGCAGCACGGCGCCCGCGCCGTTGCCGAACACCGTGCCCCCGGCCTCGGCCGAGAACGGCCGGCAGTGGCCGTCCGGCGACAGCACGCCCCCTTCCTGGTACAGGTAGCCGACCCGCACCGGCACCTGGATGGAGACGCCGCCGGCGAGCGCCAGATCGCACTCGAAGTTCAGCAGGTGCTGGCACGCGAGATGGACCGCCAGCAGCGACGTCGAGCAGGCCGACTGCACGGCGTAGGCCGGTCCCTTCAGGTTCAGCTTGTACGAGACCCGCGTCGCCAGGTAGTCCTGCAGGTTGCCGATCCCGATCTGGCTCGAGCTGGCCGAGCGCTGCACGAGATCGCTGTGGACCAGGTTGGACGTCAGATACGTGCTGAGGCCGCAGCCGGCGAACACGCCGACCGATCGATCCGGCGCGTCGGTCGCATAGCCGCCGTGCTCGAGCGCCTCGAGCGCTGTCTCCAGGAAGATGCGGTGCTGTGGATCGGTGAGCTGGGCTTCGCGCGGCGGCAGGCCGAAGCAGGCGGCGTCGAACCACTCGACATCGTCGATCACCGGCCGCGCCTTCACGTACGCCGGGTGGGCCAGCAGCGCGGGCGACGCGCCGTCGGCCAGCAGCTCCTCGTCCGTCAGACGCCGGATCGACTCCACGCCGTCCGCCAGATTGCGCCAGAACTCGGCCACGTTCCGCGCGCCCGGGAAGCGGGCCGCCAGCCCGATGACGGCCACGGCGTTGGGCGGGACGACCGGCTCAGCCACGGTCCCCTCCCGGACGCCGCCGCTCGCGGCTCGCGCGGCGCAGACTCCCCCGATCGCGGCTGGACGCGAGGGCCGGCTCCGCATCGCCGCCCGTCTGCTCCGCCCGGACGAGCGCCGCCAGCCCCGCGATCGTCGGCGCCTCGAAGAAGCGGGCCACGGGGATCCGGGTCTGCAGCTGCGCGTTCATCTGCGACATGACCTGGACGCCCGCCAGCGAGTCGCCGCCGAGGTCGAAGAAGCTGTCGTGCACGCCGATCTCGGCGAGGCCGAGCACGCGCTCCCAGATGGCGGCAATGCGACCCTCGAGCCCTTCGCTCGTGGCCGCCGCCGCTCGGGCGCCTCCCCGCGTGGCGACCGGCGCCGCCCCCTCGACGGCCTCGCGGATCACGCTCGCGGCGTCGCGCTGTCGCGCGATGCGGGCCGCGAGATCGATCGTCGAGACGGCCACCTGCGGCAGGTCGGCCCCGACCACGCGGGCGAAGGCGTCGACCGCGTCGGCCGTTCGCAGGCCGACCGCCGGACCGGACCGTCCCCCCAGCCCGAACCCGTCGGCCGGCGGCCGCGCGGCCGCGGCGGTGCGGCTGGCGACCACCTTGCCGATGTGGCGGGCGCGGGCCAGGTGGGTGAACGCCTCGCTCACCCGGGCCATCGGGAAGACGTGCGCCGGCAACGGCTGCCAGTCGCCGTCGCCGATCCGCTGCGCCGTCATCCGGAGCAGCTGCGGGAAGGCCGGGTGGTCGCGCTCCAGGTTCGCGGCGATGAACGACAGGCTCCGCTCGAACGGCGCGAGCGCCAGCGTCGCATTGGCGGCAATGTCCCGCTTGCCGAGCTCCAGGAAGCGCCCGTAGCGGCGCAGCACCGACAGGCCGGCCGGGATGTGCTCGCCGGCCAGCGAGTTCAGCACCACGTCCACGCCCTCGCCGCCGGTCCGCCGGCGGACCTCGTCAACGAAGGCGAGCGACCGCGAATCCATCACCGCCTCGACACCGAGCGCCTCGAGGAATGCCCGCTTCTCGCGGCTGCCGGCCGTGGCGAAGACGCGGGCGCCGGCGCGGAGGGCGAGCTGCACGGCCGCCAGCCCGACGCCGCCGGCCGCGGCCTGCACGAGCACGCGCTCGCCCGCCGCCAGGCGGCCCAGGTCGAACAGCGCGTGATAGGCCGTCATGAAGGCGATCGGCACCGCCGCCGCCTCGTCGAAGCCGAGGCCCCCCGGCTTCCGCGCGACGAACGCCGCCGGCACGGTGACGAAGTGCCCGAAACAGGAATCGGCCACGGCGATCACCGGATCGCCGGCCTGCACGTGCGTCACGCCGGGACCGACCGCCGAGACGATGCCGGCGCACTCGTCGCCGAGCCCCCCGGCGTCGCCCTCGGCCGGCAGCGGCATCACGCCCAGCGCCTTGAGCACGTCGCGGAAGTTCAGGCCGGTCGCCCGCACCTCGATCTCGACCTCGCCGGCCGCCGGCGCCCGCCGGACCGCCGGCTGCAGCTGCAAGGTCTCGAAGTTGCCGGCCTCGCCGATCCGCAGCCGGTCGTTCGCCGGTGGCGCGCCGGCCGGTGCCGGTTCGCCGCCGCCCGGCGGCGCCTGCCACCGCTTCACCGTGTAGCCCTGGATCGCCGCGACCTCTTCCCCGGCCTCGTCGAACACGGACACGTCGAACGATCGGGTCTGCCGGAGCGATCCGGCATCGGCCGGACGCACCCAGCTGCTGACGCGCCCGGGCAGCGGTCGGCGCACCACGACCCGCTCGTACATGAACGGCAGGAACAGCCCGGCGTCGCCGTCGCGCGCGGGGACGCCCAGCGCCACGTCCAGCAGCGCCGGATGCAGCATCGACCGCGGCAGGTCCGCCTCGAACGCCGCAGGCAGCTCGATCTCCGAGAACATCTCGCCGCCGTGGTGCCTGACGGTGCGCCGGCTGGTCCAGCGGGGACCGAACGCCAGCGGCGATCCGGCAGCCGACTCGACTGCCACCGGCTGCGCCGCCGCGCCGGCGAAGCGCGCGCACGCCTCCTCGAGGCCGGCGCCCCGCTCCACCTCGGTCGCCACACGCGCCGTCCCCGCCGCATGCGTCGTCCAGTCTCCGTGGGGATCACGCCTGGCTCGGACCTTCACGTCGTAGACCGTCTCGCCGCCGGTCCCGGCGCGAGGCACGAGAAGCACCTCCACGTCGATCGGCGTCGCAGCGGGGACACCGGCCAGCAGTGGCGCCCCGAGCACGATCTGCTCGAGCATCAGGACGTGCCCGGGATGTGCGAGCGCGAGGGCGGCAGCGATCATCTCCAGGTACGCCGTCCCGGGCAGCAGCGGTTCGCCGTTCAGCCGGTGCTCGTCGAGCCTCCAGTCGCGCGCCGTTTCGAGCGCGAGGCGGCAGCGCACGGTGCCGTCGGCCTGCCGCTCGGCGGCATCGAACGGCGAGCCAGTCGTCGCGAGCGAGCGCACCGGGCCGCCGGCCGCGCGCCGGCGCATCGCCTCGGCCGCGTCGACGGCCATGCCGACCTCGCGCCACGCGTCCCAGTCGATGGCCGTCGTGAACAGGCCGCGCGCGCGGGCATGATGCGCGGCAAAGGCGTCCAGGAACGCGTTGGCCGCCGCGTAGTCGACCTGGCCGAAGCCACCCTGCAGCCCCGCAATCGAGGAACAGAGCACGAGGAAACCGGTCTCGCGCGGATCGAGCAGCGACGCGAGCACGACGGTCCCCTCCACCTTCGGGTCGAGGACGCGGCGGGCGGCCTCAACCGTCTTCAGCGCGATGACACCGCCGCCCGGCACCCCGGCAGCGTGGACGACGCCGTCGATCCGCCCGAACCGGCGCCGGGCCTCTGTCGCCGCCGCCTCCATGGCCGCCGCGTCGGTCACATCCGCGCGGCAGGCGATCACCTCGCCGCCTTCGCGCTCGATCTCGAGCAGCTCGCGCAGCCGCGCCGCCAGTCGATCGTCCGGCGCCGCCTCTCGGACGCGCGCCTCCCACGAGGCCCGCGGTGGAACCTCGGCGCGTCCCGTCAGGAGCAGCCGGGCGCCACCCGTGCGCGCCAGGTGATGGGCGATCGCCAGGCCGACGCCGCCGAGACCGCCGGTGATCCAGTACACGCCCCCCCGGCGGATGCGGGCGCGGTCGGGGACCGGGGCCGACACGGCGATCGGCTCGAACGTCCGGACGTAGCGCGTGCCGTCGCGGTACGCCACCACGACGTCGCTGCCCGGCGCCGGCGTTTCTGCCTCGAGCACCGCCGTCCATGCCTCGCCGGTCAGCGGTCCGACATCGACCAGCCGGCAGGCCACGTGCGGATATTCCTGCGGGATGACGTGGCACGGCCCGAGCAGCAGCGCCTGCGCGGGAGCCCGCAGCATCTCCTGGCCGGTGACCGCGAACAACCCGCTCGCCACGGCCACGATCGAAACGGGGTCCTGGCGCCCGCTCGCCCCGATCGCCTGTGCCAGCCCCAGCAGCCCGAAGAACGCCGGCGTGAGCGCCTCGTCCGTCCGTTCCGCGTCAGCCGCGCCCGCGGCGTAATAGATGATGCGCGGCCGGGCGTCGCCGGCGGCCAGCGCATCCAGCAGCGCGGTGAACCCCTCGCGATTGGGCGGGACGATGTAGGCGCCGTCTGCGCCATCAGGACCGAACGGGCCGCCGGGGCGGGCCGTGCGGACCGTCCGCCCGGCGCGCGCCAGCCCGCGGGCCAGCTCACGCCCCTCGCCGCCCGTGCCCAGGACCACCAGCGCGGGACCGGCCTCTCCGCCGGCAGCCGCCACATCCTGCGGCTGCCAGCGCGGCACGTAGAACATGCCGTCAACCGGCGCGGCGTCAGGGCCACGCGTCCCCGACATTGCAGTGGCCGTGGGCTCAGGCGCGGCCGCGGGTGCCGGCGCGTCGACGTCTGCCGCGGGCGGATCCACCCAGCAGCGCGTCCGCTCGAACGGATACGTCGGCAGCGGCACGCGGCCAGGACGCTCGCCGTCGTGGAAGCCTTCCCAGTCGATCGCCACGCCGTTGACCCAGAGACTGCCGGCCGCCGCCAGCAGATCGCGCACCTCGTCGTCACCCGGCAGGCTCGCCACGGCGGGCAGCCCATCGTCCGACCCGCCCGCCACCTGCCGGCAGAAGCCCGCCAGCGCGCGGCCGGGGCCGACCTCGAGTGGAAGCAATCCACTGCCGGCGAGCAGCGTGCGCGCCCCCTCGGTGAAGCGGACCGTGTGGCGCAGGTGCCGCACCCAGTACGACGGGTCGACCGCCTCCTCCGCCTGAATCCACGTCCCGGTGAGGTTCGAGACGAACGGGATGGCCGGCGCCCGTCGCGCCGTGCGCGCCACGGCCTCACCGAAGGCGTCGAGGATTGGATCCATCAGCGCGCAGTGGAACGCGTGCGAGGTCTGCAGCCGCCGGCACGCCACGCCACGCGCGCCGAACGCGGCTTCGAGCCGCGCGATCGCCGGCGCCGGGCCGGCGACTACGCTCGCACGCGGCGCGTTGTCGGCCGCGAGCGCCAGCTCTTCGTCGAGCCAGCCGGCCACCTCGCGTGCGGGCAGGGCCACGGCGAGCATCGCTCCTGCGGGCGCCGTCTGCATCAAACGGCCCCGCTCGGCCACCAGGGCCAGTGCGTCGTCGAGCGTGAAGACGCCGGCCAGGCAGGCGGCGACGTACTCGCCGAGACTGTGGCCGATCATCGCGGCGGGCTGCACGCCCCAGTGCATCCAGAGTTGCGCGAGCGCGTGTTCCACGACGAAGATCGCCGGCTGCGCCACGGCCGTCTGCGTGAGCCGCCCCACCGCCGCCGCTGCCTGCGCCTCGTCAGCCAGGAGCAGTTCGCGGAGGTCGACGCCGAGGATCGGTTGCAGCCGTTCGCACGCGCGATCGACGTCCGCGCGGAACGTCGGCTCGGCGCGATACAGGGCGGCGCCCATGCCGGGGCGCTGCGCCCCCTGGCCAGGGAAGAGGAACGCGACGCCAGGGGCGGGCGTGCGCGCCGCACCGGAGATCGCGCCGGGGGTGCCGGCCGGAGCCGTCAGCCGCTCCGCCGCTTCCGCGGCATCGCCAGCGACCACGGCCAGGCGCCGCGGCCACGGCTTGCGGCCGGCCTGCAATGTGAACGCCACGTCGGCGAGCGGCGCTGTCGGTGTCTCGCGCAGATGTGCAGCCAGCTGCACCGCCGACGCCTCGAGCGCACGCTCCGTGCGCGCCGCCACCGTCAGCAGCTGGACGGGCCTGGACCCGCCGGCTGGTGGACGCGCCGGCGCCTGCTCGATCACGACGTGCGCGTTCGTGCCGCCGATGCCGAAGGAGCTGACGCCCGCGCGCCGCGGGTGCGCGGTCCAGTCGTGCGCCAGGGCGTTGACGAAGAACGGGCTGTCGGCGAGCTGGAGCCGCGGATTCGGCTCGCGGAAATGGAGCGTCGGCGGGATGCAGCCGCGCTGCACCGCCAGGGCCGCCTTGATCAGCCCGGCCACGCCGGCGGCCGCGTCGAGATGACCGATGTTCGACTTCACCGACCCGAGGGCGCAGAAGCCGCGGCGATCCGTCGACGCCCGGAACACCTTCGTCAGCGCGGCGACCTCGATCGGATCGCCCAGCGGCGTCCCGGTCCCGTGCGCCTCGACGAACCCGATCGTCTCCGGCGGGAGGCCGGCGACCGCCTGTGCCAGCGCGATGACCTCGGCCTGCCCGTCGACGCCGGGCGCGGTGAAGCCGACCTTCTGCGAGCCGTCGTTGTTCACCGCCGAACCGCGGATGACGGCCACGATCGTGTCGCGGTCGGCGAGCGCATCGTCCAGCCGCTTCAGCGCCACGACGCCGCAGCCGCTCCCGCTCACCGTCCCCTGCGCCGCCGCATCGAACGGCCGGCAATGGCCGTCGGGCGAGGCGATTCCCCCCTCCTGGTACTGGTAGCCCGGCACGTGCGGCACCTTCACCGACACGCCACCGGCGAGCGCGAGATCGCACTGGAAGGTCAGCAGCTGCTGGCAGGCGAGATGGACCGCGACCAGGGACGTCGAGCAGGCCGTCTGCACGGTGACGCACGGCCCGCGCAGGTTCAGCTTGTAGGCCGCCTGCGTCGTCAGCGAGTCCTTGTCGTTCGCGATGCAGGTCTGGTAGAAGCCGACCGACTCGATCAGCGACCGGTTGGGCGCGAGGTTGAACAGCAGGTACGTGTTCAGGCTGGCGCCGCCGAAGAGGCCAATCGGCCCGGCGTACCGCGCGGGATCGTACCCGGCGGTCTCCAGCGCCTCCCACGCGCACTCGAGGAAGAGGCGGTGCTGCGGATCGAGCAGCTCCGCCTCGCGCGGCGTGAAGCCGAAGAACGCCGGCTCGAAGCGATCCACGCCATCGAGGAGGGCCCCCGCCTTCACGAAGCCGGACTGCGCGAGGGCGGCCGCCGGCACGCCGGCCGCCGCGAGATCAGCGTCGGTGTACGTCCGGATCGCTTCCGTGCCGGCGCAGAGGTGGCGCCAGAACGCCTCGATGGACGCGGCGCCCGGAAACCGGCCGGCCAGTCCCACGATCGCGATGGCGTCGGCGCCGGATGCCTCGCTCATGGCTGTTCGTGGCCCGCGCGGCCGGCCGCCTCCCGCCGCCGGCGCAGGGCGTCGCGCTGCCGGGCCGCCCGGTCCTGCACGGCGTCGGCTGCCGCGGGCGGAGCCCCGGCGGTCCGGTCGTCCAGGGCCGCCGCGAGCGCGCTCACGGTCGGGTGCGCGAAGAGGTCGACCACCGGCACGTCGCGGCCCAGCCGCTCCTGGATGGCCGCCTGCACGGCGACCATCAGCAGCGAGTGCCCGCCGAGGTCGAAGAAGTTGTCGAAGAGGCCGACGTCGGCCCGGCCCAGCAGCCCGGCCCAGATGTCGGCGAGCACCCGCTCGCGCTCCGTGCGCGGCGCCACGAACGTCGGCGCCTGCGCAGGCCGGCCGGCCGGCGGGTCCGGCAACGCCTGGCGGTCCACCTTGCCGTTCACGGTGACCGGCAGCGCGTCCATCAACACCACGTCGGCCGGCACCATGTAATCGGGCAGCAGCGACGACGCGGACGCGCGCACCTCGTGGGCCGCGACCGGCCGCGAGGCATCCGGCACCACCCAGGCCACGAGGCGTTCGCCCCCGGCCGGCGCCGGACGCGGCTCGACGACCGCGTCGGCGAGGCCGGGTATCTGTCGCAGGACCGCCTCAATCGCTCCCGGCTCGACGCGGAACCCGCGGATCTTCACCTGCCGGTCGAGACGCCCGATGAACGCCAGGTCGCCGTCGGCCTCCCAGCGCCCGAGGTCGCCGGTGAGGTAGAGCCGCGCCCCCGGCACCGTGCTGAACGGGTCCGGCACGAAGCGGGCCGCCGTCAGGTCGCCGCGTCCGAAGTAGCCGCGCGCGAGGCTCGGTCCGCCGAGCGCGATCTCGCCCGGCGTGCCCGGTGGCACCGGGTTCAGCCACTCGTCGACCAGATGGACGTGCGCGCGATCGATCGGCCGGCCGATCGACGGCAGCGGCCGATTCAGCCCGTCGGCAGTCGGTCCCGACGTCGCCACCACGGCGAACTCGGTCGGGCCGTAGTTGTTCACGACGCGGAACGGCCGGTTCGCGGATGGGAAGGGATGCAGGCGGTCGCCGCCGGTCAGCAGCAGCCGCAACGGCGCCGACGCGGGCCACTCGAGCGGAAGAACCGCTTCGGCGAGCGGCGTGGGGACGAAGGCGATCGTCACGGCTTCGGCCAGCAGCCAGTCGCGCAGTGCCGCCGGCGAGACCACGACATCCGGTTCCGCCAGGCAGACGGCAGCGCCGGCCGCGAGGTACGGCCAGAGCTCCCAGACCGAGGCATCGAACGCCGCGCCGGCGAGGCGCGTCGCCCGATCGGCGGCCGTCACGCCAAAGGCCCGGTTGTGCCACGCCACCAGGCTGGAGAGCGCCACGTGCGGGATCATCACGCCCTTCGGCTCGCCGCTCGACCCGGAGGTGTAGATCACGTACGCCAGCCCGTCCGGATCGCGGTCGACGTCGGGCCGCGTCGCCGGCACCGCCGCCAGGCCGGCCACGACATCCGCGACATCGAGCTCGACGACCTCCGCCGTCGAGCCCCGCACGAGCGCCGCCAGCCGCCGATCGGTCAGCACGAGCCGCGCCCGCGCGTCCTCGATCATGGCGGCCAGCCGCCGCGGCGGCTGGGCCGGATCGACCGGCAGGTAGGCGCCGCCGGCCTTCAGCACGGCCAGCGCCGCGATCACCTGCGCGAACGATCGATCGAGCGTAATCGCCACCACCGACTCGGGGCCGACGCCGCGCCCGCGCAGCAGGTGCGCCAGCCGGTTCGCTTCCGCGTCGAGCGCCGCATACGACAGGCGACCGGTCGCGCTCGCGAGGGCCGTCGCGGCCGGCGCCCGCGCCGCGGCCGCCTCCACGAGCGCGACCACGTCGGGCAACGGCGAAGCCAGCGGCGTCCCTGCCCCGAGACGCCGCAGGTCGGTGGCGTCCTCGTCGGGCACGAGGGACAGCGCGGCCACCGGCCGGTCGGGTTCCGCGACCACGGCCTCCACGAGGCGCCGGAATCGGGCGGCCAGGCGCCGGACGGTCGCCTCGGTGAGGATGTCGGTGTTGTAGTCGAACGTCCCGTGCAGCCCGCGCGGTCCGTCGCTCAGCGACAGCGTCAGATCGAACTTGGCGACGACAGCGGCCGGCGCGATCGGCGTCAGCGAGAGTCCGGGCAGCTCGAGCCGGCGCTCCGGCTCCGGCTGCAGGACGAAGACCACCTGGGCCAGCGGGTTGCGCCCCATGTCGCGTCCGGGCTTCAGCACCTCGACGAGCTTCTCGAACGGCACGTCCTGGTGGGCGAACGCCTCGGTGGCCACCTGCCGCTCGGCGGCGACCAGCGCGCGGAACGTGCGCGTGGCCGGCACGCGCGACCGCAGCACGAGCGTGTTCACGAAGAAGCCGATGAGCGGCTCGAGCTCGCGGCGCGTCCGGTTCGCGATCGGCGATCCGACGGCGATGTCGGTCTGGCCGGCCTCGCGCGCCAGCAGCAGCTTGAACGCCGTCAGCGCGGCGATGAAGAGCGTCGCGCCCGATCCCGCCGCCAGCGACCGCAGCCGCTGCGTCGTCCCGGCCTCGATGGCGACCGGCACCGACGCGCCCGCGAACGTCTGCACGGCCGGCCGCGTCCGGCCCGCCGAGAGGTCCAGGGCGGGCAGGCCGTCGAGATGGCGCCGCCAGTAGGCAATCTGGCGATCCAGCACGGCTCCCTGCAGCCAGTCGCGCTGCCACGCGGCGAAGTCGCCGTACTGGATCGGCAGCGGCGCCAGCCCCCCCGGCCGGCCGTGCACCGCGGCCTCGTACTGCGCGCCGATCTCGCGGATCAGCACGTCGGTCGACCAGCCGTCGCAGACGATGTGGTGGAGCATGCAGACGACGACGTGCTCGTCGGCGGCGGCCCGCAGCAGCCGGACGCGCAGCAGCGGGCCGCGCGCCAGGTCGAACGGCCGCGCCGATTCCTCGGCCACCACCCGGGCCACCGCCTCCTCGCGGGCGCCCGGCGCCAGGCCGCTGAGGTCTTCGACCGGCGGATCGATCGCCCGCGGTGGATCGACGACCTGAACCGGCTGATCGCCCTCCAGCGGAAACCGCGTCCGCAGCACGTCGTGCCGCGCGACCACGGCCGTGAGGCTGCGCGTGAAGGCCGGGATCGAGAGCGGGCCGCGCAGCCGGAACGCCACCGGAACGTGGTAGGCCGTCGTGCCGGGCACGAGGCGATCGAGGAACCACAGGCGCTGCTGCGCGAAGGAGAGCGGGCCGCGGGCCGGATCGGCACGCCGCGGCATCGGCGCCTCGTCGTCGGGCCGGGCGGCGGCCTCGCGGCGGAGCAGCGCGAGCAGCTCCTCGTCGCGGACCGGACCGGACGCGCCCGGTGTCGAGGCAGGGTGAGTCATGGCAGTTCCGAACGTGCGCGCACAGGTGGTGCGGAACCCGTGGACGTGCCGCCCGTCATCCGGCGGCGCGGACGAGGTGGGGCAGCATGACGTCGATCAGGAGGTCACGCGCGTGGTTCACGTAGAAGTGGTCGCCGTTGAACATGTGCCGGGCGAACGCCCCGCCGGTCTGCTCGCGCCAGGCATCGAGGGCCGTCTCCGTGACGCCCGCGTCCTCGCGCCCGCCGAACGCCGTGATCGGGCACGCCAGCGGCTCGCCGGCCCGGTACGCGTAGTCCTCGACGAGCGTCAGGTCGGCGCGCAGGGCCGGCAGCACCAGATCCATCAGCTCCTGGTGCTCGCGCACCGCCGCCGGGATGCCGCCGTAGCGGGTCGACACGGCCTCGATGAACTCGGCGTCCGCCAGGCCGTGCAGGGGCGGCTGGTCGCTCGGCACCTGCGGGGCACGCGCCGCCGAGACGAACAGGTGCGCCGGCGCCGTCCAGCCACGTTCGCGGATGCGGCGCGCCAGCTCGAAGGCGACGAGCGCGCCCATGCTGTGGCCGAACAGGCAGTACGGTCGATCGAACTGCGGCTGCAGGGCCGGCGCGAGCTGATCGATCAGCACGTCCAGCCGCGCCACCGGCGCCTCGTGCAGCCGGCTCTCCCGCCCCGGCAGGCGGACGGCCGAGACCTCCACCGGCCGATCGGCCAGCGCGCGCGCCCACGGCACGTACCCCGCGGCCCCCGACCCGGCGCCCGCCAGGCAGATCAGCCGCACCGGCGCCTGCGGCCTGGGAATCGGCACGAGCAGCCAGGGGCTGCCGGCCGCCGCCACCGTCACGACGCCTCCGGCTCCGTCTGCGCGGCCATCCGCTTCCGCAGGCTGAGCGGCCGCATGTCGGTCCAGACCTCTTTGATGTACGCCAGGCACTCGTCCTTCGGCCCCTTCGGACCGACGTCGCGCCAGCCGGCCGGGTTCTCCTTGAAGTCCGGCCAGATCGAGTACTGCTCTTCGTCGTTCACGACGACGCGGTAAATCGTGGTGTCCTTGGTGTCTTCGGCAGCCATGATGGTTGATTCCGTGCTGAAAGCCCGTGCGCGGGAACGGGTATTGTACCGTACGGGTGCCCGCCGGTTGCTCAGGTTCCGGCGGGGACGCGGCCGGCCGGCAGGGCGCGGCTCAGTCGATCCGGGGGGTCATTTCGGTTTGGCGGGGACGGCGGGCTTGGCCCCCTCCATGTTGAAGAAGAACGGGAAGTTGCCGGCCCCGTTGCCGCCGCCGCCGAGCACGATGATCTTCGAGTTCGGCGACTTGGCCAGGGCGAGCGCCGCCTGGATGCTCTCGTAGGACAGCACCTGCGGGGTCAGGCTCGAGGCGATCGTCTGCTGGTACATCTTGATCCCCTGCGCCTCGAGCTTCTTCCGCTCGGCCTCCTGGCGCGCCGTCTCCAGCCGGTACTGCATCTCGAGGGCGGCCTGCTCCTGCTCGAGCTTCCGCTGGATCGCCGTCGACACGATCGGCGGCAGCGTGATCTTGTAGATCAGCACGTCGTCGATCAGGACGTAGCGCGAGCGCACCTGGTCGCGCGCCAGCTGCACGACGTCGTCCTCGATCTTCGAGAACGACGTGGCGTACAGCTCCTCGGGCCGGTACTGCCCGATGACGGCGCGCAGCGCCATCCCCACCTCGGGCACGACGACGGTCTCCACGTAGTCGGGGCCCACCGACTGGTGCAGGCGGCCGAGCAGCTTCTCGATCGGCTTGAAGCGGATCGACAGGTCGACCTTGATGCTCAGGCCGTCCTTGGTGAGGACGTCGAACTCCCGGTCGATCTTCTGGTACCGGACGTTGTAGATCGTCATCACGTTGATCGGCAGGATGAAGTGGATCCCCTCGGGGTAGATCGCGTTCACCTCGGTCCCGAAGAAGCGCGACCAGAGCACGCCGGCCTGCCCGGCGCCGATCGAGATGACGATGTTCGACCAGTAGAAAACGACGATGAAGCCGAGGACGAGCGCCATCAGCACCAGGCGGATCTCGTGCTCGCCGGCCCAGCGGCGGGCCGCCTCGCCG
This sequence comes from Acidobacteriota bacterium, assembly GCA_028876655.1. Classification (GTDB taxonomy): domain Bacteria; phylum Acidobacteriota; class Vicinamibacteria; order Vicinamibacterales; family CAVVIG01; genus JAGWRA01. The sequence goes on along the minus strand of JAGWRA010000144.1, from coordinate 2,503 downwards.
CCCTCCGACGCCACCGTCTCCAGCTTCTTCGACCGCCGTCTGAACCGATCAAACATGAGCCGGCCTCACTGCCCCTGCACGTCCGTCAAGGGGACGAACTGCCCGTAATCCATCTTCAGGACGCGATCGGCCACGCCGAAGTACCGATCGTCGTGCGTCACGGCAATCACGGTCTTGCCCTGCCGCTTGAACGACGGCAGCAGCTCCTCGTAGAAGTACTGCCGGAACGACGGATCCTGATCCGCCGCGACCTCGTCGAACACCATGATCGGCCGGTCCTCCAGCATGCAGACGACCAGCGCCAGACGCTTCTTCTGGCCGTTCGACAGCTCGATCGTCGAGAACCGGCCGTTCTCGAACCGCGTCTTCTCCGCCAGCTGCATCTGCGCCAGCAGCGCCTGCACGCGGTCCGGGTCGACGCCCCGCAGCCCGTACAGCCGGTCGAACAGGTGGTAGTCGGAGAAGATCACGCTGAAGTGGCTCCGATACCACGCCGCGTCCGCGGGCGTCACCGGCGTCCGATCGACCGCGATCCGGCCCGCCAGCGGCGTGTACAGCCCCGTCAGCACCTTCAGGAACGTCGACTTGCCGCTGCCGTTGCCCCCGACGACGAACAGCAGCTCGCCCGCGGGAATCGTCAGCGTCGCGGGGCCGATGCCGAACTGCGGCGCCCCCGCCTTGTCGCGGTACCGGAACGTCACGTCCTCGAGCTGCAGCACGCCGAAGCCCGACACCGGCGGCACCGCCGCCGCCTCGCCCTCGGCCGGCCCCGCCTCGACCAGTTCGTGCTCGAGCGTCTCGATGTTCGTCGCGGCCACGTTCGCCCGCGCGAAGATCGGAATGCTCCCCACCAGCCCCGACAGCGGCCCGATGATGAACAGCACGGCCGCCGTCAGCTTGATGATCACCGACGAGTAGGTCAGGCTGATGCGCGGCAGCACGAACACGATCGCCGCGATCAGCATGTAGAACGCCACGGTCGCGAAGACGTAGTGCGCGGCGAACGACGTCCCCGCCCGCGTCTTCAGGTCCGACACCGTCCCCGAGATGTCCACCAGGCGCTCCGAGAGGTCCTCGGACCGCTCCCGGCTCATCTTCACTTCCTTGAAGCCGTCCAGCAGGTGGGTGAGGGCGTCGAAGAAGTCGTCCTCCCGCTGGGTCGCCTCCTGCAGCTGGCGGTTGTACTCCGCCGACCGCCGGAAGTGGATGCGCAGCGCCACCCACGTCAGCAGCGCCGTCAGCACGAACGCCGTCCGCGACAGCCACGCCAGGTAGACGGTGCTGAACAGCACCATCGCCGCCGACTGGCACGCGATGATGATCGTCGCCGCCGCCTGCGAGATCGCCACCGTCTCGCGGTTCACGCTCGCGTAGATCTCCGAGCGCCCGATCCGTTCGAGCGGCAGGAGGTCCGACGCCCCCACCAGCCGCGACAGCCGCACCCGCACCTGGTGCAGCAGCCGCTCGACTTCGACGGTCGACGTGAACAGGATGTGCCGCTGGGTCACGACGAACGCCGTGATGACGATGGCGAACAGCCAGAACAGCCGGGTGTTGGCCGCCTCGTTCGACGCGTTCTGCGCCGCCGCGTTGATGATCGCCAGCAGCAGCGCGTTGGTCAGCCCCGAGACGACGACTATCGCCACCAGCTCGCCGCCGAACTTCGACGACCCCCGCCGCAGCAGACGGACGATCGGGAACGAGTCGACGAGCGATCCCGTCGGCATCACCGCCGCGCGTCGATCCGCCACCCGTCGGCCGGCCGCCCCTGAACCGTCATCGGGCGGTCTCTCCCAGGTTCATCTGCAGCGTGCCGTACGTGCAGCCGATCTGGTTGCAGTCCTGCCATCGCGGCCGCTCCTCCACCCGCAGCGCCTGACTCAGGTTCACCGGGTGCCCCTGGGCGTCGGTCCCCTGCAGGACGTACACGTCGTCGTTCTCCGGGCCGGCCCAGTCGAACCGGAAGCGCAGCCGCTCCCCCGGCTCCAGCGTCGCCGAGCCGACCGTCGAGCCGCGGAACTCCGAGCGCAGCCGCAGCTTGTCCTTCGTGACGTTCGCCACGGTCGTGCAGCCGCACAGCGGCTCCTCCGCCGCGAGCTTCATCGTGCCCGCATCGGGATCCATCTGGATGCCGGACCAGACCGTCTGGCGGCGGCACCCCGCGAGCGCCGCGGCCACACCGAGGGCCAGCGCGCACGCCGCCACCATCCTCCATCGTTTCGTCTGCACAGAGTCAGTCCTCCTGGCCCGGACCCGGCCGGCGCCCGCGCCGGACGCCGCACCCCGTCAGCGGCCGAGCCCTGTCGTCGTCGGCCCCTTGAACCAGCTGAAGGGGACCAGGACGGCCACTAACGCAAAGGCGAATGGCTGAGAGAGCCAGCCGACGCCCGACTCGAGCAACCCGCGCGGTGGCACGTCCGGCGCCGCGGCCGGCGTCACCGCCGGCGTCACCGCTGGCGGCTGGGCCGGCGGCCGGGCACCACCCTTCGAGCCGGTGCGCTGG
>JAGWRA010000143.1 GCA_028876655.1 Acidobacteriota bacterium | reverse complement strand
CGGTGGCGTCCCCAACGGGATTCGAACCCGTGTTTTGGCCTTGAAAGGGCCACGTCCTGGGCCTCTGGACGATGGGGACCCTGAAGGTGCAGGAGGCGCGCCCGGAACGGTCGGGCAGGCCGCACGAACCCTGAATTCTAGCATGGGGCGGCCGCCAGGCGCACCCCACGAGCGGGATTGGGTGTTCGAAAGGGGGAGTCGGCGGGACGGAACGGCGGCCCCACGCCCGCCGCCAGCGGCGCGCGTGGGGCCTGATCCGCTTAGACGGTCTTGACGCTCTCGGCCCGCGGCCCCTTCGGGCCCTGGCCCTTCTCGAACGTCACGGCCTGCCCCTCGCGAAGGTCGTTGAACGACGCGTTGGTGCACGCCGAGTTGTGGAAGAAGTACTCGTTGCCATCATCCGCCAGGATGAAGCCGAAACCCTTCTCACTCACGAGCCGCTTGATAGTGCCATGCATTGCTGCCATCGGAATCTCCTCGAAACTACGCTGATCTGCGAAAAAGGCCGGTCGGACGTCTCAGACGTCCCCACGGCCGGTCGGGCGCGAACGCTGCGCCGGGCGGTCGATTTCCGGTCGGAGTCGCGCGACGTGCGCTCGACACGGGTCCAGAGTTGGGCCGGTCGGCGCGCGCCCATCAGAATGGCTGATCGAAGGGGGGCACGGCAGGCTCAGTCTTGAACGACAGGATCCACTATACACGAAGTCGGGCCGCGGGTGGCAGGGGAGGGGCCACCCGGCCGGACGGCCCCCCCACCCACGCCCGTGCACCGGGCTGAAGCCCGGCGCCTGCGACAGACCCCCTCGGAATGCACCGGGCTGAAGCCCGGCGCCTACTTCAAGGCAATCGGTCCCCCCGCGAAGACGGTCTGGGCCCCGGCGCCCGCCGCCGCCTTGTTATAGGCCACCACGTCGGTCTTCAGCAGCTGGTTGAACGCCGCCAGCTTCCCCTCGACCGCCGTGCGCAGCCGCGCCATCTCCGCCTCGTGCAGCGCATTCGGCGCCTGGGCGAAGCCCGGCGGGATGGTGAAGTACATGGTCAGCAGCTGCGCCCGCAGCCGCGTCAGGTCGTGGATGTCGTCCTCGATCACGTCGTGCTGCACGCCCGGATCGTAGACGCTGTCGAGGAGGTCGCCCAGCTTCTTGTCGAGCGCCTCGGCCTGCGTCGCCACCGGTCCGGCCGACGTCACGTCCTCGTGCGCCTGCTTCCGCGCCTGCACCTGCGCCTGGAACGCACCCAGCGTGTCGCGCATCGCCACGATGCGGTTCATCATGGTGTCGAGCGCATCCACCTCGCTGCGCAGCTCGAGCCCCGCCTTCAGCTGCGCCTCGTAGACGGCCGGCGCCACCTGATACCGCGGGTCGTACTTCACGGTCACCGTCGTCCGCTCGGTCTGGCCGCCCGCCGTCAGCGCCACGTGATACTCGCCGGCCAGGACCGTCGGTCCCGGCAGGCCGTGGCCGTGCTCGGTCGACAGCTTCTGCGGCCCGTCGTACCGCATGTCCCACACGAAGCGGTTCACGCCCGCCTTCGCCGGGCCGAAACGGGTGGCCACCTCCTGCCCCTTTGCGTCGGTGATCACGATTTTCACCGGCGTCTCGTCGCCCGCCTTCGTCTCGGCGGGCGTCGTCTTCAGCGCGTCCTTCAGGTAGTAGTCGATGACGGCGCCGTAGGGCGGGTTGGGCGCCGTGAAGTTCGACGGCCGCGCCGGCTGGGTGTTCCACTGATAGAAGAGCGTGGCGGGGCCGGGCGCGAACAGGTGCACCGTCGCCGCTTCGACGCCCGCCGACAGCCCCTCGAGCGGCCGGATGTCGTCGAAGATGAAGAAGCCGCGGCCGTGCGTCGCCACCAGCAGATCGTGGTGCGCCTTCTCGAACTGCACGTCCCACGCCGGCACGGTGGGGAAGCCCGCCGTCAGCTTCGTCCAGCGCCCGCCGGTATCCAGCGAGTAGAAGAGGCCCGCGTCGGTCCCCGCCACGAGCAGCCCCCGCTTGTTCGGGTCCTCGCGGACCACGAACACCGGGTTGTCGGCCGGCAGCCCCGCGGCAATCGACGTCCACGTCTTGCCGTAGTCCTTCGTCATGAAGACGTAGGGCTTCCGGTCGTCGAGCATGTGGGCGTCGAACGACACGTACGCCGTCCCCGGGTCGAACGGCGAGACGCCGACCTGGTACACGCGCGCCCAGGCTGGCGCCCCCGGGATGTTCGGCGTCGTGTTGGTCCACGTCTTGCCGCCGTCCCGCGTCACCTGCACCAGCCCGTCGTCGGTGCCGACCCAGATCACCTTCGGGTCGGTCGGCGCGATCGAGATGGAGAGGATGGTGTCGTACGACTCGGCGCCGCTGATGTCATGGTGGATGGGCCCGCCGCTCAGCTGTTGCTTGCTCTTGTCGTTGCGCGTGAGGTCGCCGCTGACGGCCGCCCAGTGCGCGCCGCCGTCGGTCGACCGCAGCAGCACGTTCGCCCCCATGTAGACCTCGTTGGCGTCGGTCGGCGAGACGGCCATCGGCGTCGTCCAGTTGAAGCGGTACTTCAGGTCGGCCAGCTTCTGCTGCGTGACGTCGGGGAGGTACGGCCGGACGTCCCACGTCAGGTTGTTGCGGCGATCCCAGCGGATCACGTAGCCGTTCTGCGCCTCGGCGTACACGATGTTCGGGTCGCTCGGCGCCGGGACGACGTACTCGCCGTCACCGCCGATCACGTCGGTCCAGTCGGCGCCGGTGATGCCGGTGCCGCTCAGCGTGTTCGACGGCCCGCACCAGGCGTCGTTGTCCTGCAGGCCCCCGCAGATGCGGTACGGCACGTGGCTGTCGGCCGCCACCATGTAGGTCTGCTCGATCGGCAGCTTGTCGAAGAAGGTCCAGTGGGCCCCGCCGTCGGTGGAGAGGTACGCGCCGCCGTCGTTTCCCTGGATGATCCGCTGCGGGTTGTCGGGATCGATCCAGAGCGCGTGGTGATCGGGATGCACCTCGCTGTCGGTCCGCTTCACGGTCTTGCCGCCGTCATCGGACTGCACGAGCAGGAACGACAGGAAGTAGAGCCGGTTCTCGTCGTTCGGCGCGACGTAGACGCGCGAGAAGTAGAACGGCCGGACGTCGTAGATGTGGTTGTCGCTGATGGCGTGCCAGTGGTCGCCCATGTCGTCTGATCCCCACAGCAGGCCGGTCTTCGCCTCGATGAGGGCGTAGACGCGGTTCGGGTTGGTCGGCGCCACGGCGACGGCAATCCGTCCGTAGGGCCCGTCGGGCAGCCCCTCGGTCAGCTTCTTCCACGTCGTCCCGCCGTCGGTCGAGCGATACAGGCCGCTGCCCGGGCCGCCATCGTCGAGCGCCCACGGGTAGCGCCGCACCTGCCACATCCCCGCGAAGAGCACCATCGGATTGCCAGGCGACATGACGAGGTCGGAGGCGCCGGTCTGGTCGTTGACGAACAGCACCTTCTGCCAGGTCTTGCCGCCGTCGGTCGTCCGGAAGACGCCGCGCTCGGCGTTCGGCGCCCAGGCGTGACCGATCACGGCCACGAACACGTTGTCGGCGTCGTGCGGGTTGATGACGATGGTCGAAATCTGACCGGCGTCCTTCAGCCCCACGAACTGCCACGACTGGCCGCCGTCGGTCGATCGGTAGACGCCGTGCCCGTCGGTGATGTCGTTGCGGATGTTCCCTTCGCCGGTGCCGACCCAGACGACCTGCGGGTTCGAGGGGGCCACGGCCAGCGCGCCAATCGATGAGGTGGCCTCGTCGGTGAAGATCGCCTTCCAGGTGGCGCCGCCGTCGACGGTCTTGAAGATGCCGCCGCCGGCCGATCCGACGTAGTAGACGTTCGGGTTGCCCGGAATGCCGGCCACGGCCGACACGCGGCCGCCGGCCCGGGCCGGGCCGAGGTTCCGGATCTTCAGGTTCTGCAGGACGTCGGGGTGCGCGCTGGTGGCCGGCTGGGCCAGGACCGCCGCCGGTGCCGCCGCAATGGCCGCCGCTGCAATCGTCGTACGAAGCACTGTCGCTATCGTCATCGGATCTCGTTCCTCGTGAAGCGGGTGATGAAGAGCTGGCGTTCCGTCGTCGTTCCCATCCGGCGATTATCCGCCAGATCGGGCGGCGGCTGCAGCACGGCCGTGCCGGACCGCCGCCGCGATCGAGCGCCGGCGCCGCGATTCGCGACAGCCCGCGTCGCTGGACGCTGCGCCGGGCGCGGTACAATCGTGGAGAGTCCCACCCATGGAACGCGGAGGCTTGGAGAACGATGTTCACAATCGGACAGGCACACGAGGAGGGTTGCGGGTCGAGGGATCGGACCCGGTACGCCCGGCGCCTGCTGGCGGCCGTGGCGGTGGTCGCGATGGCCGGTCTGCTGGGCGCCTGCGCGCCGAAGACGTACCGCGCGGCGCTGGTCCAGCAGGGGGCGTTGTCGCAGGCGGTGGCGAACCTGCAGCGGGCCGAGCACGACGCCTGGCAGTCGCACATGTACGGCCAGGACCGCCACGCGCGCTACACGGCGGTGATCGGCCGGCTGTCGAACAATCTCGGGACGCTGAACGACGCGCTCTCGCACTGGAGCAGCGGCCAGCCGATGCCCGCCGTCCTGCACGACGCGATCGCGCAGCTGCAGGGGATCCAGAACGACCAGGCGTCGCTGGACCCGCCGAGCGGCGGGCTGCTGGCGGCCGTGCAGCAGCTGGTCGCCCTGCTCAACGCGCCGGCGGGGTAGCGGGGAACACCTGCCCTCGTGCCCACAGCGCGCGGGCGGCAACGTGCCAGATGAGGGTTTCGACGAGCCCCTCGGCGAAGGCGACGGCCGGGACGAACGTGTAGCAGGCGAGGTTCTGCTGATCGATGGTCCAGGCGCCGAGCTGATGGCCCTCGGGGCGGACGGTTTCCGCGAGGTTCAGCTGATTGGCGACACCGACGCCGGTACGGACCGGCAGCGCCAGCCGGAGCAGCAGGCCGGCGCCGAGCTGGGCGTGGCGGACGGACGTCTGCACCTGCAGCAGCGCGGTCTCGGGCGCCGCCGCGCCGGTTCCATCGAGGATGGAGGGCTTGCTGCCGAGGAACGGCAGCTCGGCCTCGAGCCCGTCGCCGGTCGTGCGGGCCAGCACCCACGGGCGCGGCTGCATCAGCGCCACGGCGCGGAAGTCGACGTCGGCGAACGGCGAGGGGCCGGCGCCCTTGTCGGCGTAGAAGGCGATGGCGTCCAGCAGGTCGTCGGGCTCGGCCCGCGGACCGTGTGACGGATGCGCCGACCGTGCGACCTGCGCACCGAGGTGCGCGGCGAGCGGCGCCGCCTTGATGTGGGCGTCGGCCGCCTGGATGGCCAGCGCATGCTGGGCCAGCGATCCGGCCAGCGTCGCATTGTCGGGCGTCACGGCGATCGACGCATGGAGGCGGATGCGGCCGTCGGCGTCGACCGCGAGGCTGCTGAGGCTGGCGGCCCGGTTCAGCGGCACGAGCGCGGCGATCGCGGCAGCCTCGTCGGGCACGCCGCGCAGGACGTCGGTTTCGACGTGAAGCCGCGCGATCGGCGTGCCATGATAGTCCTCGACGGCGTCGAGCCAGACGCGTTGCGCGAGGGTGTGGCCCCACCAGGTGAAGCCGCGCGGCCGGCGGATCATCCAGCGTTCGTCGAGTTGCATCCGCCGGGGCAGACGCGTGACGAGGTCGAGACCGGGATCGGGGGAGGAATCGGTGGCAGCCAAGGCGTCGCGGGCCAGTGTGACATGGCGCGCGCGCCCGCGCAACCGGCTGCGGCCGGGGCGCCGGCGCCGCCGGCCGGTGCTGGCCGCCCTCGCCACCGTCATCCTCCTGCTCGGTGGCGCGCAGGCCGCGTGGGCGCAGTACTTCGGCCGCAACCACGTCCGGTACCACGCGTTCACCTATCGCATCCTCCGGACGCCGCACTTCGAGATCTGCTACTACCCGCGCGAAGAGCCGGCCGCCCGGCTCGTCGGCCGGATGGCCGAGCGCTGGTACGCCATCCTCTCCCGCGTCTTCGAGCACCATCCCCCCGAGCGGCTGGCGATCGTCCTGTACGCCGATCGCAGCGACTTCGAGCAGACCAGCGTCGCGCCCGGCGATCTGGTGGACGACGAGGGCGGCGTGACCGGCATCGTCCGCCGGCGGATCGCGCTGCCGCTCGACGTGACGCTGCGCGAGACCAACCGCGCCATCGGCCACTAGCTCGTCCATGCGTTCCAGTTCGACATGACGCGCCGGCACAGCTGGGCCGGCGGCGCGCCCGGCGCCTCGCGCCTGCCGCGCTGGTTCATCGACGGCATGGCCGAGTACCTGTCTCACGGTCCCGTCGATCCGGACACCGCCATGTGGGTGCGCGACGCCGTGGCCCGTACCGCGCTGCCGGACCTGTCGGATCTCGGCCGCCGCGCCTTCTCGCCGTCGCGCTGGGGCGAGGCCTTCTGGGCCTACGTCGCCGGCCGGTGGGGTGACGAGGTCGTCGGTGACCTGCTGCGGACGGCGGCCGCGTCGGGCGACGTGCGGGGGGCGCTCGAGCGCGAGCTGAACCTGACGCCCGGTCACCTCGTGGCCGACTGGCAGCAGGCGCTCCGCGCGCAGGAGGAGCCGATCCTCCAGGCCACCGAGCCGGTCGGCGCCTATCGGCGCCTGCTCGTCGAGCCCGACGGCGCGGAGCCCGGCCTCTCGGTGTCGCCGTCGATCAGTCCGGACGGCCGGCGCTTCGTCTACCTGTCGCGGCGATCGCCGCTCTCGGTCGACCTCTACCTGGGCGACGCCACGACGGGGAAGCGGCTGCGGCGGCTGACGAGCCTGTCACTCGACCCCCGGATCTCGAGCCGCGAGTCGGCGGCGTCGGCCGGATCGTGGGCGCCCGACAACCGCCACGTGGTGCTCGCCGACGTGCAGCACGGCGAGCCGGAGCTGGTGATCATCGACATCGATCGGAACCGGGTCGAGGAACGGATTCCGTTTCCCTCGCTCGGGTCGATTCTCGGGCCCGCCTGGTCGCCCGACGGCGGGACGATCGCCTTTGCCGCGATGGCCGATGGCGTGTCGAACCTGTACCTGTACACGCTGGCCGACCGCCGGCTGCGCCGGCTCACGCACGATCCGTTCGGCGCGGTGGAACCGGCCTGGTCGCCCGACGGGCGGACGATCGCCTTCGTGACCGACCGCGGGTCGTCGCGGCTCGAGGACCTCGATTTCGGGCGCTACGAGCTGGCGTTGGTGGACGTGGCCACCAGCCGCGTCACACCGCTGCCGACCTTCGCCGCCGGCAAGAGCATCGATCCGCAATGGTCGGCCGACGGCCGCAGCGTGCTGTTCGTGTCCGACCGCGACGGTGTCAGCAACGTCTATCGCGTGCAGCTTGCCGGCGGCCGCCTGACGCAGCTGACGGACCTGCAGACCGGCGTGACGGGGCTGACGCCGCTCAGCGCGGCGATTTCGGTGGCCTGGCAGCAACCGCGCCTGCTGTTCAGCGCCTTCCAGGAAGGCGGCAACGTCGTCCTGCGGCTCGACGGCGCGGCCGCGCTCGCCGGCCGCACGCCGGACGGCCGCGTGGCCCGCCTCGAGGCCGGCCGGCTGCCGCCGCGGG
>JAGWRA010000142.1 GCA_028876655.1 Acidobacteriota bacterium | reverse complement strand
TGGCCCCGCCGCGCTTGTCGGAGCCGCGGAATGTCGAAGCCGATGCCCACGCCGTGGAGACGAGTTGAGAAACCGTCACCCCAGACGCCAGTATTTTCGCCTTTAGCGCCGCGACCTCCTGATCATTGATCACCGGATGATTCAGCGCCGGGATGGGATCCTGCCACGGCATCTGCTCTTTGGGAACCAGAGGGCCGAGATAACGAACAATCGGTCCCATGTCGCGGTGGGTGAGCTTGAACCAGGCGCGGGCGAAGGCGTCCGCGAACTGGTCCGGGTGCTCCAGGAAGCGCCGCGAGATCTTCTCGTAGGCGGGGTCGAAGCGCAGGGACAGGTCCGTGGTCAGCATGGTGGGCGCGTGCGTCTTGGTCTTGTCGTGGGCGTCCGGGATGGTCCCCGCGCCGCCCTTGGCGACCCATTGATTGGCGCCGGCCGGGCTCTTGGTCAGCTCCCACTCGTAGCCGAACAGGTTCTCGAAGAAGCTGTTGCTCCACTTCGTCGGCGTGTTGCTCCAGGTGACCTCGAGGCCGCTGGTGATCGCGTCGGCTCCCTTGCCGCTCTTGTAGCGGCTCTTCCAGCCGAGTCCCTGCTCCTCGAGCGCTGCCGCCTCGGGCTCCGGACCGACGTTGTCCGCGGGACCCGCGCCGTGCGTCTTGCCGAACGAGTGGCCGCCAGCGATGAGCGCCACCGTCTCCTCGTCGTTCATCGCCATGCGGCGGAACGTCTCGCGGATGTCGCGCGCCGCGGCGATCGGATCCGGATTGCCGTTGGGCCCCTCGGGATTCACGTAGATGAGACCCATCTGGACGGCCGCGAGCGGATTCGCCAGGTCGCGATCACCGCTGTAGCGCTTGTCGGCGAGCCAGGTCTCCTCGGTGCCCCAGTAGGCCTCGTCGGGCTCCCACACGTCCGCGCGCCCGCCGCCGAAGCCGAACGTCTTGAACCCCATCGACTCGAGCGCGACGTTGCCCGCGAAGATCATCAGGTCGGCCCACGAGATCTTCTTCCCGTACTTCTGCTTGACCGGCCAGAGCAGCCGCCGCGCCTTGTCGAGGTTCGCGTTGTCGGGCCAGCTGTTGAGCGGCGCGAAACGCTGCATGCCGGCGCCCGCGCCGCCGCGGCCGTCGTGGATGCGGTAGGTCCCAGCCCCGTGCCACGCCATGCGGATCATCAGCCCGCCGTAGTGGCCGAAGTCGGCCGGCCACCATTCCTGGGACGTCGTCAGGACCTTGAGGACGTCCTTCTTCAACGCCCCGAGATCGAGGCTCTTGAATTCCTTCGCGTAGTCGAACGACCGATCCATCGGGTCGGACGCCGGATGGTTCTGGCGCAGCGGCTTCAGATTCAGCCGATTGGGCCACCAGTCCTGGTTCGTCGGGCCCGCGTGGGTGTGCGTGCCGACCGGGCACTTGCTCTCGCCGTCCATGTGATCCTCTCTTCTCGGTGAAGTGATGTGAGTTCAGGTGCGCGCCCGGGACGCGCAGTCCGGGCAGCGACCCCAGTAGATGACCTCGGCCTCGTCGATCTCGTAGCCCCGATCGTCGGCCGCCGTCAGACACGGCGCGGCGCCGACCGCGCAGTCGACGTCGACCATGCGGCCGCAGACGCGGCAGATCAGGTGATGGTGGTTGTCGCCGACCCGGTCCTCGAAGCGAGCGGGGGAGCCGGCCGGTTGAATGCGCCGGATCAGCCCTTCGGCCACCAGCACCCCCAGCGCGTCGTACACCGACTGCAGCGAGATGGCGCCGATCTCGGCCCTCACCGCATCGGCCAACCCGTCGGCCGTGCTGTGCGGCTGAGCCGCGACGGCCCGCAGCACGGCGAGCCGTTGGGCGGTGACCTGGATGCCGCGCTGCCGCAGGAGTTCGGCGGGGTCGGAGGACATGTGCTAGAGCATATCAAATCTTGGAGTGATTCAAAACGATCGGATTCCCGCAGAAAACGCCTTCCGGCGCGCCACCATCGACCGGAACGAAGGTCCAAGGTAAAGTTGGCTCAGCAATGAACCGTGTGGAGGGCCCATGAGCGTGAATCGGCTGGGTGTCGGCCTGTGTGTTCTCGGCATGCTCCTGGCTGGCGCCGCCGGCCAGGTCGCCGTCGCGCAGGCTCGCCATCTCGTGGACATCCGGAACTTCACGGGAGGGGCGGACGGGGGGACGCCGGCGGCCGGCCTGATCCAGGCGAGCAACGGCGCCTTCTACGGCACGACGGCCCATGGCGGGATCGGGTTCGGCACCCTCTTCAAGATGGACGCGAGCGGCCGGCTGACCACGCTGCACGTGTTCCACGGCCAGTCGGATGGCGCCAACCCGTACGCCGGTCTCATCCAGGTCGGCGGCGCGTTCTACGGCACGACGCAGGGCGGCGGCGCCGGCGGGTCCGGCACCATCTTCAGGATCGATGCGAACGGCCGGCTCACCACGCTGCACGCGTTTCGCGATCAGCCCGACGGCGCCGATCCGTATGCTGGACTGACGGAGGCCCGTGACGGGACGCTCTATGGGACCACGGTCGACGGCGGGCTCGGGTTCGGCACGGTCTACAAGATGGACGCGAGCGGCCGCGTCACCGTGTTGCACGCGTTCAAGGGTGGTGCCGACGGCGACCAGCCGTACGCCGGTTTGATCCAGGCCCGTGACGGCCTGTTCTACGGGACGACGGCCTACGGCGGCGAGGGGTACGGCACCTTCTTCAGGATCGACGCGAGCGGCCGGTTCACCACCCTGCACACCTTCAGCGCCGCTGACGGCATGCAGCCGTCGTCCAATCTGGTCCAGGCGGCCAACGGTCTGTTCTACGGCACGACGGTTGGTGGTGGCTCGGGGTTCGGCGTCGTCTTCACGATTGATACGAGCGGGACGCTCACGAAGCTGCACGCCTTCAGCGGCGCGAGCGATGGCGCCAATCCGTTCGCGCGTCTCATGCCGGGTGCCGACGGCGCGTTCTACGGCACGACGAACGCGGGTGGCGCAGGCGGGTTCGGCACCGTCTTCCGGATCGATGGGCGCGGCACGCTGACCACGCTGCATGCATTCCAGGGGACGGCCGACGGCGCCTACCCGAGCACGTCGGGCCTGATCCGGGCGAGTGACGGCTCCTTCTACGGAACGACGCTCGGAGGCGGGACATCGTGGGCCGGTGTGATCTTCCGACTCGCCGGACCGCCGGCGTAGGAAGGCGCCGTGGCACGCCGCACCGCGTTGTGCGCGTGCCCCCGCGGCTCAGCCGTCAGACGATGCCGTAAGCCACTGATCGTTCGTGACTTAGTGCCCGATCCCTCCGTCCGGCCCGCACCGTACCGCACACCCCCCCGGCCCGCCGCTGCCGCGTCGCCTCTTTCGACCAACGTCCATAATCCATTTGCAGTCAAGGGCTTGAGACGGCTGTCGCGGCCGCGAGCCCGGTGGTGACCAAATTGCAATTCAGCAGGCAGATCAGAGGCAGGAGTCCGCCCATGAGCACACCGATCAGTGCCGCTGACCTCGGCGCCATCGTCGCCGCGTTGACGCAGTACGCCTCCGCGCCGCCGGCGAGCCTGCAGGTGCAGCTGCCCGATCAGCCTGCGAGCGGTTATGGGGCCACGCTGGCCGCGGACGTGGCGGCGCTGCAGACGGCGGCGGGCGACCTCGGCGCGGCCGGCTCGCTGACCGGCACCGGGGCGACCAACACGGCTCCTGGCGCCGTCGCGCTCTCGGTCAGTGTCGCGCCGCCTCAGGACGCGTACTACAGCGTGGTGGTCAACTCGCTGGCGCAGGCGCAGATCACGTCGTCGAGCTCGACGTACACCGACTCGAACGCGACGACCGTCGCCAGCGGCGGTTCGCTGACGATCGGCGGTGTATCGGTGAACGTGAGCGGCAGCACGACGCTGCAGGGGCTGGCGGACGCGATCAACGGCACGGCTGACATCGGCGTGACGGCATCCGTGGCACCGTCGTCGGCCGGCCAGTACTCGCTGGTGCTGACCGGCAATCGGACCGGCGCCGCCAACGCCTTCACGATCACGAACGACCTGACGGGCGGTGCCGGCATCACGTTCGGCGCGAACACCCAGGACGCCACGGACGCGTCGGTGACCGTCGACGGCGTGACCACCACGAGCGCGACCAACACCATCGGCTCGGTGATTCCGGGTGCCACGCTGACGTTGTTGCAGGCGGGCGCGAGTGCGGCGATGACGCTGACGACGGCCGTCGAGGCGCCGGACGCCGCCACCCTCGTGCAGAACTTCGTCACGGCCTACAACAACCTCCGCACGCTCGCGCAGTCGCAGCCGGCGGCCTCGCTGAGCGGGGGCTTGACCAGCAGTACCAGCAGCGGCCTGCTCGGCAGCCTGATGGCCGCGCTGAACAGCCAGCTGGCCGGGACCAGTGCCACCGACGGCACGTATCCGTCGCTCGCGCAGGTGGGGATCGGTGTCGATGCCTCGGGCAATCTGACGTTCGACAGCGGCGCGTTCGACAGCGCCGTGGCCTCGACGTCGCTGACCGATATCCAGAATCTGTTCTCCGGACCCGGCGGCAGCGGCGGCGTCTTCTCGACCATCACGGCGACGATCGACAGCTACGTCGCCGCCGGCGGCCTGGCCGCCACCCCGCAGACACCGGCCTCGCCGGACCTGCAGTCCTTGAACGGCCAGATCGCCAGCCTGCAGAATCAGCTGGCGCTGGAACAGCAGCTCCTGCAGCAGCAGTCTCTGGCCGCGGACTCCACGGTCTCGAGTCTCACCAGCCAGGGCCGCACGCTGACCAGCCTGTCGCAGCAGTACGGTGGGGCGAGTTCCTTCAGCTACCGCTGAAACGCGTACGACAGCTTGACGAAGAACTGGCGATCGAGCGCGGCCAGCTGATCGCGTGGTGACAGCCCGCGGTCGTCGCCGTAGCCGAAGTACATCACCGACTGCCAGTTGATCTTGTAGGCGAGGAGGGCGGATCCGTCGAACGCGGCCGAACGCGCGGCGACGCCCGATGGATAGAGCCGCGGGTTGAGCCTGGTGGCGACGTACTGCCCGATCAGGCGGACGAAGAGCCGCGGCGTGAAGAAGTAGAAGCTCTCGAGGCGGGAGATCTCTTCGGTCAGCAGGTGCCCGCCGGCCGGCTGCGGCGTGCGCAGGCCGAGGAGCCGGATGTCCTGGACGAGCGAGACCTCGAGGCGCTCGGTCGGCTGAAGCGTCGCGCTGAGGTTGACCGTCGTCCCGCGCGCCGGCCGCGCCTCCAGGAAGTCGATGTCCTGCCCCACGGTGCCGTTCACGCCGAAGCTCTTGAAGGTGCGTGAGGGGCTCACCTGGGCGCTGTAGGCCAGCTGCTGCCGGCTGAGGATCAGGTCGCCCGCGCGATCGCGCTCGTTGACGTACTGGAGCTGCACGGAGCCGCTCCGCCGCGTGTCGAAATTGATGCCCGGCGCCAGGCGGCTCGTGAGCAGCGCCCCGGAGCGGTCGGTCTGGTAGTCGGTGCTCAGGAACGTCCGCTCGCGCGAGACCGGACCGTCCGGCCGCACCGTCCAGCCGGCCGACGCCTGCGCGTCGCGGTAGCCGACCTGCGGCATGAAGCCGGTGTCGGCCCGGAAGCCGCTGGTGATGTCGGTGTACTGGCCGAACCAGTCGGTGTGCGTCGTGTTGTGGCTCCACGAGGCGAGACCGGCAGCCCCGCTCAGCGACTGGCCCATCCAGGCCGTGGAGAGATCGGGGCGATCCGGCGTCTGCGTCTCGGCCACCAGCCACTGGCCGGTCACCAGATCGTGGCCCGACGGTCGCCACGCCAGGTCGGGGCCGAAGACCCGGTTGTGTCCACCGCCCGTGCTGTCTTCACGATCGACGACGAGCGCACCGATGCTGGACAGGCCGAGATCCCGCTTGGCGCGGGCGACGAAGACCGTCGATCGGAAGTCCTGCGGGGCGGTGGACGAGCCGTTCGGCCCGGGAATGATCACGCTGCCGCCGCCGGCGTCCTCCGTGACGAGGGCCGTGTACCTCGTTCCGGCCACCTTGCCGGTGACGCGTCCGCCCCAGAGCGGGTCGGTGATCGTCCGCGTGTAGACGGCCTGCAGCGGCGTGGCCAGCAGGTCGACCCCCTCGAGAAAGAAGGGCCGCTTCTCCGGGTAGGAGAGCGCGAAGCGCTCGTTGGCCGAAATCTGCGCGGTGTCCGACTCGATCTGCGAGAAATCGGGCTTGATGGTCGCGTCGATCGCGTTGTCGGCGTCCGGCGTGAACTTCAGGTCGAAGCCGCCCCGCGGGGCGAAGACGCCCGGCGCCAGGCCGGCGCCAGGCGTGCCGTCGTGTGCCGTGGCGGTGTCGGTCGTGCTCACGTACGGCGCGAGCACGACGTGACCGCCCTGCGGCAGGCCGGTGAGCCCGGTCAGCCTGTTCTCGTAGCAGATGAAGCAGTTGTTCCCTTGCGGCACCCGCGCGCTCGAAAACTGGTAGCGGAAGCCGTGCGGGTAGTTGCGCCACAGCATGATGCCCCAGGTCTGCGGATCGGCGCTGCGATAGCGCAGCGAGCTGAAGGGGATCCGCATCTCGAGCGTCCAGCCGTGCTTCCCGATCCGGGTGGCGGATTCCCAGAAGAAGTCCGGCGACGAGTCCTCGCCGGACTGATCGTCGGTGACGGCGTCGTACTGGACGTTGCTGGCGCTGACGAAGAACTCGGTGGCCGTCCGGCCGGTATCCTGGGCGTCGATGATCACGCCGCCGAAATCGGTGTTGCTGCTGTCGAGGTGATCGTGATCGCCGAGCGGAGCCTGGATGCCGGCCGGATCGGGATCGGCGAACCGCAGCCCGACGTACAGGTAGTGCCGGTCGTAGGTGACGTACCCGACGTTGCCGACCGGCGGCAGGACGTCGTTGCCGGGGTTGATCTCGTACCAGTGATCGACGCGCGTGGCGCCGCGCCAGCCCGGGTCCGAGAGATCGCCGTCGATCGTGATGGGACCGGCGGCGGGCCGGATCCGGATGGTCGCACTGCGCAGACTCGACTGTGCGAAGGCCGGGAGGGTCGGGAGCGCGAGCAGCGCCAGGCAGGCCACGAGGGGACGAAATCGCCGCATGGCCCGTTAGACGAGAGTCGGGCGGCGGAAGTTGTGCGGACGGTTACGTGGTCACGAGAGCAGCGTTTCGATCTCGCGGGCGCGCTCGGGGCTCAGGGTGCCGCGCTCCAGCCCCAGCGGGATGGTCCGGCGCGCCAGCTCCCGGTACAGCGCCCCGGCGTCCGGATCTTCCCGGTCGAGCGCGTCGAGATGGCGGCGGACGGTCCCCACGTCGCCGCGCGCGACGCACCCGCCCATCCCGCGCGCGAGGCCGCCATCCATCACGGCATCGAGCGTGCCGCGCACGAGCGGCGCCAGCGCGCGCAGCGCCTGCGCCTCGTCGGCACCGAAGCGCTGCCAGAGCTTCACGCTCTCCTCGAGCAGGGCGATCAGGAACGGCCCGGCATAGTAGCCGGACGCATGATAGGCCGCCCGTGCGCCGGGCGGCAGCGCGAACGGCGTGCAGCCGATGCTGCGGGCGAGCGACTCGAGCGTACCCCGCAGCGGCGGCTCCGCCTCGATGCCGACCGTGCAGCCGGGGAGGCCGCGCAGCGCGACATCCGGGTTGGCGAACATCTGAATGGGATGGAAGCCGCCGACGGCCGCCCCACTGATCCTGGCGCTGGCGAGCGCCTCGAGCTCGGTCGCGCCGGAACAGTGCACCACCGCCACGCCGCGCCGCCACGTCAGTCCCTCGCACACCCGCCCGATCTCATCGTCGGTCACCGTCAGGAAGACGAGCGTGCAGGCGTCGACTACCGCCTGGGCGTCGGTCGCGCCGCGCGCGCCGGGGACGCGCTGCAACAGCGCGTCCAGATTGTCGGCGCGGCGGCTGCTGGCCGCTGCGACCGTCCATCCGGCGTTCGCGAACGCCGCGGCCAGCGTCTGGGCGACCTTGCCGGCGCCGACGAATCCGATCCGTTCGGGCTGCGGTGCTGTGCTCATCGGGTCATGTCCGTTCCTCCGCCATCCGCGGACGATCAGCATATACCCGGGCGGCGACATCGGTGTGAGGGCACCCGCCTCGGGTGGCAGGTGTATGATGCCGTTCACCATGCCGACCTTTGTCCGCACGACCAGCTGGATTGCCTTGTTCGGCCTGATGCTCGCGACCGTGTCACCGCAGGCGCAGGCGCCGCAACGGGCATCGATGGACCGGGACCTGATGGAGGTCACCGTTCCGCAACTGGAGCAGCTGTACCGCGACCACAAGTACACGGTGACCCAGGTGGTCACCTGGTACATCGCACGGATCCATCGGTACAACGGGATCTATGGTGCGATCGAAGACCTCGACACCCAAGGGGCGCTCGCAACGGCGGCCCGGGAAGACGCCGATGCGAAGGCCGGCGGCAGCGAGGGTACGCGCGGTGCCCTGTGGGGCGTGCCGATCGTGATCAAGGAGAACACCAGCGTCCGCGGGCTCGTCACGAGCGACGGCTGGAAGGGCTACACGATCCCGGGTCACGCACTGATCGCGCCGCGGGACGCCACCGTCGTCGCGAAGCTGCGCGCCGCCGGAGCGGTGATCCTCGGCAAGACCAACATGCCCGACTTCGCGGCCAGCGACACGAACCGGAGCACCGCGTACGGGCGCACGGGCAACGCGTACGACGTCCGGTTCAGCCCGGGTGGATCGTCGGGTGGCACGGTGACGACGGTGACGGCGAACATGGCCATGCTCGGCACCGGCACGGATACGGGCAATTCGATCCGGATGCCGGCCGCCACGAGCGCCGTGGTTGGTGTCTTCCCGACGCGGGGATTGGTCAGCATTGCCGGCATTGCGCCGCTCGACTGGCAGCTCGACAACACCGGGCCGATTGCGCGCGACGTCACCGACGCCGCCATCGCGCTGACCGTGATGGCGGGCGAGGATCCGATGGACCCGGCCACGGCGGGATCGGCGAAGAAGGCCCAACCGGGACCGTACACGCAGTACCTGAAGCGCGATGCGCTGAAAGGGAGGCGGTTCGGCGTGCCGGCCTTCATCCTGGCCGGTGCAGGGATCCCCTTCCAGGGGATTCCGGCCGATGCCTCCGCTGCGGCGGCGGCGGCGGCGCGGAAGGACGCGCGGATTGCGCTGCGGCCGGAGACGCGGGCGGCCTTCATGAAGGCGGTCGAAGCGCTGCGGGCGGCGGGGGCGACGGTGGTGTTCGACGATGCGATTCTGCCCGACCGCTTTGCCGAGACCGTGTCGCGCGTGTTCACGCTGCCGTTCATCCGTGAGGGGACCGAGAACTTCCTCGCCCACTATGGGCCGGCGCAGTACCAGTCGGCCGAAGCCTACGAGCGGGCGGTCGGTTCGCCGCTGCCGCCCGTCATCATGGGGGGGCCGACGCGGGCGAGGCGCGGTACCGGGTGGCGCAGGCGCGGTTCGAAGGCAGCCCCGCGGCCGAGGCCGACGTGCTGAAGCCGCGGCGGCAGGCGCTCGCGTTGTACGACGAGACGCTCGACCGGATGCATCTCGACGGCTACGTGTATCCGGCCATCCAGATGCCGCCGCCCGACGAGACCATGCCGCAGGACGGCAAGCTGAGCGGCGGTCCGCACAGCGACACGAGCTGGGTGAACATGATTGGCGTCCCGGCGGTGGTGGTGCCGGCCGGCTTCTATCCGAGCGGGCTGCCGTTCGGGCTCGAGATCTCGACGCGCCGCTGGCACGACGGCGATCTGCTGGGGTGGGCTTATGCCTTCGAGCAGGCCACGCACCTCCGGCGGCCGCCCGTGCTGGTGGACAAGGGGCTGCTGCCGATCAACCCGTAGAGTCGCCCGCGGTGGCGGATGCCGAGGCGACGTCCCAGGTAATTGTGGAGGCTGGTGCCGGCATGGAGATGGCGTATCGGGACCGGTGGAAGGCGGAGATCGCGGAGATGCGGCGGGTGCTCGCCGGCCTGGCGATGAAGGAAGAGTGCAAGTGGGGCAAGCCCACCTACACGGTGGATGGGAAGAACATCGTCATCCTGCAGGGCTTCAAGGAGTACTTCGCGCTGGGCTTCTTTCAGGGCGCCCTGCTGAAGGACCGCAGGAAGGTGCTGGTGCAGCTCGGCCGGGTGCACGCCGGGCGCGTGATGAAGTTCACGACCGCGAAGGACATCGCAGCGAAGGCGGCGACCATCAAGGCTTACGTGCGAGAGGCGATCGCCGTCGAGAAGGCCGGGCTGCGGATGGAGCCGAAGAAGACCTCCGATGTGCCGGTTCCCGCGGAACTGAGGGATCGGTTCCGACGGGACCCGCGCTTCGAGCGCGCCTTCAAGGCGCTGACGCCGGGGCGGCAGCGAAGTTACCTGTACCACTTTGCCGCGGCCCGGCAGTCGGCGACGCGTGTGGCGCGAATCGACAAGGCGATGCCGGCGATCTTCGAAGGGCGAGGGTTCCTGGAGAGACGCTGACGCGAATGGGGTGGACGGTCCGGTGAGAGACCGCGCTACCGGGATGTTCTTCTTACTTCGATAGCCCACCTGTCACGCCACGGCTTCGACCTTCGCGCCAGTCGCAAGCGACCCAGTCATGGCCAGTGCGTAGACTTTCCCGATCGGTAAAGTGGCAGCCTTTGGCTGGCGATCAACGCTCAATATTCCCGGTCGGGAAATTGGCTGGACATCTGACCTCGAATCGACAATGATGTTCCCGATCGGGAATGTCATCATGACTGTTGAAGAGATCGGCGACCTCGTGCGGAAAGTCCGTCTCGCCCGGGGGCTGCGGCAGGACCAACTGGCTGCGGCGGCTGGGGTCGGCCTGCGTTTCCTCGTCGAGCTGGAGCGTGGGAAACCCACGGTGCGACTCGCCAAGGTGCTGGCCGTTCTGAACGCGCTCGGTTGCCGCCTGGAGATCAGGCCGCCCTCAGGACGTGATTCGTGACGCGGAGGCTCTCGGTCTGGTGGGACGCGGCCGTCGTCGGAACGCTGCTGGTGAATCAGCACGGCGAGATGGGGTTCACCTACGCGCCCGAGTGGCTGGAGGATGCCTCCCGCCCTGCCATCTCGTTCTCGCTGCCCAAACAGGAGAAGCCCTTCAAACAGCGCCAGTGCCGCCCATTCTTCGCCGGACTTCTGCCAGAGGAGTCCCAACGCGACGCGATCGCCGCAGCCCTTGGCATCTCAAAGGGCAACGACTTCGCCTTCCTTGAAGCGCTCGGTGGCGATGTCGCGGGCGCCCTGTCCCTCTGGCCGGAAGGCGAGGTGCCGCCAAGACCCGAGTCGACGGGTGCGCCCCGGCCGCTCGGCGACGAGGAACTGATTAGCCTGCTGGACACGCTCCCGAAGCGTCCGCTGCTCGCCGGTCGCGAGGGATTGCGGCTCTCGCTCGCCGGCGCGCAGACGAAGTTGCCGGTCGTCCTCGTCGACGACCGCGTGGCGCTGCCGGCGCCGGGACAGCCGACGACACACATACTGAAGCCGGCCATCGCGCAATTGCCGCACACGACCGAGAACGAAGCGCTGGTGATGACGCTGGCCGCCGCGGTCGGTCTGTCGGTGGCACCCGTGACCGCCCGCACAGCAGGGGGACGACCATACCTGCTCGTCACCCGCTATGACCGTCGATTCGACGCGAGCGGGCAGGCGCACCGGCTGCATCAGGAGGACTTCTGCCAGGCGCTTGGCATTCCGCCGGAACGGAAATACGCTGCTGAGGGCGGCCCCACGTTCAGGGCCAGCTTCGATTTGCTCCGTCGAGCGGCGATGGTTCCGGCGGTTGCGTTGCTGGCCTTCCTCGACGCCGCCATCTTCAACCTGATCGTTGGCAACGCCGATGCCCATGGCAAGAACTTCAGCCTGCTGTACGAGGCGACGGGCGCCAGCCTCGCGCCCTTCTACGACCTTCTTTCGACGGTCGCATACCCGGACCTGTCGCCAAATCTCGCCATGAAGATTGCGAAGCGCGCAACGCTAGAGGAGATGGGCCCGACGACGTGGTCGGCGTTTGCCGAGGACATCGGTTTGCCAGCCTCATTCGTGCGTCGTCGAGTGAGAGAACTGTCTGACGCCGTGGCCACCAAGGCGCCGTCGCTTCGAGACAATCCTGTGCTGGGCGTTCTCGACGCCTCCGCACTGAACGATTACGCCGCGCTCATCGTCGCTCGGGCTGAGCGAGTGGCCAAGACCATCATGAAGTAGGTGGACTGACACTTGTAGGGGAGACGAGGTCGCTGGTGGCAGTCCGGGGCGTCGGAGGCGGCGGGAACGCAACGCGGAGGCCATGAGGGCCCACCTTCGCGCTGCGCGCTGCAGCGGGGCAACCGTCGCGGGGCCTGCCAACCGTAGCTCGCTCACGGCTGCGGGCGAGCGAAGGTTGGTGGAGGCGGCGGGAGTCGAATCGGCCTGAGCGTGTTTCTGTAACTGGCTGGGAGCGCGCCACTTCTGACACAAGCCGTTGATTTCTCGCCACTTCCAGCCGGTTCGCGAGTGCTCCCGAGTGCTCGCCAATCCTCCCGGGTACTCCCGGTTCTTGGAGGGATTATGGAGGCGGAAGGCGCCCGTTCCCGCCGCCAGGCTTGTCAGTGGCCGACCGGGCTGCGGAGAGACGGCGCTATGTTGCGGGCGTTCGTCCTTCTCCGCTATCGGGAAAGCCGGCCGCCCATAACAATTCATGGAGCTTGTCGGTCGGCAGCCTGCGAACGGCCGCCGGTGTCAATCCCGTCGATTGGCGGAGCGCGTGATAGAAGTTCTTCTTGCTTCGATAGCCCACTTGTAACGCCACGGCTTCGACCTTCGCGCCAGCTGCAAGCTGACTGAGGGCGCTCGCGAGGCGGCATCCTCTCAGGAACACTCTGGGAGAGATCCCGTACTGCTTCACAAATACACGTTCCAGCCGGAAGGGCGAGACCCCCACGGCGGCGGCCAATGTCCGGAGGCTCCACGGACGTCGCATGTCTTCGTTGATGAGCTGGGCCGCCCGCTCCGCCACGGACGGAGGATGGTGGTCCTCCAGGTCGTCAAAGAACCTTCGGATCCACCGCTGGAATGCCTCGCGGACGTGGTCGGTCTCACCGCCAGCCCAGAGATGTTCGACGTGCGTGAGAGGTCGAAAGGGGCAGTTCGAAACGGCGCCTGCGTGAAACCGCGCGTGAAAGGTCTGGCCGAACCGGCAGGCAAATTCGATCAGGATCGCCCGCGCGATCATCCGTTCGAGCCGTCCCCGTGGTGTCGGCAAGGCAGCGGCGCGCGCGTCTAACCCGACCCGGACAGCTGCCCGGTCGAGCCCCCGCACGAAACCCGCGGCCACCTGCAGTTCCCGGATCGTCCGATCGAGCCACTCCTTACGTACCTGCCCGCGCTCGGCCGCCAGCGTCTGTTTCCGCCAGGTTACCGGAAGCATGGGTTCCTTCTTGAAGCGGATTCCTGCGCAAGCCTCGGCGAAACGGAACCCGTTTCCGATTGCTCGGCTCTAATTGGTCGTCCACACTGCGTCAAGCGTCCAGAAGATCCCGTCATTTGCTTCATTCAAGCGTCGTTCCGCCGATGGCTGTCGCGGATACGGCCGAGATCTCGCCAGTGTGGGGGCTATGAAGAAGACGCTGCTGCTCTCCATCGCTTCAGCTGGTTACATTCTTGTCGCGACGATCTCGGCCTTTGCCTCAGGTCCGACCATTGCAGCCGGGGCGTACCACGCCCTCGCGCTCACAGACGGTGGTGTCGTGTGGGCTTGGGGCTCGAACGGCAACGGCGAGCTGGGAGATGGCACGACCACGTCCCATGTCACTCCCGTTGCCGTGACGTCGCTTTCGGGTATCGTCGCGATCGCCGCCGGAACGAACTTCAGCCTCGCGCTGAAGAGTGACGGCACGGTCTGGGCGTGGGGCGCGAACAACTATGGTCAGTTAGGTGACGGAACGACGACGCAGCGAGTGACGCCGGTTCAGGTGAGCGGCCTTTCTAATGTAGTCGCCATCGCCGCCGGCAACAGCCATGGCGTCGCGCTCGGCGGCGACGGGTCCGTCTGGACGTGGGGCCGCAACAGCTACGGGCAGCTCGGCGATGGTACGACGACGGAGCGAACCACGCCCGTCCAGGTCAGTGCCCTCGGGACGTCGGCCGTCGCGGTTGGCGCAGCGGGTGACAAATCGTTGGCCGTCAAGACGGATGGCACGGTTTGGGTCTGGGGCTACAACCAATACGGCGAAACCGGCAACGGAACGACAACGACCCCTCAAACGTCCCCGGTCGAAGCGGGTACCTTGAATTCCGCCGTGCGCGTCGACGGCGGATCCCACACGTCGTCGGCCTGGGACAATGTCGGCGCGCTCTGGGCGTGGGGCTACAACGGTCAGGGCCAGCTGGGCGACGGCACGACGACGCAGCGGACCAGCCCGGTGCCAATCGGGATCGATGCTATCGTGGCCCTGCGTGGCGGCGGGGCGCACACCGTGGCTGCGCGGTCTGACGGTACGGTCTGGGCGTGGGGCTACAACAACGACGGGCAGTTAGGGGATGGTACGACGACGCAGCGGACCAGTCCGGTCCAGATCGCCGGCCCGGACAGCGTCGTGTCGGTCTCGGCCGGGGCCTACTATTCAGTCGCGGTGTCGAGCGACGGACGCGTCTGGTCTTGGGGCGACAACACGTACGGCCAGTTGGGCGACGGGACGTACGCGAAGCGCTTGACGCCGACGCAAATCAGCGATCCCGGGTTTGCGTGGCGCGTGGCGACGCCCAACTTCAGCCTCGCCGCCGGCTCCTATACCACCACGCTGAACATCACCGTCACGTGCGCCACGGCGGGTGCGACCATTCACTACACGACGGACGGCGTCGATCCAACGGAGTCGGATCCGACGGTGGCTTCCGGCGGGACAGTCGTCATCACGGAAACCACGACGCTCAAGGCCAGGGCGTTCAGTTCCGGAGCCCCGTCCTCGAATATCAACAGTGCCACCTACACGTTGACGATCCCGGCGCCCTCGTTCTCGCCAGGCGCCGGTACCTATTCAACGGCTCAGAACGTCACCATTTCGAGCTCCGTCAGCGGCGCGTCGCTCTACTACACGACGGACGGGTCGACGCCGACCACCGGTTCAACCCTCTATGCCGGACCGATTGCCATCGGCACCCAGACCACCCTGAAGGCGATCGCCGTCAAGACCGGTTGGACGACAAGCCCAACATCGACCGCCACCTACTACTTCAATTACGGCACGCTGAGCGCGCCGACGTTTGATCCGGCCCCCTCGGAAGTCGGTTATGGCCAGTTGGTGACGTTGTCCGCGGCCGCCGGAGCGACGATTCGCTACACGACCGACGGGACCTCGCCCACGGCCGCCTCGCCGGTGTATAGCGCGCCGATCGAGGTCACCGGCACCGTCACGATCTACGCCAAGGCCTTCAGCCCGGACTGGACGACGAGCGCCCAGGCCGGCGGCCAATACACCGTGCGGGTGGGTGCGCCGACGCTGTCGCCAGGCGCGGGAAGCTACGCACCGGGACAGGCGATCATGATCACGGACGACACGCCAGGGGCCGTAATCCACTACACGACGAACGGCATCGATCCGACGGCATCGGATCCGACGATCGCTTCCGGCGCCACCATTGTGGCTGGCAACTACACCCTGAAGGTACGGGCATTCATCACGGGCTGGACGCCCAGCGATGTCGTCTCGGCGGCGTACACGATCACGGGACCGTACACGAATTGGGCCGTCGCGGCCGGTGGCCAGCATTCGGTCGCCCTCAAGAATGACGGCACCGTGTGGACCTGGGGCTACAACGGAACCGGCGCCTTAGGCGATGGCACCCAGACCGACCGCTCGGTTCCCGGCATCGTCAATGGCGTGACGGGCATCGTCGCGATCGCGGCCGGGGCCAATCACACACTGGCATTGGCCGGCGACGGCACCGTCTGGGCGTGGGGAGCGAACCTGAGCGGAGAACTCGGGGACGGCACCACGACGAATCGCCTCTCGCCCGTGCAAGTCCCGGGCCTCAGCGGTGTCACCGCCATCGCGGCCGGGTCGGCCTTTTCCGTCGCGTTGAAGAGCGACGGCACGGTCTGGACATGGGGCGCCAACGAGTCGGGGCAGATTGGGGACGGAACCACCACCGAGCGCGACCAGCCGACGGAGGTGCCGGGCCTGACGAACGTCACCGCCGTGGCGGCCGGCGGGAGTGACGTGCTCGTGCGCGACAGTGGCGGCACGGCCTGGGGCTGGGGCAAGAACGGCGACGGAGAACTGGGCGATGGCACCCAGACCAACCGCCTGAGCCCGGTTCAATTGTCCATTGCGGCGGCAAAAGTGTCGGGCGGCGGTGCCCATTCGTTGGCGCTCGAGACCGACGGTACCGTTTGGGCCTGGGGGCTGAACACCAGCGGACAGGCCGGGACCGGTGCGATCGGCGGGTACGTGCTGTCTCCGGCGCAGGTGACGGCGATCGCCAATGCCGCTGACGTGGACGCCGGCGGTTCTCACTCCCTGGCGATTGGTTCGGACGGCTCACTGTGGTCGTGGGGCGCCAACGGCTCGGGGCAACTTGGCGACGGCACGACCACGAGCCGTGGCACGCCGGCCGCTATCAGCGGGCTCTCGAACATCGCCGCGGCGTCGGGTGGTGCCACCCATACGCTGGCCGTCACCACCGATGGCGTCGTCTGGGCCTGGGGCGGCAACGGGAACGGCCAGCTCGGCGACGGCACGCTGGATCAGCGCCTGGTGCCGACGCCGATCAGCGATGCCGGCTTCGCGTGGAAGACCAGCACGCCACGGATCTCCCCCGGAACGGGCACCTACACCGCGACGACGACCGTCACCCTGACGGCTGTCACGCCCGGCGCGACGATCTACTACACGACGACCGGCGTGGATCCGACCACGTCCGACCAAAGCGTCACCTCCGGCGGCACGGTCGTCATCGATGCCTCGTCCACGCTCAAGGCGATGGCGGTCGCGGCGTCGATGCCGGACAGCAACGTCAACGCCGCGACCTACACGATGACGCTGCCGGCGCCGACGTTCAATCCACCGGCTGGCACTTACTTCCAGAGCCAATCGGTCTCGTTGGCATCGTCCGTGTCGGGAGCCACGATCCACTACACCCTAGACGGCACGGATCCCACGGCAGGTTCGCCGACCTACTCGAGCCCGCTGGCCGTGGACGCCACCACGGTCGTGAAGGCGATTGCCCTCCGGACGGGATGGACCGACAGCCCGATCGGAACGGCCACGTACACCTTGAAGGTGGTTTCGCCGATGCTGACGCCGGCGGGCGGCAGCTATGGTGCGTCTCAAACGGTCTCGATGGCGACGACCACACCCAACGCGACCATTACCTACACCACCGACGGCAGTGAACCGACAGAGTCCTCCACCAGCTATACGGCGCCCGTGAGCGTGTCGCGCACGATGACGCTCAAGGCGACGGCCTGGCGGACCGGCTGGGTGCCGAGCGACAGCACGGCGGGCAGCTTCTGGATCACGCAAGGCACGGTGGCGACGCCGACCTTCAGTCCGGCGGGCGGCGCATTCACGGCCCCGGTTGACGTCACGATCACCACCACGACCGCAGGCGCCATCATCCGCTATACCACCGACGGGTCTGATCCGACGCCCACCTCGCGTCAGTACATCGGACCGATGACGATCTCGGTGAGTACGACCCTGAAGGCCCGCGCGTACCTGGCGGATTACACGCCGAGCGCGGTGAGTGCTGCGTCGTTCGCGCTTGATGCATCCGGCGCGGTCGATACGCCCACGCTCACGCCAGGTGGGGGATGGTCGACCACGGCGCAGACGGTGACCGTCAGCGTTCAGGCGCCGGACGCCGTCATCCACTACACCACCAACGGTAACGACCCGCTCGAGACCGACCCGGTGATTGCCTCCGGCGGGACCATCCCTATCGACCGATCGATGGTGCTCAAGGCGAAGGCGTTTAGCCCATCCCTGACGCCGAGCGCGGTCCGCCGCGCCGACTACGTGGTCACGGGCGCGGTGGCAGCAGGTGGGGTCTCGAGCTACGCCCTGCAGTCGGACGGGACGGTCTGGGCGTGGGGCGACAACGCCTGGGGAGAACTGGGCGACGGCACGCTGACCAACCGGTTGACGCCGGTCCAGGTCTCCGGTCTCAGCGACGTCATCGCGATCGCGGCGGGCACCTCGCATGCCCTGGCGGTGAAATCCGACGGCACGGTGTGGGCCTGGGGCAAGAACGCGTCGGGGCAGCTTGGAGACGGCACGACCTCGACTCGCAGCGTGCCCACGCAGGTGTCGTCGCTCACGGGTGTCATCGCGGTCGCGGCCGGTGACACCTTCTCGTTGGCGCTCACCAGCGACGGGACGGTCTGGGCCTGGGGCGACAACAGTGCCGGCCAGCTCGGCGACGGCACGACGACGGCGCACCTGACGCCGGTGGCCATTCCGGGGTTGACTGGGGTATCTCGCATTGCGGCCGGGTCGCAGTTCTCCCTGGCCATCGAGGATGACGGCACCGGCAGTGGTGTGGTCTGGGCCTGGGGCGCGAACGGGTACGGGCAACTCGGTGATGGTTCGACGGTATCCCGTGCGTCGCCGGTGCAGGTGACAGGGCTGGCCGGCGCTGTCGCCATCGCCGGTGGGGCGGACTTTGCCCTGACCGTGCGGAGCGACGGAACGCTGTGGGCGTGGGGGCACAACAACAATGGTCAGCTCGGAGACGGCTCGAACACCGATCGCTCGACCGCCGTGCAAGTCGTGTTGCCGGCCGGTGCCAACGCCGTCGCCGCCGGCGCCTATCACAGTGTCGTCGCCACGAACGACGGCCGGGTGTGGACCAGCGGCGACAACGGCTGGGAGGAGCTGGGTGACGGCACCACGATCACGCGGGCCTATCCCCAGGCGATCGCGGGAGTCACGGGTGCGTTGATGCTGGCTTCCGGCAACGCGGCCACAGACACGCTGGCCTTGCAACCTGACGGTACGGTCGTCGCGTGGGGCACGAACGGAGACGGGCAGCTTGGGGACGGCACGACGACCGGTGAAGCCTCCCCGGTGGCCGTGTCTGGGCTGCGCCTCGCCACGAACGATTGGTTGACCGGCGATCCGGACCAGGACGGCCTGGTCACGTGGCGCGAGTATTTGATCGGCACCGATCCGCTCAGCGCGGACACGAATCGGGACGGTCTGCCGGATGGGTTGTCACTGAACGCGGGCATCTCGCCAACGAACCCCGACATCGACGGCGACGGCGTGCCGAACTGGGTCGAGGTGGCGCAGGGGACCGATCCATTCAATGCTGACACCGACGGTGACGGTGTGCCGGATGGGCAGGACTGCTTCCCGCTCGATCCGACGCGGTCCGCCTGCCTGTCCTCGGACCCCAACGATCACACGGCTCCGACCATCACGGTCACCGAACCGACCAACGCCGTCCCCATTCCCTAGCCATGTCTGCCAAGCGAGGTGTCTTCGTGCAACGGAAGCCCAGGCTGCTACAGATCCTGGTGTGGCTGCTGTGTCTGGCGCAGGTCTGGCTGGGGACGCCGGCGTTGACCCTGGCTGCCGGCAACCGGCCGACGCGCCAGACCCCTCGCGCGACCGAGGTCTCCACGCCGCCGGTCAAGGCGAATCGAACGGTGCCGAAGGTCACGCCGCCGCCGACCGTCCTTGCCCTTCCGTCGCGGCCGACCGATCAGGACCTGGAGCGTGCGCGCATCTTCTCCGAGCCGCTGGTGCCGATGCCGCGTCCGACGTCTCCCGACGAAGACGCGGCGCTCGGCCGCGCCATCATGGCGTACGCGGGCACGCACCGGAGCGAGATGGTCGCGCCGCTCATCGCCTTCCTGGTGCGTTATCCCGAATCCGCCTGGGGGCCGTCACTCCAGGCCAACCTGGGCACGGTGTATCGCGCAAACGGCTATCTGTCGCGTGCCCTCGCGGAGTGGAAGGACGCGTGGGACGAGGCCAAGACCGAGACGGAGCCGCAGGCCAAGGCGGTGGCCGACTTCGCGCTGGGGCAGTACCTGCATCTCAGCAGCCAGGTCGGGCACTCGAAAGAGGTCGCCACGGCGCTGAAAGAAATCGCTGGCCGCCGAATCACGGGCAGCGCCGGGCAGCAGGTTGCCATGGCGCGCGAAGCCTCGTGGGTCTGGACGTATCACCATGGCGAGGCGCAGGCCTCGGGCTCGGCCGCGCTCGAGAGCATTCTGGCCTATCGTGCCTACACGCAACACGAGAAATACACGCCGAATGCAGCGCTCCGGGATTACCTGGCCACGCCGGCTGGAACGTCGCTGCTCGACTTGAAGAATCTGGCCGGTGAGGCGGGGCTGAGCTGGAAGATGGCGCTGAGATCCAAGGATGGCCCGATTCCCGTCCCCTCGGTCATGCATTGGCGGGTCGATCACTACTCCGCGATCGTCCAGCGGAAGGGCGACCGCTACCTGCTGATCGATCCGATCTTCGGGGGCAGCCGCTGGGTCAGTCGCGCGGCCCTGGACGAGGAGGGGTCCGGCTACTTCCTTGCGCCCGCAAGCGCGCTGGGGCCGCAGATGCACGTGGTGTCCGAGACCGAAGCGAAAGCGGTGATCGGAAACTGCGCCCCTGGTGCACCTGACGATGACGATCCCGGCCCGCCGAATCAGGCTGGCCCAAGTCCAAACGACGGTTCTGGGAATCCGCCCGGACCGAGCCCCGGTAATTCGAGTCCGTGCGGCATGCCCGGCTATTCCTTCCTCATGATGCCGGCCAGCCTGCGGATTGCCGACACGCCGGTCAGCTGCCATTCGCCCGTCGGCCCGGTGTCGGCGTTCCACGTCACCTACAACCAGCGGGACGGTAACGCGCCACAGATCTTCTCCTACGGGAACCTCGGGCCCAAGTGGACGTTCGACTGGCTGTCGTGGGTCATGGACGACCCGACCGCGCTGGACGACCATGCCGACGTCTATCTGCGCGGCGGCGGGACCGAGCACTATACGAACGCCGTAAACGGCGCCTACCCCGCGCACTGGCGGTCGCGCGCGGTGCTGGTGCGTGTGTCTAACGATCCGATCCGGTACGAGCGGCGGCTGCCGGATGGGAGCGTGGAAGTCTTTTCGCAGTCGGATGGTGTGATCACGTCTGGCCGGCGAGTCTTCCTGACCGAGGTCATCGACCCACAGGGACTCACACTTCAGCTGACCTACGATGCGAGCCTGCGCCTGGTCGCGGTGACCAACGCCATCGGCCTGGTGACGACGCTCTCGTACGACCTGCCGAGCGACCCCCTAAAGATCACCAAGGTGACGGATCCGTACGGCCGCTACGCTGCGCTGACCTACAACGCGGACGGCGAGCTGGCCTCGATCACGGACGTCATCGGTATGACGTCATCCTTCGGGTACGGTCCGGACGATTTCATTACGCGGTTGACAACGCCCTACGGCTCGACCGTGTTCTCACACGAAACCGATCCGACCCAGACGAACTATTTCCGGTTCCTGCAGGCGACGGATCCGCTCGGCGGGACGGAGCGTGTCGAGTTTCACTGGTCGACGACCGCCGTGGCCGCGTCGGAACCGAGTGGCGTCGTCCCCACCGGCTTCGCCAATTACAACAACAGCCTGGATCACTACGACTCGTTCTACTGGAACAAGCGCGCGATGGCGCTGTATCCCCTCGATCCCAGCAAAGCGACCATCACGCACTGGCTGATGTACGTCTTCCAGCAAAGCCTCCCGGTTCCCTATTCCCACGCCTTTTCCACCTCCGTGCCGCACAGCATCAAGCGGCCGCTCGAGAACCGCGTGTGGTATGGGTACGCCGACGAGGACACGAACGGGACCACGGTGGGGTCCTGGATCGCCCCGACGACGGTGGGGCGGGTGCTCGATGACGGTTCGTCCCAGATTTGGCAGGCGACGTATAACGACGAGGGACAGGTGACGAGCCGGACGGATCCGCTGGGACGGCAGACCAGCGAAACCTACGACACCAATGGCATCGACCTGCTCACCGTGCGCCAGACGACGTCAGGGTTGAACGACCTGCTGGCCAGTTTCTCGAACTACACCGCCGGTCATCTGCCCCAGACGGTCACGGACGCGGCCGGGGAGACGACGGCGTACACGTACAACAGCTTCGGGGAGGTGCTGACGCGCAGGAACGCGAAGAACGAGACGACGACTTATGCGTACGATACGAACGGATATCTGCAGAGCATCACCGGGCCGGATCCGTCTGCGACAGTGGCCTACACGTACGACAGCTATGGCCGGGTGCGGACCGAAACCGGCCCCGATGGCTACGTCCTGACGTTCGACTATGACGCGCTGGATCGGCCCACGCAGGTCACGTATCCCGACGGGACGACCGACAGCGTGACCTACGACAAGCTCGACATTGCGCAGCAGCAAGACCGTCTGAGCCGGATCACGCGCTTCTACCACGACGCGTTGGGTCGGCTCACCGCCGTACGCGACCCGCTGGGGCGCATGACGACGCAGCAGTGGTGTACGTGTGGCACGCTGGACAAGCTGGTGGATGCCAAGGGTCAGGCCACGAGTTGGCAGTACGACGTCGAGAATCGCGTGACGCAGGAGGTACGCGCGGATGACACGACCACTACGACGTACGCCTACGAGACGACGACGAGCCGCCTCGCCAGCGTGACCGATCCAAAAGGGCAGGTGAAGAGCTATACCTACGACCTTGACGATCGGTTGGCCGCGATCGCCTACAGCAACACCGATCAACCGACCGCGACAGTGAGCTTTGCGTACGATCCCGCCTATCCGCGTCTGCTGTCCATGACCGACGGCACCGGCACGACGAGCTACGCGTACCAGGCCGTCGGCACACTGGGGGCGACGGAACTGGCGAGCGTGGACGGGCCGCTGGACAACGACACCATCATCTACGGCTACGATGAGCTTGGGCGAGTGACGAGCCGGGCGGTCAACGGTGTTTCAGTATCCTGGAACTACGATAACCTCGGCCGCCTGACGTCCGAGGTGAATCCCCTTGGGACCTTCATCTACGGCTACGATGGGGCGACGGCGCGGCTCGCGTCAGCCAGCTATCCCGACGGCCAGACGAGCGCGTACACGTACTTCAACAACGTGGGCGACCGGCGGCTGCAGACCATCCTGCACGACACGCCCACCGGGACGACCCTCTCCCGGTTCGACTACACGTACAATGCCGTTGGAGACATCCTGACGTGGCAGCAGCAGGCGGACACCGCGCCGGCCGACACGTGGACGTACGGGTACGACCGCGCGGACCAGCTGACGACGGCGGT
>JAGWRA010000141.1 GCA_028876655.1 Acidobacteriota bacterium | reverse complement strand
TCCGTGACGCCGCGAGGGCGCGGCAGCTCGCCGACCAGTTGACCGCCAGCGGGTTCCCCGCGCACACCGCGACGGTCACGCTCGGCTCACGGGGGACCTGGGAGGAAGTCGTGCTCGGCCGCTATCCGACGGCGGCGGCCGCCCGGCAGGACCTGCAGCGGCTCCAGCGGGGCGGCGCGTTCGCGGACGCGCGGGTCCGGCCGCTGGGCGGCGGGTAGGCAGGGGACAGGCAGCGGCCGAGCCTAGCTAGCGGCTCGCCGCCTGGTATTCGGGTTCGAAGGTGGCCGCTGCGACGGCGGCCGCCGTTGCCGGCGCCTCCCCGACCGGGCGCGGCCAGAGCGCGGGCCGGACGACCTTGTGGCCCGACACGGTCGTGGCCGACTCGCCGTGCTGGGTGATGTCCAGCCCCAGGTCCTCGTCCTCCTGATCTACCCGCAGCGGAATCAGCGCATCGGTCACCTTGTAGAGGATCCACGACCCGCCCATCGTGAAGGCGGCGACGATGCCGAGCGCCAGCAGGTGGTGCAGGAACAGCGACCAGTGGCCGGTGATGAGCCCGCCCTGGGTCGCGAAGACGCCGGTGGCGATCATGCCGACGATGCCGCCGATGCCGTGGCAGGGGAAGACGTCGAGCGTGTCGTCGAGCGTGGACTTCGACTTCCAGTGGACCGCGAGGTAGGAGGTCGCGCTGGCGATGACGCCGATGAGCAGGCTGGACTGAATCGTCACGTAGCCGGCGGCCGGGGTGATGGCGACCAGGCCGACGACGGCGCCGACGCAGGCGCCGAGGGCCGAGGGCTTGTTGCCCTTCATGACGTCGAGGGCCAGCCAGGCCAGCATGGCCGCCGCCGACGCCGTGTTCGTCGTCGCGAAGGCGAGCACCGCGGTCTGGTTGGCCGCCAGCGCCGACCCCGCGTTGAAGCCGAACCAGCCGAACCACAGCATGCCGGTGCCGAGCATCACGAACGGGATGTTGGCCGGGTCGTGGGCCTCGCTGTTCACGTGGCTCTTGCGCCGGCCGAGCATCATCGCGCCCACGAGGGCGGCGAAGCCGGCCGACATGTGGACGACCGTGCCGCCCGCGAAGTCGAGCACCCCCATCCTGTGCAGGAAGCCGTCGGGATGCCAGGTCCAGTGGGCCAGCGGCGCGTAGATGAACAGGCTGAACAGCGAGATGAAGAGCAGGTAGGCCGAGAAGCGGACGCGCTCGGCGAAGGCGCCCGTGATGAGCGCCGGCGTGATGATGGCGAACTTCAGCTGGAACAGCGCGAAGAGCAGCAGGGGAATCGTCGCGGCCAGCCGCGGGTCGGGCAGGTCGGTGACGTGGTGGAACATGAAGTAGGTCATCGGGTTGCCGATGAGCCCGTGAATGCTGGTGCCGAACGCCAGGCTGAAGCCGACGACCACCCAGAGCACGCTGATGACCCCCAGCGCGATGAAGCTCTGGAGCATCGTCGAGATGACGTTGTTGAGGCTGACCATGCCGCCGTAGAAGAACGAGAGCCCGGGCGTCATCAGCATCACCAGGCAGGTGGCCGTCAGCATCCAGGCGACGTCGCCGACGTTGATGGCGCTGCTGCCGCTCGTGCTGACCTGTGGCGCCGGGATGAAGGCGAGCGCGCAGATGACGAGCAGGACGGCGAGCGGGATGATGGACGATCGCTTCACGGGCGGCTCCTCCGGGTGGGACGGACCCACGACAAGGGTTCACCCGTCGCAGAGCAAACGCCGTGCCCCTCCGCCGCCGGCGCCACGTAGCCCGTATCATCTTGCAGATCAATGAGATACGGCCATGGTGATGGCGCCGAGCAGGAGGGCCATTGACGACAATAATGTCGACAGGCAATATTTCGCAAACACGAATGTCTGGATTCAGCCTTGTCTCGCGCCGGCCGATTCGAGGGACGGGACGCCGGCTGCCGGTGCCGCGCTCCCGCCGGCCGCCGTTGGCGTGCTGCGGAAGCCGTCCCGCAGCGTCCAGACGACACGGATGTCCGTCAAGTGCCGAGCGGTCACAATAATGTCGATCTGGGGGACTCTGGCGCGCTCGAGCGCCCGCGGCGCGCCGGGGCACCCGGCCCGCGCGGTGCCGGCATCGGCGATAATGATCGTGAGCACGTCCGGCGTCCCCTGGCACTCGTCATGACCCGCACTCCCGCGCACCCGCTCGTCGCGTCAGGGCCGTCCAGCTTCGACAGGGCCCCGATCGTCTATCACGTCGACGCCGCCGACCGGATCGTCTGGCTCGGCGATGCGTGGACGCCGTTCGCCCGCGAGAACGACGCGCCCGGCCTGACCCCCGACGTCCTGCTGCACCATCCGTTGCAGGCGTGGGTGAGCGGCCTCGCCATCTGGAACCTCTACGCGCTGCTGCTGCAGAAGGTGCGACGGACGGGCGAGCCGGTCAGCTTTCCGTACCGGTGCGACGGGCCGGCGCTGCGCCGCTTCCTCACCATGACGCTCTCGTCACTGCCTGGCGGCGGCGTGGCGTTCACCTCACAGCTGATCCGGGTCGAACCGCGCGCTCCGGTCGCGCTGCTCGATACGCGCCGGGCCCGGTCGCCGCAGTTCGTCACGCTGTGCAGCTGGTGCAAGCGGGCGAAGCTCTCGGGGGGCAGGTGGGGCGAGGTGGAGGAGGCCGTCGCGGATCTCCGGCTCTTCGCCGACCAGCCGCCGCCGGCGCTCACCCACGGCATCTGCCGCCCCTGCGCCGACCGGATCACGGCGCTCGCCGAGTGACGGCCGCCCGCCGCGTCAGAAGCCCAGGCGGGAGGTCACGCGCCGCAGCGCCGTGTGTGATTCGGGGACGCGCAGCAGCATGGTGCCACCGAGGAAGACGAGGCCGTACGGGACGAGCGTGACGGCCGCCACGGCAATCGGCTGCGAGAAGGGGATGAGCAGCTTGATGCTCCAGGCAACGGCCGCCCCGGCCGCCGCGGCCCCCCACAGTTTCGCTGCGTAGGAGATCGGCAGACCCGTCCGGCCGAGCCGGTGGTTCAGCGTCCGCCGCAGCAGCAGGTACTCCACCCAGGCCGCCATCCCCGCGGTGGCTGTCAGCCCCACCGCGCCCCATCGCGACGGCATCCCGATGGCGGGCGGCAGGACGATGGCCGCCAGGTACCCCAGCACCGTCGTCAGCGTCACCCGGACGATCGCGTAGCGCAGCGGCGTGCGGGTGTCGCGCAGCGCGTAGTACGTGGATGAGTACAGGCGCCCGAGGGTCGACGCCAGCAGGCCGATCGAGGCGCCGCCGAGAATGGCCCAGACGTAGACGGCATCGGCGTGGGTGAACCGGCCGGTCTGCAGGAGCGCGGCGGCGATGACGTCGCCGAGCGCCATGAACCCCACCACCGAAGGGACGACGAAGAAGGCGATCTGGCGCAGGCCGCCGTCGAGCCGGCGCCGGATGGCCTCGGTGTCGGCGAGGCCGGCCGCGCCCGACATGGTCGGCAGCTCGGCAGCCGACACCGACATGCCGAACAGGCTGACCGGCAGGGTATAGAGGATCTGCGCGTTGGCCAGCCCGGTGACCACGCCGGTGGGGAGGAGGCTGGCGAGCAGCGCGTCGACGTAGGCGCTGATCTGCACGACGCCGCGGCTGACGAACACCGGGACGAAGTTGCGGATGACGGTGCGGACCTGCTCGTCGACCGTGTCCCAGACGAGGCGGAGATGCGGCGCCAGCCGCAGCACCGCCGGCACCTGGACGCCGAACTGCAGGGCGCTGCCGACGATGGCGCCCCAGGCCAGGATGGTGGCGAGGCGGGGCAGCGTGTGGTGCGGCCCGAAGACGAGCAGCGTGACGATCATCGCCGCGTTCCAGAGCACCGGGGCCGTGTAGGAGAGCAGGAAGCGGTGATGGCTGTTCAGGATGCCGAGGCACCAGGCCGACATCACGAGCAGGCCGGCGCCGGGGAAGAGGATGCGGACGATCTCGATCGTCAGGTCGCGCTTGGCGCCCTCGAATCCGGGGGCGATCACCATGGTGAGCAGCGGCGCCGCCGCCATGCCCAGCAGCACGAGCACCGCGGCGATGAGGGCGAGCACCGCCGCCACCGCGCCGGCCACCCGCGTCGCCTCTCGTTCGTCCCCGCGCGCCAGCAGCGCCGCGTAGACCGGGATGAACGATCCCGACAACGCGCCTTCGCCGAACAGGTTCTGCAGGACGTTCGGGATGCGCGACGCGGCCATGTAGGCGTCGGCCGCGTCGGATCGGAGGCCGAAGAAATAGGCGAAGACGCGCAGGCGGATCAGCCCGGCGAGCCGGCTGCACAGGATGCCGCTGGCGACGAGGGCGGCCGATCGGCTGGTGCGGGGCGGGGTCCGCGGAGGCGGTGAGACGGATGGACTGGCCACGGGAACGCGTGTCAGCGTCGTATGGGGTGGGCGACGGGTATCGAACCCGCGACCTCCTGAGCCACAGTCAGGCGTTCTACCACTGAACTACGCCCACCACACGGCCGGCCGCTGCACCGCGATGCCCGGAGGCGTGCGCGGCGCGGACAGGAACCATCAAGTGTAGCACCGGCCGAACGGGGCGGGCAACCGGCGGGCTCGCACGCGGGATCCCTCGCCTCGTCACCATCCCAGCTGCAGCAGTCCCCACAGCCCCGCGACGATGGCGGCGCCAATCAGGAGCAGGCTCGTGGTCGTCGACGCGAAATAGGGATAGACCATCAGCGCGGCGCCGGCGGCCATCTGCGGCAACCGCCCCTGTTTCTTGCCGTAGCCGAACAGGGCGGCTCCCACGAGACCCACCGTCAGCGAGAGAAACAGCCACGTCGGATCGGGCATGAACGGGGACTCCAGGCCTTACTATACTGGCGCCAGCACGAATCCCGCCGCTGGCGATCGGCCGGCCCGGCTGTTCCCGCCGCGGCCGCAGCACGCGCGCGGCGCCGGCGACGACGGCCGGTGGCGCCCGGAGGAGCAGACATGAGCGGCTACCTGATCGTTCAGGTGCAGGTGACGGATCCCGAGCAGTACAAGCAGTACACCGCGGTGACGCCCGGCGTCGTGGCGCGGTTCGGCGGGCGTTTCCTCGTCCGCGGCGGGCCGGTGACCGAGCTCGAGGGACGGCACGACGGCCGGCGGGTGGTCGTGCTCGAGTTCCCGTCGGTGGAGCAGGCGGTGGCGTTCTGGAACTCGCCCGAGTACGCCGAAGCGAAGAAGCTGCGGGCCGACGCCGCGGTCATGACGTCGATCGCGCTCGCCGGCGTCTGACGCGCGGCGCTCAGTCGACGAGGTAGCGGCCGGGCGCGCCCGCGTCGGGCGGGGGCGCCTCGGTCCGCAGGTCGGCGAGCGCCTGCACGAGCGCCGCGCGCGCGGCGAGCC
>JAGWRA010000140.1 GCA_028876655.1 Acidobacteriota bacterium | reverse complement strand
GCCACGGGCGCCGGCGGCTCCCGGCGTGGCGCGGCGCGCTCGGCGGGCCGCCGCGCGGGAACGGTGGCACTCGGGGCCATGTGGGCGTACTGGCTGTGGGGGTACTGTGTCTGCAGCCAGTGAATCAGCCGGACCGCGGTCGCCCGGTCGCGGGACTCCCCGAAGAAGGTGTACGCGTCGCTCGCGAGCTGCGCTCCGCGCCAGAGGGCGTTGTCGCAGTAGCCGCTGCGCGGATAGCGGAGCACGACGAGTTCGTAGGCGCGGACGGCGGCCCGGACGTCGCGCAGGACGGCCGGCGTCGGATGGTGGCTCGGCTCGAGCTTCGTCCGGACGGCCCGCTCGCGCGCCTGCGCGGCGCGGTACAGATCGGCCGCCGTCCCGGCGGCGTGGGCGGGTGCCGCCAGGACGAGGGCGAGGAGGGCGGCGGTGGTCAGGTGCATCACACGCATGGAGTACTCGTTCACCGGAGCTGGGCGTCGACCTCGTCGAAATAGCCCTTGTCGACGAGGACCTCGCGGGCCTTGCCCCCCGCGGCGGGGGAGACCAGGCCTTCCATCTCCATCATGTCGACCAGTCGCGCGGCGCGGCTGAAGCCGATGCGGAGGCGGCGCTGCAGATAGGAAATGGACGCCTGCCCGCTCGAGACCACGATGCGCGCGGCCTCGTCGTACAGGTCGTCCTTGTCCATCGCGACGGCGTCGACCGTCTTCTCTTCGGCCGTGATCGTGTCGTCGAAGACCGGCTTCCCCTGCTTGCGGAGGAAGCTGGCGAGCCGGGCGCTCTCCTGTTCGGCGATGTAGGGGCCGTGGATCCGGCTGAAGCGCGACGAGGCCGGCGGCAGGAACAGCATGTCGCCGCGCCCCAGCAGCTGCTCGGCGCCGTTGCCGTCGAGGATCGTGCGCGAGTCGGTCTTCGACGAGACGCGGAACGAGATCCGGGCCGGCAGGTTGGCCTTGATGAGGCCGGTGATGACGTCGACCGACGGGCGCTGGGTGGCGAGCAGCAGGTGGATCCCGACGGCGCGCGCCATCTGCGCCAGCCGGGCGATCGATTCCTCGACCTCGCGGCCGGCCACCATCATCAGGTCGGCCAGCTCGTCGATCACGACCACGATGTAGGGGAGGGGCTTCGGGCGCTCCCCGTCCGGGAGCGCCTGCTTCTCCGGGTCCTGCAGGGCGTGGTGGATGTTCCGGTTGTACTGCTCGATGTTCCGGACGCCTTCGGCCGCGAGCGTCTTGTAGCGCTCTTCCATCTCGCGCACGGCCCACCGCAGGGCGTTCGCCGCCTGCTTGGGGTCGACCACGACCGGGGTCAGCAGGTGGGGGATGTCCTCGTACATCCCGAGTTCCAGCCGCTTCGGGTCGATCATGATCATCCGGACGTCGTCGGGCGTGGAGCGGTAGAGGATGCTCGTCAGCATCGCGTTCATCGACACCGACTTGCCCGAGCCGGTCGACCCGGCGATCAGCAGGTGGGGCATCGTCGCCAGATCGGTGACGAACGGCTCGCCGTGGATCGTCTTGCCCAGGGTCAGCGTCAGCTTGGAGGACGAGCGGCGGTAGACCTCCGACTCGAGCAGCTCGCGGAGCGAGATCTGCTCGCGCGTCCCGTTCGGAATCTGGATGCCGACGGTCGACTTGCCGGGGATCCGGTCGATGATGACCGAGTCGGCCTGCATGGCGAGGCAGAGGTCGTCGGCCAGGCCGGTGATCTTCGCGTACTTGATGCCGGCGTCCGGCTTGAACTCGAAGGTCGTGACGACCGGCCCGGGATGGATCTGCACCACCGCGCCTTCGACCGCGAACTCGCGGCACTTCTCCTCGAGCAGCCGGGCGCTCTCCATCAGTTCGCGCTCGTCGATCTTCTGTTCCGTCTTCGGGGCGTCGAGCAGCGCGAGCGGCGGCAGCGTGTAGTCGCCCTGCCGGCGCTCGGCCGGCGCCTTCAGCGGCGGCTCGGGGTCGGAGAGCGGCAGCGGCGGAGGCGGCGGGGCGGCGACCTTCGGCGCACGGACGGGCGGCGTCTTCGGCGCGGGTGGCGTGATCGGAGGGGCGGCCGCGCGCTTGCGGACCGGCGGCGCCGGCGCCGCCGTCGCGTCGGCGGCGGCTTCCTTTTCGGCGGCCTGCTTCGCCTGGCGGGCGATGACCTCCTTGCGCTGCGCGTTGCGCCGGCGCTCGGCCCGCAGGTCGCGGACGCTCGACACCGCACGGCCCGCGGTCGAACGGATCGCGTCGCCGATCGAGGCGAACAGGCGGCCGAGGGACAGCTGCGTCGAGAGGATGACGGCGAGGAACAACAGGGTGAGGATGACGATGAGCGAGCCGGTCCGGTTGAGCGAGGCCGCCAGCTCGCCCGCCAGCCATTCACCGACGTAGCCGCCGGCCCGGAACGTCCGGTCGGTCAGCGGCACGCTGCCGAGCGACAGGCTGAGCAGCGAGCTCAGGCAGCCGAACAGCAGCGTGGTCCCGAGCGCCTTCGTGCCGGGCGCGTCGACGCGGCTGCACCAGAAGAAGTGCCAGCCGACGAAGGCCAGCACGGCCGGAATCAGATAGGACGCGTAGCCGACGAGCTGGAACGACAGCTCGGCGAGGAAGGCGCCGACGCGGCCGGCGAAGTTCGCCGGCACCGCGCGCGACCCCACGGAGAAGAACCAGACGGGGTCCGAGGCGCTGTAGCTGGCCAGCGCGATCAGCCAGATGAGCGCGAGGGCGAAGAGCACCACGCCCAGGAACTCGCTCGCGCGGCGGGAAAGGGTCGCTCGGGCCACGCTCAGATCTCCATGATGACCGGCAGCACCAGGGGACGGCGCCCGGTCCGCTTCCGGAAGTAGCGGCGGACCTCGACCCGGATCCGCTCGGCGATCAGCCCCTGGTCGGTCCGTTCCTCGACGCTGGCGGCCGCCACCACGTCGCTCAGTACCCGCGCCGCCTCGGCGAGCAAGCCCTCGTCGTCCGGGTCGATCACCACGCCCCGGGCGATGATTTCCGGGACGCCCTCGACCTCGCCCGTCTGCTTGCTGATGGCGACCACCGGGACCAGCAGGCCGTCGGCCGAGAGGTGGCGGCGATCGCGGAGCACCTCGTCGCCGACCTCGCCGACGCGCGTGCCGTCGATCAGGACGCGGCCCGCGGGCGCGCGGCCGGCGCGGCGGGCGCCGTCGGCGTCGAGGTGCAGGATGTCCCCGTCCTCGAGCAGCAGGACCTCGGTCGGCGCCGGCGCCCCGGCCGTCGCCTGGGCCACGACCCGGGCGTGCTGGGCGAGCTGCCGGTACTCTCCGTGTATCGGCACGAAATAGCGCGGTCTGACCAGGGAGAGGACGAGTTTCAGCTCTTCGGCGCTCCCGTGGCCCGAGACGTGAACCTTCTTCAGCCCCTCGTGAATCAGCCGGACGCCGCGCCGGCTCAGATGGTTCATCACCCGGCCAATCGCCTTCTCGTT
Organism: Acidobacteriota bacterium; assembly: GCA_028876655.1. Lineage (GTDB taxonomy): Bacteria > Acidobacteriota > Vicinamibacteria > Vicinamibacterales > CAVVIG01 > JAGWRA01. Next base: position 4,461 of record JAGWRA010000140.1, on the reverse strand, counting down.
GCCCGGAATCGCCCGGGCCGAGAGGACCACCGTGTCCTCGGGGCCCAGCTTCACGTGGCGATGGTCGTCGATCGCGATGCGCGACAGGGCCGCCAGCGGTTCGCCCTGAGAGCCCGTGGTGATGCAGAGGACGTCCTGGGCGGGCCAGTTCGCCACGTCGCTGTCGCGGATCAGCAGGCCGTCGGGGACGCGCAGGTGGCCGAGCCGCATGGCCGTCTGCGAGTTCTCCATCATGCCGCGGCCCAGGAAGGCGACCTTGCGATCGAACTGGGCCGCCAGATCCACCAGGATCTGCATCCGGTAGAGGCTCGAGGAGAAGGCGGCGACGATCAGCCGGCCGGTCGAGCTCGTGAAGATCTCCTCGAAGGCCCCGACGACCTCGATCTCCGATCCGGTGAAGCCCGGCCGCTCGATGTTGGTGCTGTCGGCGAAGAGCGCGAGCACCCCCGCCGACCCCAGCTCGGCGAAGCGGTGGAGATCGGTGTGCTCGCCGTCGAGCGGCGTCTGATCGATCTTGAAGTCGCCCGTGTGCACGATCGTCCCCACCGGCGTGTGCACCGCGAGGGCCACGCAGTCGGGGATGCTGTGCGTCACCCGCAGGAACTCGATCTCGAAGTCGCCGACGACCACGCGGTCCCGCGGCCGGATCGGCACGAGCCGGTCGGCCGCATCGATCCCGTGCCCGGCGAGCTTCGGCTCGACCAGGGCCAGCGTCAGCGGCGTGCCGTACACCGGGCCGTCGACCAGCGGCACCACGTAGGGGGCCGCGCCGATGTGATCCTCGTGGCCGTGCGTCAGCACGAGCGCCCGGACCTGCCCGGCGCGGGACTCGAGATAGCTCAGGTCGGGAATGATCAGGTCGACGCCGGGCAGCTCCGGCTCGGCGAACATCACGCCAGCGTCGATCACGATGGTCGTCTCCCCCCAGGAGACGGCCATCATGTTCATCCCGAACTCGCCGAGCCCGCCGAGCGGCACGATCTCGAGCGTGCCGCTGCCGTCGGTTCCTTCCTGCGTGGGTGTGGTCATCGTGTCATCGGCGCCGTCGCGCGGCCGGAGGCCCGGTGGCCACCTGCCACGGACCGCATCAGCCGGAGGCGGGCGCACTGCGACCGCCGCGACTCGACCGGAAGATCGTTGGAATTCGTATGGCTCGCCACGCCGGACTGTTCCGGGGAGGAACCCGGTGGGCGATCACGGACATCAGTCGCACGCGGCGACCCGATCCCGTCAGGCCGCTGGGGAGGCCTGTCGAACGGCAGGTGCCGGACCAGGAGCGCCCGGGCCGGTACGGGCGAAACTATAGCACAGCTCAGGGTTTAGGCGAAACCAGCGCCGTGTGCAGCCGGGCCAGTTCGGCCAGGTCGAGCGTCTCGGGACGGCGTCGGCCGTCCAGCCCCGCGCTGGCGAGACACGCCGTGGCCGACAGGCCGCGCGCCGCCGTCAGCGGCTTCAGGGCGTTGGCCAGCGTCTTCCGCCGGAGCCCGAAGATCTGCCGGAGCAGCCCGTCGAACCCCTCGGGGTCGCCGACGGGGGCGGCCGCGGGGTGAAACGACAGCCGCACGACGGCCGATTGCACGGCCGGGGCCGGCCGGAAGGCGCCGGGCGGCAACACGAAGAGCCGGGTCACGTCGGCGTACAGGGCCGTGTGGATCGTCAGCCGCCCGTAGTCCCGCGATCCGGGCCGGGCGGCCAGCCGGTCCGCGACCTCCCGCTGGAGCATCAGCGTCGCATCGTGCACGGGAGCGCCGCCGGCCGCCAGGGCCAGCAGCCTGAAGAGGATCGGCGAAGAGATGTTGTAGGGCAGGTTGCCCACGATCCGGACCCGCCCGCCGCTCCGAGCCGCTTCCTCGGCGACCAGGGCCGCGAGGTCGATCCGCAGGACGTCGGCGCAGACTACCGCCACGCCCGGCAGGGCCTGCGCTGACAGGTGCGCGGCGAGATCGCGATCGATCTCCACCGCCACCACGCGCCCGGCGCGTGTGGCCAGCGGGGCCGTGAGGGCCCCTTTCCCCGGACCGATCTCGATGAAGGTGTCGTCGGCTTGCGCGTCGAGCGCCGCGACCAGCCGGGCCACCCAGGCCGGCTCCAGGAAGTGCTGGCCGAAGCGCCGGCGGGGCCGGTGGGCGGGCGGTGCGCTAGCCGTCCTGGCGCCGCCGCTGCCAGTATCGCGTTTCGACCTCGGCAATCTCGTCCTCGCTCATTCCGAAGTAGTGGCCGATCTCGTGCACGAGCGTTTCCCAGATCGCCCGCTCCAGCCCGCCGCGCGTCCGGCCGGCGTGCCGCTCGATCGGGCCCTGGAAGAGGGTGATGCGATCGGGCAGCGCGTTGCCGTACATCGACCAGCTCCGTTCGGTGAGCGGGACGCCCTGGTAGAGGCCGAGCAGCGTCGCCGAAGGACCCACGCCGGCGTCGTGGAGCACGTCGGGCGCGGGCTCGTCCTCGATGATGATCGCGACGTTCTCCATGGCCTGACGGAACGCTGGCGGAACCGTCTGCAGGGCGTCCTGGACGAGCGCCTCGAACGCATCGCGATTCACGGGCGGCGCTGGGACGGACGCTGCGCCGCCTTCTTCGCGGACCGGCCGCGCGCCGTGCGGGGAGCCGGGCTGTCGCGCCGGGCGCTGTGGTAGTAGGCGCAGTCCTTCGTAATCGAACAGTGCGCGCAGTCCGGTGTCGGCTTGCAGATCCGCCGGCCGTGCAGGATCAGCACGTCAGAGCAGCGCGTCCACCGCGACGGCGGCAGCCGCTCGCACAGTTGCTGTTCCACCTCCTCAGGGTCGTCCGACGCCGCCAGGCCGATCCGGTTCGCCACACGGAGGACGTGGCGGTCGACCGGCAGGCCGGGGACGCCGAGCGCGTGCCCCAGCACGACGTTGGCCGTCTTGCGGCCCACGCCCGGCAGTGCCGTCAGGGCCGCCATGTCGGCCGGGACCGCGCCAGCGTGACGCTCGACGAGCGCCGCCGCCATCCCGAGCAGCGACTTCGCCTTCTGCCGGAAGAAGCCGGTCGAGTGAATCAGTGCCTCGAGCTTCTCGCGGTCCGCGCGGGCGAGCGCTCGGGCGTCGGGGTACCGGCGGAACAACTCGGGGGTGACCTGGTTCACGCCGGCGTCGGTCGCCTGCGCGGAGAGGATGGTCGCCACCAGCAGCTGGTACGGGTTCTCGTAGTGCAGCTCGGTGTCGGCGTCCGGGTAGTCCCGTTCCAGCGTGTCGAGGATCCGTTGCGCCGCGGCGGGCGTCTTCATCGTCAATGCACGGGCTTGGGGGGGGCCGGCATGCCGGGCTTGCCGGCCTGCGGCTGTCCTTCCGCATAGACGCGCAGATGCTCCTGCAGGGCGGCAATCAGCGCCGGGATCGACTGCACCGGAAAGACCACGCGGCTGCGCACGGGGGCGCGGACGATGTGGTCGGTCCGGGCCGCGCGGAGCGTCTCTTCCGAGAGCGGGAGGACCTCGCAGAAGGTGAGGGTGAAGTCGAACGGGGTGTGCTCGATGCCGCAGAAGTTGGCATAGACCCGCTTGTCGGCGGGATCCCCATCGGGGACGATGGTGAAGTTCACCTGTTGATTCTCGGTCACGTACGGCTCCCGCTCCGGCGGCGCCGCCCCATGCGGCAGCCGGGCCGTCAGGCCCGGTATCAGTATCGCCGCATCACGCCGACGACGACACCCTGAATCTGCACCCGGTCGGCCTCCACGAAGATCGGCTGCATGGTCGGGTTGGCCGGCTGCAGCCGGACGCGGCCGCTCTCGCGGTAGAACTTCTTGAGCGTGACGTCGGATCCGCCGAGCAGCGCAATGACCATCTCGCCGTTGCTCGCGGTCTTCCGATCCTCCACGACCACGAAATCGCCGTCGCGGATCTGCTCGTCGATCATCGAGTCGCCCCGGACGCGGAGCACATAGGTTTCGCGGTTTCCGACGATGTCCTCGGGGACGGTGATGGTGTCGTTGCTGGCGATCGCCTCGATGGGAGCGCCCGCGGCAACGTAGCCCAGGAGCGGGACCTCGACGGCCTGCCCGGTCATCCGTGTCGGCATCAGCTCGACCGACCGGCTGCGGTTCCAGGCCCGCTTGATGAAGCCCTTTTCCTGAAGATTCGTCAGGTGCTTGTGCACCGTGGCGAGCGAAGAGAGCCCGAAGCGGCGACCGATTTCCTCGAGACTCGGCGCGTAGCCGTGCTGCTGGATGAACTCGTTCAGGTAGTCCAGGATTTCACGCTGACGCTTCGTGAGCGGAAGCACGGACCCTCCTTCGGTTGAGTGGACGGACGGCGCCACCCGGCTTCGACCGGGCGGTCCGATGAGCGTCACTATACGCAAAGGAAAGGCGAAGGTCAACTCGTTCCTGATCGCGGGATGCCCGGCGAGGGTCCCGTAAACCGGCGTGCTACGATCGGCGCGTGCGGATCCCGCTGGCGCTGCCGCCTCCGGCCGCCCGGCCCTTCGACGTGGTCGGGTT
>JAGWRA010000013.1 GCA_028876655.1 Acidobacteriota bacterium | reverse complement strand
CCTGGTGGTTCTGCGTGAAGTTCAGGTCGCTGGTCGGCGTCAGGGGATACATCACGGCCACCAGGTCGGTCGGCGCCAGATCCTGCTCGACGAACTTTTCGAGCGGCGCCCGCACGGCCATCGAGTTGCCGCGGCGCACGTGGTAATCGTCGAGGAAGATCGCCACCAGCCGCACGTTGTCCTTCGCGGCCTCGGTCTCCGCCTCGTACTGGTTGTGGACCGGGGCAGGCGGGTTCGGCCCTTCGGCCGTCAGGCCCGGCCGGGCGATGCGAATCAGCTGGAAGGTCTGGACCTGCTGGAGCTTGCCGTCCTCGCGCACCTGGAAGTCGGACGGCGTCAGGTTCAGCACCGGATTGCCCTGCTTGTCGGTGACGATGACGTCGACCCGGACGAAGTTGATGCCCGCCTTGAAGGTCGGTCCCGGCTGGCTGGCGGCCGGCGCCGCGGGCGGAGTCTGAGCGGCGGGCCCGCCCGTCTGCTGCCGACCGCTGGCCGGCACGATCGCCAGGCTCCAGACGCCGAACGCCACCGCCAGGTAGGTCGCGGGACGGAAGTACTTGCTCATCGTGCCTCTTGCCGCCACCGGCGCGGGCGGCCGGCCGGCCGGCGCCCGGCAGGGCGGATCGGCGCGGCAGACGCCGCGACGCGGGCGGGCTGTGGTCGTCAGGCGCTATCTTTGATGATAACATTTCCGGGTTACGGACCCGCGGATTCGCAGGCCCATCCGGCTGCTGGATCCCTCAATTTCCCCGACGGAGAACAGACGTGACGATCGAGAATCAGGCCGAAGCCGTGCGCCCCCTCACCGAATTCGTCGAAGACGAGCGGCTCTTCCGCGACAGCGTCTACGAGTTCGCGGACAAGGAGATCCGCCCGCTCGTCCACGACATGGACGAGCACGCCAAGATCCCGCACGCGCTCATCGAGAAGCTCTTCGACCTGGGCGTCATGGGCATCGAGATCCCCGAGAGCTACGGCGGCGCCGGGGCCAGCTTCTTCCACGCCGTGCTGGCGGTCGAAGCCCTCTCGCAGGTCGACCCGTCGATCGGCGTGCTGGTCGACGTCCAGAACACGCTCGTCATCAACGCGCTGCTGCGCTGGGGCAACGACGACATCAAGAAGCGGTTCCTCCCGCGTCTGGCGACCAAGACCGTCGGGGCCTACGCCCTGTCGGAGGCCGGCTCGGGCAGCGACGCCTTCGCGCTGGCGACGCGCGCCACCGAGGCGGGCGATGGCTTCCGGCTGACCGGCCGCAAGCTCTGGATCACCAACGGCAACGAAGCCGACGTCTTCATCGTCTTCGCCAACCTGAATCCCGAGGCCGGCTACCGCGGCATCACCGCGTTCCTGGTCGAGCGGGGCTTCCCCGGCTTCACCGTCGGCAAGAAGGAGGACAAGCTCGGCATCCGCGCCAGCAGCACCTGCGAGCTGATCCTCGAGGACTGCCAGGTGCCGCGCGCCAACGTCCTCGGCGAGGTCGGCAAGGGCTACAAGGTGGCCATCGAGACGCTGAACGAGGGGCGCATCGGCATCGGGGCGCAGATGATCGGTCTGGCCCAGGGCGCGCTCGACCACACGATCAAGTACACGAAGGAGCGGAAGCAGTTCGGCAAGGCGATCGCCGACTTCCAGGGCGTGCAGTTCCAGATCGCCCGCGCGGCCGCCGAGCTCGAAGCGGCGCGGCTCACCGTCTACAACGCCGCGCGGCTGCGCGACGCCGGCCTGCCGTTCCTCACCCAGGCCGCGATGTGCAAGATCCTGTCGTCGGAGGTCGCCGAGCGGGTCTCGTCGCTCGCCATCAACCTCTATGGCGGCTACGGGTTCGTGAAGGACTACCCGGTCGAGAAGCTGTACCGGGATGCGAAGATCGGCCAGATCTACGAAGGGACCTCCAACCTCCAGCTCCAGACCATCGCGAAGCAGCTCCTGGGGTAGGCACGTGCCATCCTCTCCCCTCGCCGCCGCCGTCCTCGAGGATCTGCGACGGAGCTTCCGGACCTACAAGGCGCTCGGCGACCGGGCCATCGCCCAGGTCGCCGACGCCGACCTCGCCAGAACACCCGACGCCGAGTCCAACAGCATCGCCATCATCGTCAAGCATCTGGCCGGCAACATGCGGTCACGGTTCACCGAGTTCCTGACGTCTGACGGCGAGAAGCCGGACCGTCACCGGGACCGCGAGTTCGAGCCGGACGATGCGGTCACGCGGGCGGCATTGCTGGCGTCGTGGGAGGCGGGCTGGCGGACGACGTTCGAGGCGGTCGAGGCCCTGGACCCGGAGGACCTGCTGCGCACGGTCACTATCCGGCAGGAGCCGATGACCGTGCTGCAGGCGCTGAACCGGCAGGCGGCTCACTACGCCTACCACGTGGGGCAGCTTGTCTATCTGGCCAAGGCGCTGGCCGGCCGCGGCTGGCAGTCGCTCAGCATCCCGCGCGGGCAGTCGGCTCGGTACTCGCAGGGAACCTATCTGAAAGGGAACGGCTCCGGCTCTTCGCAGAAAGCGTAGAACAGCGTCAGCCGCTCGGCAGCAGTTCGGCCGCAATCGCCATCCGCTGCACGTCCGCCGTCCCCTGCTGGATGCCGGCGGCACGAACGTCACGGCACAGCCGCTCGATCACGCTGCCGCGCCCGTAGCCGGACGCCGCCAGCAGTTCGGCCGCGCCATCCACCGCCTTGCGCGCCGCTTCCGACGCATACAGCTTCGCCATCGCCGTCTCGGTCGGCCCGTCCACGCCGCGCGCGCGGGCGGCCGCCGCCTTCAACGTCAGCAGGCGCGCCGCGTCGAGCTCGGTGGCCGTGTCGGCCAGGAGCCACTGCACCGACTGGTAGCTCGCGACGCTCTTGCCGAACGCCTCGCGCTGCCGGGCGTAAGCCACCGCTTCGTCCAGCGCCGCCTGGCCGATGCCGATCGCCTGGGCCGCCGTGGCGATGCGTCCACCCGCGAGCGCCCATTCCACCAGCCCCCGCCCGCCATCCAGCCGGGCGTCGGCGCCGAGCGTCACGTCCAGCACCAGGTCCACGCAGGCCGTGCCACGGACACCGACCGTGTCGCGGGCGGTCCGTGTCACGCCACCCGCCTCCGGGGCCACCAGGAACGCCTCGACGACATCGCCGACCCGGGCGACCACGATGACCAGACCCGCACGCGCGCCGTTGGTGACCCAGACCTTGCGCCCCTGGATCCGCCAGCCGGACGGGGCCTTCACCGCCGTCGTCTGCAGACGCGCCAGGTCGCTGCCCACCTCGTCCTCCGCCAGGGCGAACGCACCGAGCAGGCTGCCCGACGCGAGCCGTGGCAGCCAGGCGGTGCGCTGGGCGTCGGTGCCGAACCGCGCGAGCACGTCGACGACCAGCGCGTTGTGCGCCGCAAGCGAGAAGGCCACCGACGCGCTGGCACGGGCAATCGCCTCGAACGCCAGCGTCGCGTCGACGGCATCCCGCCCCGCTCCCCCCGACGCCGCCGGCGCCGTGAGGCCCAGCAGCCCGAGCGGGCCGGCCTGCCGCAGCAGGGCATCCGGAAACGCCCCCATCTCGTCGATGGCGGCCGCACGGGGCGTCACCGCGTCATGGGCAAACTGCTCGACGGTCGAGCGGAAGGCATCCTGTTCGGGGGTGAAATCGAGAATCATAAGTGGTCTGCGCGGCGAACGAGTCCGGAACGAGAGCCGCGCGCGACGGGAGCCGGGCGGCGGTGAATCCTTCCATGATAGGCGATCGACGTGCGGATCGTCAGCCCGCGACGAGCCGATCGTCCTGCGCCAGCCGATCGAAGATCGGCCGCAGGCGTCCGGCGGTCGCGATCGGCTCTTCGGGGAGCACCCGGACGTCACCGACGACCGACATGAAGTTGGTGTCGCCGGTCCACCGCGGCACCACGTGCACGTGCACGTGGTCGACGATGCCGGCCCCTGCCGGCCGGCCGAGGTTGATGCCGACGTTCATCCCCTGCGGGCGGTACGCCTCCGTGATCGCCATCTCCGCGCGGCGGGTCAGGCGCATCAACTCGGTAAGCTCGGGCGCGGTGGCCTCCGTCAGGGTGCCGATATGCCGGTTCGGCACGACCATCAGATGACCGCTGTTGTAGGGGAAGAGGTTGAGGATGACGAAGCAGGCCGCGCCGCGGAAGACGACGAGCGAGTCCGGCCCGTCCTGGTGAGGCGCCTCACAGAAGATGCAGCCATGAGACGTGCTGGTGCCCGTCACGTACGCCAGTCTCCAGGGGGACCATAGCCGTTCCACGAGGGTCGTTCCCGGTCGTCCGGGCTAGGCCGGCATCAGCGGATCGGTTCCGAGCCCCGCGGCCGCCACGTCGGCGGCCGGCGTCTCGGCCGGTTCCCGGTTGATCAGTTCCTTCAGTTCCTTGCCGGGCTTGAAGTACGGCACCTTCTTGGGCGGCACGTCGACCCGGTCGCCGGTCTTGGGGTTGCGCCCCTTCCGCGGCTCGCGCTGACGCAGCCGGAAGCTGCCGAATCCCCGCAGTTCGATCTTCTCGCCGCGATGCAGGGCGGCGATGATGCTGCGGAAGACCGTGTCGACAATCACCTCGGAGTGCTTCTTGGTGAGGTCCGAAACCCGCGAGACTTCCTCGACGAGTTCCGCCTTCGTCATGCTCCCCCCAGTTGTCACGGTCTGCGCTCCTGATGAAAACCCGTCACCCGTGCGGCCGGCGGGGGCCAGGTGCCCGCCCCCGCCGCCCCGTTCGTCCTACCGGTTCCGGAAGTGATCGCCGAGCGTGGCCGTCGGGCTGTCGCTGCCCGACGACTCGCGGTAGGCCTCCCAGTCGGCACGGAAGTCGTCCGACTTGAGGGCCCGGATGCTCAGCCCGATCTTCCGCTCGGCCGGCGTCAGCTTGATGATCTTCATCTGGTAGGTCTGGCCGACCTCCAGCTCGATCTTCTCGCCGCCCGCCTGCTCGTCGAACTCCGAGACGTGGATGAGCCCCTCGATCCCCTCGTCGAGCTCGACGAAGGCGCCGAAGTTGGTCATCCGGACCACCTTGCCCTCCACCGTGTCGCCGACGTGGCGGCGCGAGAAGAAGTCGTCCCAGATGTCGGTCGCGAGCTGCTTCAGCCCGAGCGACAGCCGCTGGTTCTCGGCGTCGATGTTCAGCACCATCGCCTCGACCTTGTCGCCCTTCTTCAGCACCTCGGACGGATGCTTGATCCGCTTGCTCCACGACATGTCGGAGATGTGGATCAGCCCGTCGATGTCCTCCTCGACCTCGACGAACGCGCCGAACTCGGTGAGGTTGCGCACCTTGCCGACGATCTTCGAGCCGACCGGGTACTTGTCGGCCAGCTCGTGCCACGGGTTCGACTCGGTCTGCTTCAGGCCGAGCGAGATCCGCCGCGCCCCCGGGTCGACGCCGAGCACCATCGCCTCGACCGAGTCGCCGACGTTGAGGATCTTCGACGGGTGCTTCACCCGCTTGCTCCACGACATCTCCGAGACGTGGATGAGCCCCTCGACGCCCGGCTCCAGCTCCACGAAGGCGCCGTAGTCGGTCAGGCTGACGACCTTGCCCGTCACCTTCACGCCCACCGGGTAGCGGTCGGCCACGACCGACCACGGATCCTGCATGAGCTGCTTGTGGCCGAGCGAGACGCGCTCGGTCGCCGGGTCGTACTTCAGCACGATCACGTCGACTTCGTCGTTGACCTTGAAGAGCTCCGACGGGTGCCCCACACGGCCCCACGACATGTCGGTGATGTGCAGCAGCCCGTCGATGCCGCCCAGGTCGATGAAGGCGCCGTAGTCGGTGATGTTCTTCACCACCCCGCGCAGCACCTTGCCCTCGGCCAGCGTCGCCAGCGTCTGCTTCTTCTTCTCGGCGTTCTCTTCCTCGAGCAGCGCCTTGCGGGACAGCACGATGTTGCCCCGCTTCTTGTTCACCTTGATGACCCGCATGCGCAGTTCCTGCCCGCGCAGCGCGTCCAGGTTCCGGACCGGCCGGACGTCGATCTGCGATCCGGGCAGGAACGCCCGCACGCCGATGTCCACCGCCAGCCCGCCCTTGATCCGCTCGATGACGCGGCCGATGACGACCTTCTTGTCGGCGAAGGCCTTCTCGACCTCGTCCCAGATCTTCATCTTCTCGGCCTTCTCGCGCGACAGCACGACGTGGCCCTCGCGATCCTCGGTCCGCTCGAGGAGCACGTCGACCAGGTCGCCCGGCTGCACGATCACCTCGCCGTTCTCGTCGAGGAACTCGTCGACCGCGATCATCCCTTCGGACTTGTACCCCACGTCGACGATCACCTCGGAGGCGGTGACCTTGAGAACCGTCCCCTTGACGACTTCACCTTCCGCAATGTTGCGGAAGCTGTTATCGTAGATATCCAGCAGGCGGGCATATTCGTCGGGATCGAAATCGTCGTCGAGGTCCCGCGGAGAGGTGACCATCAACGGCCGTGAATCGCCTGCTTTCGTCCGGTGAGATCCTCCTTTCGCCAGATCGGGACTGTTCTCGTCTTCTACGTGCGCCATGCCTTGCGAGTCCTCCTGTCGTTCGATTTGCCGGACTTGGTTGAGCGGGGTTCCGGCGCCCCGCGATTGGCTCAGCGACGGCGGGTGGTGCAGCTGGCAGCCGCTGATTTCCGATAAGCAATAGACTTTACTATACTTACCGCCCATCGGTCAAGGTCGAGGAAAGGATCGCGTTATGGCGAAACGTTCCCGGACAACCGCCTCGAAGGCCCGCCGCACGGCGGCTCGCACCCCCAGCCGTCCGGCGAAAAAGACCGCCAGGCAGGCAAACGCCCGAAAAACCAGGCCGGCCGCCGCCCGTCGCGCCAAACCCGCCCGGAAGAAGGCCGCCAGCCGTCCCGCCGCCGCCCGGCGCCGCGCCACATCCGGCGGCACCGCCCGCAAGCGGGCCGTCACCCGCAAGGCGGCCAAGGCCGTCCGCTCGGCCCGGAAGGCCGCAGCTCCCCGGCCGAAGGCGGCGCCCCCCGTATCGCGGGCTGCCACCGCTCCCCCCAAGGCCGCGGTCCGCAAGCCGAAGGCCGCCGCGCCGGCCGCCGCGCTGCCGAAAAAGCAGCCGCGGCTCGACCGCGAGCGGCGCGTCCTGCGTGAAGAGCCCGAGACCCACGGTCTCCCCTCGTCGCTCCAGTACGAGCCCCACCCCTCCGGCATCGAGGCCGGACGGGCCGAAATGGAGCAGCGGCGGCAGCAGCATCACGAGAGCGACCCGGGCCTGACCGGCGGGGACGTCGATGCCAACTGGGAAGAGGCGTACTTCAGCGGTGACGAGGCCCCCGGGGGCGACAACCCCACCCCGGACCAGGACGTCGTCGAGGAAATCGGACGGTCACTCGGGCTGGAATACCAGGACAACGAGGAACTGCACGACAAGGTAACCGAGCGCGATCGGCACCGCTGGGAGCTCGATCCCGCTTCGTCGGAGGACTATCGCGACCGGGGCAAGGAGTAGGCGCGAGAGCTTCTCGCCCGGAACCGGTTCCGAGCCGCCGCCAGGCGGCTCGGTCTATTCTTCCCTCCCGCCGTCAGCCTCCAGCTGCCGCTGGACGATCTCCAGGACTTCACGCACGACATCCTCGACCCGCATCGAGGTCGTGTCGATCGGCACCGCGTCGGCGGCCGCCATCAGCGGTGAGGCGGCGCGCGTCTGGTCGGCGCGGTCACGGGCCTCGAGGGCCGTGGCCACTTCGGCGACCGCCAGCGGGCCGCCCCCGGCATGGGCGGGATCGTGGGCGCGGCGCCGGGCCCGCTCGTCGGGCGAGGCATCGAGGTAGATCTTCACGTCGGCCCGGGGAAAGACCACGGTGCCGATGTCACGCCCCTCCATCACGATGCCGCCGTCGGCCCCGAGCTGGCGCTGCCGCTCGACCAGCACCGCCCGCACGCGGGGCAGCCGGGCCACCGCCGCGGCCGCCCGATCGATCTCCGGCGTGCGGATGGCCCGCGTCACGTCGTGGCCGTCGATCCGGATGGCGCCGTCGCCGATGTCCAGCCGGGCCTCTGCCGCCAGCCGCGCGATCGCCGGCTCGTCGTCGAGGGCGAGGCCGTCGGCCAGCACCTTCCACGCCACGGCGCGATACATCGCCCCGCTGTCGATGTGGCGGTAGTGCAGTTCGGCAGCCAGGACACGGGACACGGTCCCCTTGCCTGCCCCTGAGGGGCCGTCGATGGCGATGATCAGCGCGCGCATGGAGGCGGATGAGGTAGCACGCCGCGGGCCGGACAGTCGGCGCCCGTGGGGCGGCGGCCGTTTACGCGGCGGTGGCCGCGGAGGACCGGGGTCGCGGAAAGTGTAACATGGCAGGCCTGATGCGGTGGCGACGGATAGCTGGACTCCTGGTGGTGGCGACGCTGGTGGCGGTCGCCGCCATCGAAGCGCGCGACTACGCGCCGGTGGTCACCTTCGTGGTCAGAGCGGCGCAGGTCGGCGGCTGGCCCGGACGGCTGGCGCGCTGGTACGCGCGCCCGGTCACGGACACGCTGCTCGAGATCCCCTCCCGCGATGGCCCGCTGCGCGCGCGCCTCTACCGGCCGCACCCGCCGCGCGAACGGGCCGTCCTGCTGGTGCCGGGCATCCATCCCGCCGGCATCGACGAGCCGCGCCTCGTGGGGCTCGCCCGCGAACTGGCGGCAACCGGGATTCCCGTCCTGACGCCGGAACTGCCCGACCTCACGCACTTCCGGATCACGCCACAGGCGACCGACATGATCGAGGACGCCGGGCGGTGGCTCGCCGCGCAGCACGACCTGGCGCCCGACGGCCGGATCGGCATGATGGGGATCAGCTTCAGCGGCGGGCTGTCGGTCGTGGCGGCGGGCCGGGCGGCGCTCCGCGACCACGTGGCCTACGTCTTCTCCTACGGCGGCCACGGCGATCTGCCGCGCGTGATCCGGTACCTGTGCACCGGCCTCGAACCCGCGGTCCCCCCCGGCCAGCAGGCGATCGACCCGCATGCCGGCGAGTACTGGCAGCCGCACGACTACGGCGTCGCGGTCATCCTCCACGAGATCGCGCCGAACATGGTGCCACCCGACCAGGTCCAGCCGCTCCGGGAGGGCATCGAGACCTTCCTCGATGCCTCGGGCCTCGCCGGCGTCGACGACACCCGCGCGGCGCAGCTCTTCGCGCGCGCCCGCGCGATGGCCGCCCGGTTGCCGGAGCCGGCCCGGACGCTGCTCGACGAGGTGAACGACCGGGACGTGAAGACGCTGGGCCCGAAGCTGCTGCCGCACATCGGCACGTACGGCACCGAGCCCGGCCTCTCCCCCGACCAGTCACCGGCGCCGTCGGCGCCGGTCTTCCTGCTGCACGGCCGGGACGACAACGTGGTCCCGTCGGCCGAGTCGATCCTGCTGGCCGACTGGCTGCAGCCGCGAACCTCCGTGCACCTGCTGGTCAGCACGTTGCTCGGACACGCCGAGGTCGATCGGCGGCCGCGCCTGCGCGACGTCTGGCAGCTCATCGAGTTCTGGAAGGATATGATCGCCCGGTAGCCCGGATTCCGTCGCCCGTGGCCCGTAGCCGATCATCGAAGCACCCATGCAGATCCGTCTCCAGAAGATCCTCGCGACCGCCGGCCTCGCGTCGCGCCGCGCCGCCGAAGCGCTCATGGTGGAAGGCCGCGTGAGCGTGAACGGCGAGGTCGTCCGGGAACTCGGCACGCGGGCCGATCCCGCCGCCGACGACATCCGCGTCGACGGCCGCCGGATCGCAGCCCCGCCGGCACACCGCTACCTGCTGCTCAACAAGCCGCGCGGGTATCTGACGACGGCGTCCGACCCGCAGGGGCGGCCGACCGTGCTGGCGCTGTTGAGAGGGGTGCGGGAGCGCGTCTACCCGGTCGGACGGCTCGACTACGACTCGGAAGGGCTGCTGCTGCTCACCAACGACGGCGACCTCACGGCGCGGCTGACGCATCCGCGCCACGGCGTCGCGCGCGTCTACGAAGCGCACGTGCGGGGCGTCCCCGACGCGCGGGCGTTGGAGAAACTGGCGAAGGGGGTCGTGCTGGATGGCCGACGGACGGCGCCGGCCGAGGTGAGGCTGGCGTACCGGCCGGACCGGCACGCGGACCACGCCGTACTGACCCTGACCATCCGTGAGGGCCGCAACCGGCAGGTGCGGCGGATGTGCGAGGCGGTCGGGCACCCGGTCAAGCGCTTGCGCCGCGTCGCGATCGGCCCGCTGCGCGACGACCGGCTGCCACCCGGCGCCTTCCGCGATCTGACCGCGCGCGAGGTGGAACAGCTCGAGCGGGCGACGCGCGAGCCGGTCGCTACGCGTCCTCGTCCTCGAAGTCCTCGTCCTCCGACTCCGGGTCCGGATCCTCGTCCTCAGACGCGAAATCAGAGTCCTCGTCCTCGAACTCGTCCTCGTCCGCCTCGTGATCCGGCTCGTCCGGGTCCTGCGCCGGCTCGTCCGGATCGGCCGGCGGACGCGGCGCTGCGGACGCCGCGTCCCGCGCCCCGGTCTCCGCGCGGTCGCCGGTCCCGTCACTGAGGAGTGTCGCCTCCGCCGCGGCCACCAGGCCCGGCGGCGGTTCGAGGCCGAGCACTTCCGACATGTCCTCGATCTTCGGCAGGTCGCTCAGGTCCTTCAGGCCGAACCGGATCAGGAACTCGCGCGTCGTCGAGTACAGGAACGGCCGTCCCACGACCTGCTTGCGACCGGAGATCTTGATCAGCTGCCGCTCCATCAGGGTATTGAGCACGCCGGAGGTGTTCACGCCCCGGATCTCGGCGATCTCGGCGGCCGTGATCGGCTGCTTGTAGGCGATCACCGACAGGGTTTCGAGCGCCTGGACCGACAGCTTCTGCGTCGTCCGCTCGTGGAACAGCCGCCGCACCCATTCGTGCAGCTCCGGCCGCGTCGTGATCTGGTAGCCGCCGGCAACCTGGACGAGGTGCAGCCCGCCGGGCCGCTCGTAGTCCTGCACCAGCAGATCGAGCGCCTTCTGGACGTCCTCGGACGGCTCGCTCGCGAGCAGCTTGAAGAGCGCCTTCGGGGTCAGCGGTTCGGGCGACGCGAAGATCAGCGCCTCGACGATCGCCTTCAGGTCGTCGAGCGTCTGGGCCGGCGCCGCCTCCGCCGCAGCGGCCGCCTCGTCCTGCGTGACGGCCGGGGCGGGCTCGGGGGCGCCCGCGCCGGCCGGCTCGCCGCCCGTCGGCGGGGTCTCGTCCTGCGTCTCGTCGAAGTCAGCCACCATGGTTCTCCGGATCGCCGATCGGGTGCGGGGCATCCGACGGCCGGGCCCGCTTGTACACGCGGATCGGCCCGAACGCCCCGCTCTGATAGATGCGCACCAGCTTGAGGCGGATCATCTCGAGCAGGGCGATGAAGGTCACGATGATCTCGGCGCGCGACTGCGCGTCCGAGAACAGGTCCTCGAAGCCGCACGCCTCGGTTTCCGACAACCGTCCGACGAGCTGCTCGATCCGCGTCTCGACCGAGACCTCCTCGGGCGGCAGCAGCACCTTCGGCCGGTGCTTCGCCCGCTCGACCACCCCGCGGAAGGCGCTGAGGAGGCTGAAGAGATCGACTTCCAGCTCCGGCTCGTACTCGTCGCCGGCGATGGCGGCGACCCGGCCGTCGGGCCGCAGCCACTGGGCGGCCCGCAGCGTCTCGCGCTCGTGCAGCAGCTCGGCGGCGGACTTGAACTGCTGGTGCTCGAGCAGCCGCCGGACGAGTGCGTCGCGCGGATCCTCTTCCGGGCCCTCGTCGGCGTCCGGCTCGGGCCGCGGCAGCAGCATGCGGGACTTGATGTGGATGAGCGTCGCCGCCATCACCAGGAACTCCCCGGCCACGTCCAGGTTCAGCTCCTGCATCAGCTCGATGTACTCGAGATACTGCCGCGTGATGAGCGCGATCGGGATGTCGTAGATGTTCACCTCGTGTTTCTTGATGAGGTGAAGCAGCAGGTCGAGCGGCCCCTCGAAGTTCTCGAGGCGGACGGGATACGCGTCGAGCGACGACTCGAAATCGGGTGGAAAGTCGGTCATCGATACGCGATCTTCATCGCGTCGCGGACGCGGCCCATGGTCTCGCGGGCCACCGTGCGGGCCCGCGCCGACCCTTCCAGGAGGATCTCCCGCAGGCGATTCGGCGTCGCCAGCAGCTCGGCGCGCCGCTCGCGCATCGGCTCCAGCCGGGCGTTCACCGCCTTCGCCAGCTTGTCCTTGACCTCGACGTCGCCGACCGTCCCCTGCCGGTAGCGCGCCTTCAGGTCCTCGACCTCGGCCCGATCGGGGTTGAAGGCGTCGTGGTAGATGAACACCGGATTGCCCTCGACGGTGCCCGGGACGTCCGCCCGGACCCGCTTCGGGTCCGTGTACATCTGCATGACCTTCTTCCGCACCGTGGCGGCATCGTCCGAGAGGTTGATGGCGTTGCCGTAGCTCTTGCTCATCTTCCGGTTGTCGATGCCCGGCAGGCGCGGGAAGTGCGTGAGCAGCGGCTGGGGCTCGACGAAGACCGGCCCGTAGAAATTGTGGAAGCGGCGCACGACCTCGCGCGTCAGCTCGAGGTGCGGCACCTGATCCTCGCCGACCGGCACGAACGCCGCGTCGTACATGATGATGTCGGCCGCCTGCAGCAGCGGGTAGCCGAGGAACCCGATCGTCGACAGGTCCTTCTCCGCCAGCTGCTCGATCTGCTCCTTGTAGGTCGGCACCCGCTCGAGCCACGGCGTCGGCACGATCATCGACAGCAGCAGGTAGAGCTCGGCGTGCTCCGGCACGAGCGACTGCGCGAACAGCGTGCTGCGCTCCGGATCCAGCCCCGTGGCGATCCAGTCGGCGACGTTGTCGTACGAGTACTCGACCAGCTCGCTCGTGCTGGCGTAGTCGCTCGTCAGCGCGTGCCAGTCCGCCACGAAGTAGTAGCAGCGGTACCGATCCTGGAGCTCGACCCAGTTCTGCAGGGCGCCGACCAGGTGCCCGAGGTGCAGGCGGCCGGTCGGCCGCATGCCGGACACGACGCGCGCCGGCGTCGTCGGCTTCGACTCGGAAGCGTGTGGAGTCACGATAATCAGGAACCCGTCTCAGGGGATGGGCGGCGCGCCGGCCGCCGCACGGGAACAGGCCGATCGCACACGCGCCGCCGGCGCGCCGCCACAGGCCATGAGCGTTACAGCGTAAGGCATCGGGGGGCGCCGCGGCAAGGGCCGGGCGTCTCAGCGCCCCTCGAAGTGGGCCAGCAGCGCATCGGCCGCCCGCGCGCCGACCACCGGTGTCAACTCCTCCCGCGTCGCCCGCCGCACCCCACTCAGGCTGCCGAACCGCTGCAGGAGCGCCCGACGGCGCCTCGGGCCGATGCCGGGAATCTCATCGAGCTCCGACGTCAGGTCGCGCATCGTCCGGGCCTTCCGGTGGAACGTCACGGCGAAGCGATGGGCCTCGTCGCGGATCCGCTGGAGGAGGTGCAACGCCGGATCGTCGGTGGCGAGGACGATCGGCTCGTCGCGGTCGCGGGTGACCACCAGTTCTTCCTTCTTGGCCAGACCGACCGCCACCAGGTTCGCGAGGCCCAGTCGCCGCAGCGCCTCGTAGGCCGACGAGAGCTGTCCCTTGCCCCCGTCGATCACGATCAGATCGGGAAACGGTCCCCCCTGGTCGAGCACCCGGCGGTACCGGCGCTCGACGACCTCCTCCATGGCGGCGAAGTCGTCGTTCTTCACTTCGCGCGGGGCCCCACCCCCGCGCGTTGCCGTCGCTGACGCTCCGGATCCCGCGTCACGGCTGTTGCCGCTTGGATTGGCACCCTGGGCCCCACCCCCGCGCGTTGCCGTCGCTGACGCTCCGGATCCCGCGTCACGGCTGTTGCCGCTTGGATTGGCACCCTGAGGTTCCAAATCCCCAACCCCCAATCCCGAATCCCGCTTGTGGATCCCCCTGATCCGGAACTTCCGGTACTCGGACGGACGCATGCGGCCTTCGTCGCAGACGACCATCGACGCCACCGTCTCGCTCCCCTGGATCGTCGAGATGTCGAAGCACTCGATCCGCCGCGGCAGCGCCGGCAGCGCGAGCGCGGTCCGCAGCCGGTCGAGGGCCGCGCGGTTCGTCTCGTCCTGCTCGAACCGGCTCCGGTAGGCCAGGGCGGCGTTGCGGCTCGCCAGATCCAGCAGCCCGCGCTTCTCGCCCCGCTTCGGCACGACGATGTGGACGCGGCGCCCCGCGCGCTCGCCGAGCCAGCGCTCGAGCGCCTCGGTCTCCTCGGGCGCCACCGGCACGTGCACCTCCGGGGGCGCCACGCGCACCTCGTAGAACTGCTGGATGGCCGCCTGCAGGACCTCGGCGTCGGCGTCGCCGATCGGCAGCGTCTCGGTCCCGAGCTCGACCCGCTCCATCACGCGGCCGCCTCGCACCAGGAAGGCCTGTACCAGCGCGCCCGCCGGCCCGATCTTCACCCCGAAGACGTCGCGATCGCCCAGTTCGGTGCCGGCCATCTTCTGCTGCCGGTCGCGCAGGGCCTCCACGGTCCGCATCGCGTCGCGCAGGTGGGCGGCTTCCTCGAACCGCTCGGCCGCCGCCGCCGCCAGCATCCGCCCCTCCAGGTTCTTCACGAGCTCGTCGTTCCGCCCGTCGAGAAAGAGCCGCGTCGCCTGCACGGCCTCGGCATACCGATCGGGCCCGCACAGGCTCTCGACACAGGGGGCGAGGCAGCGGTGGATGTCGTACTCGACGCAGGGCCGACCGCGCTGGCCGGTGATCACTTCGTTGCAGGACCGGATGCCGAACAGCCGGTGCGTGAGGCTCATCGTGCGGCGCGCCAGCGAGGCCGGCAGGAACGGTCCGGCGTAGAAGTTGCCGTCGCGCTCGACCCGGCGCGCCACCAGGACGCGCGGGAAGGGTTCCTGCAGCGTCAGCTGCAGGTACGGGTAGTTCTTGTCGTCGCGCAGCAGGATGTTGTAGCGCGGCACCCGCTGCTTGATGAGATGGTTCTCGAGGGCGAGCGCCTCGACGACCGAGTCGGTGACGATGACCTCGAGGCGGGCGATCTCTTCGAGCAGCGCATCCGTCTTGGGGCTGCTGCCCCGCGCCGCCAGGTAGCTGCGGACGCGGTCGCGCAGCGCGCGCGCCTTGCCGACGTAGATCGTCTCACCGGCGGCGTTGAAGTACAGGTACACCCCGGGCTGCTCGGGCAGCCGGGCGATCTGATCCTTGAGTTCGTAGATGGGCATGGGCTACCATGTCCCGTTCCGCGGCCGGAGCCGACGCTCCGTTCCCCGCGCTGCCTTTATGGTACCCGGCTCCCGGCCGCGGGCGCCCGCCCCGGGCGCCGCCCGAGATTCATGACCTTCACCGGCGCGATCGGCACGATCTGCATGTTCCCGCTGCGGGCGATCATCGCCCTCTGCGTGAAGCTGCGGATCCACCCCAACGTCCTCACCTTCACGGGCGTCGTCGTCAATGCCGCCGCCGCGTGGGCGCTGGCCCTCGGCCGCTTCCCGCTGGCCGGCGTCCTGATGATCGTCGCGAACATCTTCGACTTCATCGACGGCAAGGTGGCCCGCGAACGGGCGATCGAGACGAAGTTCGGCGGCTTCTGGGACTCGGTGATGGACCGGTTCTCGGATCTGGCCCTGTTCATCGGCCTCATCTACCTGTACTCCGAACTGCACCGGACCGACTACGTCATGATTGCCGCCCTGGCGATGATGTTCGCCGTGATGACCAGCTACACGCGGGCGCGCGCCGAGTCGCTCATCCCGAAGTGCAAGGTCGGCTTCATGGAGCGGCCCGAGCGGATCGTGCTGTTCATGATCGGCGCCTTCACCAACCGGATGGCGGCCGTCCTGCTGGTCATCCTCGTGCTGTCGGTCTTCACCGTGGCCGACCGGATCTACTACACGTGGCGGGAGCTGCAGCGCGCCGGGGCCTCCCGGCCCGCGGCCGCCGGGCGCCTCTGAGGCCGCATGCTGAACCTGCTGAAGTGGCCGGGCCGGATCCTCTGGCGGGCGTTCTTCTGGACCGACGATCGCGCGACCTGGCAGTACGACCTGTGGGTGATTGCCATCCTGGCGTTCGTCTGGCTGACGCCGCCGGATTGGATTGGCGACCCCATGGCGCACGGCCACGGGCTGATCGGCTGGGTCCTCTCGCTCTTCCGCTGACCTACGCCCGCTTGCGCTTCCCCTTCGCGGCCGGCCTGGCCGCGGCCGTCCGCATCGCCGCCTTCGCGGGCGTCTTCTTCGAGGCGCTCACCGCGTCCAGGCTCTTGCGCAGGGCGTCCATCAGGTTGACGACCTTGGCCGGCTCCTCCACCGCGGGAGCCACGATCTCCTCGCCGGCCACCTTCGCCTCGATGATCTTCAGCAGCCCCTGCTGGTACTCGTCGCGGTAGTCGGCGAGGTTCAGCGTCTCCTGCTCGAAGGTCTCGATCACCTGGCGCGCCAGCTTCAGTTCCTCCGGCTTCACCTTCTCGGGCACCGTCTCGAGTT
>JAGWRA010000139.1 GCA_028876655.1 Acidobacteriota bacterium | reverse complement strand
TCGCCCGCACCGTGCGCCGCAGGTCGAACCGCAGGCCGCGGCGTGCCGGCCGCCACCGGCGCGAGAGCCCGACGAGCAGCCGCCGCACGAACGCCCGCGCGGCCTCCTGCCACGGCGCGTCCGCCCGCGTCACGGCGGGCGACTCGCCCGCCGGGGACTCCATCGGGCTCCAGGCGGCGTGCGCGGTCGCGGCTGCTTCCTCGTCCACGCTCTCGCCGACGTCGAGCGGCACCGGCTGCGGACGTCCTCCCTCACCCGTCTCGTCGGCGCTCCCGGGCGCGGTCGGGACGGGACGGCGCCGGGTCGCCTCCCGCCGCCGCTGCGATGCTCCTCCTGGCTCCCGCTCGACCGGCGCCATCCGCGCCTGCGGCACGCCCGGCGGTCCGGGAAAGAAGAAGCGGGTGAACGCCCGGTCGAACACACGGACATCGTCCTGCCGGCTGCAGAGAATCGGCCGGAGCGCATCGCGCACCGCCTGCTGGTCGCCGATCGGCACGACCTCCAGCACACGTGCCGCGTCGTGCAGCTCGCGCGCGCCGATGCGGAAGCCGTGTTCGTCGCGAAGCAGGCTGCAGAAAGCCGTGAGGTTCTCGGGAAGGCTCTCGAACGGGTACATCACTCGCCCGGCAGCGAGACCGTGCCGACGCCGAAGTCGGTCTTCAGGCCGTAGCCGCCCGAGGCCGTCGTCTCCGGGCCGCCGCCCAGGATCGGATCGAGCGCGGCGCGGTGCGCCTCGACGACGTGCTGGTCCTCGTGCACCTTGAGGATGCAGCCGAGCGTCTGCGCGAGCGTCGCCGCGTCGAGGTGACCGCGGTGCAGGCTCATCAGCGCCATCGCCCAATCCAGGCTTTCGGCCACGCCCGGCGCCTTCTGCAGCGGCAGCTCGCGCAGCGCGTGCATGATCCGGGCGATCTGCGCCGCCAGCCGGTCGGACAGGCCGGGGACGCGCGCGTGCAGGATCTCGATCTCGTGCTCCATCGACGGGTACGGCAGCCAGAGGTACAGGCAGCGGCGGCGCAGGGCGTCCGACAGCTCGCGGGTCCGGTTGCTGGTGAGGACGACGCGCGGCTTCTGTCGCGCGCGGATCGTGCCGAGCTCGGGGATCGTCACCTGCCACTCGGCCAGGACTTCCAGCAGGAACGCCTCGAACGCCTCGTCCGCCCGGTCCACCTCGTCGATCAGCAGCACTGGCGGCCGGTCCTGCGTGATCGCCTCGAGCAGCGGCCGCTTCAGCAGGAAGGTCTCGCTGAAGATCTGCGCCTCGCGCTCCTCGAGCGTCGTCCCCTCGCTCTCGCTGAGGCGGGCCCGCAGCATCTGGCGCGGGTAGTTCCACTCGTAGAGCGCCGCCATCGCGTCGAGCCCCTCGTAACACTGCAGGCGGATGAGCCGCGTGTCGAGCGCCGCGGCCAGCACCTTGGCGGTCTCGGTCTTGCCGACGCCGGCCGGCCCCTCGATGAGCAGCGGCTTCTCGAGGGCCAGCATCACCTGCAGGGCCGTGGCGAAGGCATCGTCGACGATGAAGGCGCGCTCGCGGAAGCGGGCGCGGATCGTGGTGGCGTCGATCATGACGCCCGCGGCCGGTACCGGTCCGGCTCCTTGAGGAAGGCGGCGCGGCAGTGGCCGCAGCAGAAGTACCAGGTCCGGCCGTCCAGTTCGGCGGTGTGCGTCGCGGTGGCGACGTCGACGTCCATGCCGCACACAGGATCGATGGCCGTGGCCGGCGCGGCCGCGGCCGGTGGCAGGACCGCGGCAGAGGCGGCTTCCGCGGCGAGACCCTCTGCCGGCCTCCACTGGACGATCTCCGCGAGGACCGACAGGGCCACTTCCGGCGGCGTTCGGGCGCCGAGGTCGAGCCCCGCCGGGTTCCGGACGGCGGTGACGTTCGGCACGCCCCGCTCCTGCAGCAGCCCGAGCACCGTGGCGCCGCGCTTCCGCGACGCCACGAATCCGACGTACGGCACGCCGGCCCGCAGCAGCCGCTCGAGCGCCTCGTCGTCGTAGTGCCCCTGCGACGCGACGACGGCCGCGGTGTCCGGCGGCAGGCCGGCCAGCCGCCCCGCCAGTGCGTCGAGGGTGATCACCGGCACGTCCAGGGGCGCGGCCGCGGCCTCCACGTCATTCGTCTCGCGCGCGTCGACCACGCGCACGACGTCGTACTGCAGACTGCGGCCGAGCCGCATCAGCGCATCGGCCACCGGGGTCGCCCCGGCGATCACGAGCCGTCGCGCGTTCAGCACGGGTTCCACGTAGACATCCACGGCCCCCTCCGATGCACAGGTCATCGGCACGGTCACGTGCTCGGCATCGGCCGACCGCTCCTTCGCGTCGGGCCGGATGGAGACGAGCCGCCCCCGCCGCGCCGCCAGCGCCTCGAGCGCCTGCCGGCGGACGATCTCGCGCGAGCAGGCGCCGCCGACGAACCCTTCCATCCGGCCGTCGGCCAGGACGATCGCGCGATCGCCCAGGTGGGCCGACACCGGCGGGCGCCGCGCCACGACCGTGGCAATCACGAACGGCTGCCCGTCGCGCTGCAACGCCGCGACGCGTCGGAAGAATTCGTCGAGCCTGCCGCTCATGCCTGTCGCACCCGCTGGCTCACCGTCGCGAACGTCTGCTCGATCAGCTTCTTCGCCTGGCCGTCGAGCACGCGGCCGCCGACGGCCGCCACCGGCCCGCGGGCGATCGCTTCACCGCTCCAGTTCAGCAGGGTCGTCCCCGCACCGCCGTCGGCAAGATCGGCGGTGGCCGTGAGATCGACGGCGCTGCCGAACCCGCCCCCCGACACCTTCATGTCGACGTGGTGGGTCGCCTCGTTCGCCGTCATCTCGAACTTCAGCTTGAACTTGCCCCGGACGGGACCGACGGCGACCTGCACGACCGCGTCGAAGTGCTGCGGGTCGTGCACGGTCACCTCGACCACGTCCGGCAGGCAGCGGCCGACCTTGTCCGGATCGCGCACGAAGGCCCAGACGGCGTCCATTGGAGCCGGGACCTTCTCCTGTCCGTTGTACTTCAGGTTCACGTCCGGGCCGCCTTTCCCTTCCCCGCCTCCGCCTCGCGGATGGCGCGCCACACCTTCTCGCGCGTCACCGGCATCTCGAGGTGGCGCACGCCGAGCGGCGACAGCGCGTCGACGACGGCGTTCACGAACGCCGCCGGGCTGCCGACGTTCGGGCTCTCGCCCACGCCCTTGGCGCCGATCGGATGGTGCGGGCTCGGCGTCACGGTCTGAGCCGTCTCCCAGTGCGGCGCCTCCTGCGCGGTCGGCACGAGGTAGTCGGTGAAGTTGGTGTTCAGGTTGTTGCCGTCGGCGTCGTACTGGATCTCCTGCATGAACGCGATGGCGAACCCCTCGGTGAGACCGCCGTGCACCTGCCCTTCCACGATCATCGGGTTGATGATCGTGCCGCAGTCGTCGACGGCCAGGAAGCGGCGCACCTTCACCTCGCCCGTCTCGCGGTCGACGTCCACGACGGCGACGTAGGTGCCGTTGGGGAACGTCATGTTCGGCGGGTCGTAGTAGAAGGTCGCCTCGAGCCCGGGCTCGTTCTGCGCCATGTTCGTGTACGCGGCGAAGGCGACCTCCTTCATCGTGACCGTCTTCGCCGGCACCCCCTTCACCTGGAACCTGTAGTCGACCCACTCGACGTCCGCCTCGCCCACCTCGAGCAGGTGGGCGGCGATCTTGCGCGCCTTCTCGCGGATGCGGCGGGCGGCCATCGCAATCGCCGCGCCGGCCACCGGCGTGCTGCGGCTCGCGTAGGTCCCCAGCCCGTACGGCGCCGTGTCGGTGTCGCCCTCCTCGACCATGATCTGCTGCGGGTCGAGGCCGAGTTCCTCGGCGACGATCTGGGCCCAGGTGGTCTCGTGCCCCTGCCCCTGCGACTTCGTCCCGGCCCGGACGATGCCGGCGCCGGTGGGATGGATGCGGATCTCGGCGCTGTCGAACATCTTGATGCCGAGGATGTCGAAGTGCTTCGACGGCCCGGCCCCCACGACCTCGGTGAAGGTCGAGAAGCCGATCCCCATCAGCTCGCCGCGGGCGCGCTTCTCCTGCTGCTCCTTCAGCAGCGCCTGGTAGCCGATCGTGTCGAGCGCCTTCTGCAGCGTCTTCTCGTAGTCGCCGCTGTCGTAGGTGAAGCCCAGCGCCGACGCGTAGGGGAACTGCTCCTTCTTCACGAAGTTCTTCCGCCGCAGCTCCACGGCGTCGATCCCCAGCTCGTCGGCCAGGACGTCCATCGTCCGCTCGATGGCGTAGCTCGCCTCGGTCACGCGGAACGAGCAGCGGTAGGCGATGCCGCCGGGCGCCTTGTTCGTGAAGTAGGCGTCGACCTCGGCGTGGGCCACCGGCACGTCGTAGCTGCCGGTGCAGATGCCGAACATGCCGGCCGGATACTTCGTGGGATCGGCCGCACAGTCGAACGCCCCGTGGTCCGCCGTCGTCGCCACCTTGACGGCCGTCAGCTTCCCGTCGGCGGTCGCGCCCAGTTCGACGTCCATGTGGTAGTCGCGCGCGAAGCCGGTGCTCGTGAGGTTCTCGGTGCGCGTCTCGATCCACTTGACCGGATGGCCCAGCTTCAACGCGCCGACCACCGCGCAGACGTAGCCGGGATAGACGGGGACCTTGTTGCCGAACCCGCCGCCGATGTCGGGCGAGATCACGTGGATCCGGTCCTCGGGGATGCCGGTGACGAGCGACAGCGCGGTGCGGTAGACGTGCGGCGCCTGCGAGGTCACGTAGAACTGCAGGCGGCCCATCGTGTCGAAGAACGCCACGCAGCCGCACGGCTCGAGCGGCGCCGGATGGCAGCGCTGGAACCAGATCCGCTGCTTCACCCGCTTCGCGCTCTTCGCGAGCGTCTGGTCGGTCCTGTCCCGATCGCCGACCTCCCAGTGATAGATGTGGTTCGTCTTCTGCTCGCGATCGGGCCGCAGGAGCACCGTGTCGGTCTTCGACGCGAACGGATCGGCGACGACCGGCAGCGGGTCGTAGTCGACCTGCACCTGCTCGGCGCCGTCGGCCGCCGCCTCGCGCGACTCGGCGAAGACGGCCGCCACTTCCTGGTACTGGAACAGCACCTTGCCGATGGCCAGCACCATCTGCTTGTCGAGGCCGTGGAAGGTCGGCAGCCAGCCCAGGCCGGCGGCCTCGAGGTCCTTGCCGGTGATGACGGCCTTGACCCCCGGCACCTTCATTGCCGCCGAGATGTCGATGCTCTTGATGGTGGCATGCGGATACGGGCTGCGGACCAGCGCCATGAACAGCATGCCGGGGAACGAGAAGTCGTCGACGTAGTGTCCCTTGCCCTGGACGAAGCGCGGATCCTCCTTGCGCTTCATCGCGACGCCGATCGCATGTCCTGCCTTCACATCAGCACTCATGATGATCCCTCGCGTCCGGCATCACTTGGTGGCCGCGGCCGGCTGGCGCAGCACGTCGGCGGCCTGCTGCACGGCCTTCACGATGTTGTTGTAGCCGGTGCACCGGCACAGGTTCCCCGCCAGCCCCTCGCGGATCTGGGCCTCGGTCGGCGCCGGCGTGTGCTTGAGGAGCGCAACGGTGGTCAGCATCATGCCGGGCGTGCAGTAGCCGCAGTGCAGCCCGTGCTGATCGGAGAACGCCTGCTGGATCGGGTGCAGGGCGCCGCCCGCCGCGAGCCCCTCGACCGTGAGGATCTCGTGGCCGTCGGCCTGCACCGCGAACATCGTGCAGGTCTTCACCGCCGTCTGGCCGTCGAGCACCGCCACGCAGCAGCCGCAGCTCGACGTATCGCAGCCGACGTGCGTGCCGGTGAGCCCGCAGTGCTCGCGCAGGAAGTAGGCGAGCAGCGTGCGCGGCTCGACGTCGCGCGTGTACGGCGTGCCGTTCACCGTGATCGTGACCTTCATGCCTGCACCCCCAGACGCGCCAGGGCCTGGCGCAGACCGCGGGCCACGAGCACGCCCGCCAGGTTCTTCTTGTACTCGACGCTGCCCCGCAGGTCGGCCTGCGGTTCGCTCCGCTTCGAGGCCGCGTCGGCTGCGGCACGGATGACGTCCGCGGTCGGCTTCTGGCCGACCAGCGCCTGCTCGGCCTCCGTCACGCGGACGGCGCACGGACCGGCGGCCGACAACGCGATGCCGGCTTCCTTGATCGCGCCCTTGCCGTCGAGCGTGACCTGCACGGCCGCTGCGGCGGTCGCGAAGTCGCCCACCTTCCGCTCGACCTTCTGGTAGGAGCCGGCCGTTCGATCGCCCGGGACCGGGAAGTGGACGGCCAGCGCCATCTCGCCTTCGCCGACGGCCGTCGTGAAACTGTCGACCAGGAAGTCGTCGATCGGCACCGTGCGCGTCCCCTGCCTGCCGCGGACGACCACGGCGGCGCGGGCGGCGAGGGCCACCGCCGTCCAGTCGCCGGACGGATCGTTGTGGCACAGGCTGCCGACGACCGTCCCCATCTGCCGCACGACCGGATCGGCGACCACGCGGGAGACGTCGTGCAACAGGCTCCAGCGCGTCTCGCCGATCCACGGCGCGCGCTCGATCGCGCTGTCGCGGGCGATGGCGCCGATGGCCAGCGCCGTCCTGCCCAGCTCGAGGCGGCCCAGGTCGGCCAGACCGTTGATGTCGACCAGCACGGCCGGCCGGGCCAGGCGGAAGCGCATGGCCGGGATGAGGCTCTGGCCGCCGGCCAGCACGCGCGCGTCACCGCCGTGCTGCTGCAGGTGGCTGAAGGCCTCGTCGGGGGAATGCGCGCGGATGTAGTCGAAGGCTGCGGGTATCACCGGGCGAACCTCCTTCTGGACGACGTCGCAGATTGGGCCGCCACGTCCGCGTGACGACCACGCTACGGGGAAGGGAACGATTCTATACTGGCACCCATGGGCGACGCGATCAGCGCCGTGGTGCTCGCCGCCGGCGCCTCCACACGGATGGGCCGGCCGAAACTGCTGCTGCCGCTCGGCGGCGAACCGCTCGTCCGCCGGATCGTCCGGCTCGTCTGCGACGCCGGCTACGACGAGGTGCTCGTCATCGTCGGCAGTCACCACGAGCAGGTCCTCGCCGCCCTCGACGGACTGCCGATCCGTCACGCGCTGAACGCGGACTTCGCGACCGGCATGGGCAGCTCGTTCCGGACCGCCGTCGCCCACCTGCCCGCCAGCGCGGCCGCGCTGTTCGCACTCGCGGACCAGCCGTTCCTGACCGCCGACGACTACCGCCGCCTGCTCGAGGTCTGGCGCGCGGAGCGGCCGCCCATCGTCAGCGTCCGCTACGGCGACATCACGGCGCCGCCCCACCTCTTCGCCCGCGCGCTGTTCCCCGAGCTCGCCGCCCTGGAACATGGCGCGCGGCCCGTGCTGCAGCGCCACCGGGAGGGAACGGTCGTCCTGCCGTTCGACCCCGGGAAGCTCTTCGACATCGACACGCCGGCCGACTACGAGCGCGCCAGCAGCCGCCTGCCGGCGGAACGATGAAGACTGCCGGCCGTGCCGCGGAGCGCGCCGCCCTCGAACCCGTTCCGCACCGCCACCAGCTCGCTCACGATCGACAGCGCCACTTCCTCGGCCGTCTCCGCGCCAAGCGCGAGGCCGATCGGGCTTCGCACGCGCGCCAGGTCGGCGGCCGCCGGGACGTATCCGTCCGCGGCCAGGTCGGACAGCAGCCGCTCGTAGCGGGCCCGCGGGCCGAGCAGGCCGACATAGGCGGTGCGCGAGGCCAGCGCGAACCGGAGGCTCTCGCGATCCCGCGCGAGGTGATGGTTCATGATCACGACGAAGCCGCCGGCCGGCAGGGCCACGCGCCCGGCGAACGTCTCAGGGTGACTGGAGACGAGCGTGGCGCCGGGGAAGCGGGACGGGACGAGGAAGGCATCGCGGGGATCGATGACCGTGACCGCAAAGCCGACGGCCCACGCCTGGCGGACGAGCGGTTCGGCGTCGAAGCCGGCCCCGAAGACGGTGAGCACGGGCGGCGGCAGCGCCACCTCGAAGAACAGCTCGCGTCCGTCGATCGACTCGGTGCCAGACCCCGCGAGGACCTCGCGCAGCCGCTCGCGCGCCCGCGCGGCCGCCCGGCGGTCCAGCGAGTCGTCCGACAGACCGCCGATGGTGCCACCGGCGCCGTGAACGAGCAGGCGGCCAGGCGTGCCGTCGAGGCACGTGACCAGCACCGCGGGCTCCGCCCGTTCGAGGACCCCGAGCCAGGCGCGCGTGACGGGATCGTCGTCGAGGCGCTCGATGCGGATGTCGACGGCCCCGGTACAGCCGATGCCGAGGCCCCAGACCGAGTCGTCCTGGAGGTCGTAGGCGAGGACGACCGGCTCGCCGCCGGCCAGGACGCGCGCCGCGGCGTCGGCGACCGCCGGCTCGAGGCAGCCGCCGGAGAGGGCACAGTCCCAGGCACCGGTCTCGCGCACGAGCATGTGCGCCCCTTCGCGCCGGTAGGCACTGCCGCGCACACGGATCACCGTCGCCAGCGCCGCGCGCGCGCCGCGCGCGCGGACGTCGCCGATGGCCGACAGCAGCCGCTCCGTTTCGCGGCGATCCATACCGCCACCATGGCACAAAGCGCGGTGCCCGACAAGCGCAGCCGGAGTCGCCTGCCAGTTGAACAGGAGATCAGGAGGGGTGGGTTCGCAGGAGGCCAGGAGATCAGGAGAACAGGAGGGACTTGTTCACAGGAGGGCAGGAGATCAGGAGGCCCCGGCCACTCGAGATGCGTCGACCTGACGGCGGCGCGTGGGGTGTGACAGGATACGGGGACGACACGAGGAGTGGACACGTGAGTCTGCGGGTGAGTGTGCTGGACCAGTCGCCGATTGCGGACGGGTCGACTGGCGGCGAGGCGCTGCAGCGAACGATCGACCTGGCCCGGCGCGCCGAGGCTCTAGGCTATCACCGGTACTGGGTGGCCGAGCACCACGGGACGCCGATGCTGGCCGGGGCGGCCCCCGAGATCCTGATCGGCGCGATCGCGGCCGCGACCACGCGCCTCCGCGTCGGCAGCGGCGGCGTCATGCTGCCCCACTACAGCCCGCTGAAGGTGGCCGAGGTCTTCAGCCTCCTCTCAGCCCTGCATCCCGGCCGGATCGATCTGGGCCTCGGCCGCGCCGCCGGCACCGACCCGCTCACGACCTTCGCGCTGCAGCGCGATCGCCGGCAGGCGGCACCCGACGACTTCCCGCAGCAACTGGCCGAGCTGCTCGCCTACCTCTACGACCGGTTCCCGGCCGGCCATCGCTTCGCACGGCTCGCCGCGTTGCCGGGCGGGGCGCACCGGCCCGAGCCGTGGCTGCTCGGCTCCTCGCCGCAGAGCGGGTTGTGGGCCGCGGAGATCGGCCTGCCGTACGCCTTCGCCGACTTCATCAATCCCGAAGGCGCCGACTATGCGCGCCGCTACCGCGACACCTTCGTCCCGTCCGGCGTCCGCGCGGCACCCGAGGTCATCGTCTGCGTCTCGGCGATTTGCGCCGAGACGGACGACGAGGCCGAGCGGCTGGCAGCGAGCGGCCGGATGGCGTTTGCGCTGCTCCACCAGGGCGAGCTCATCCCCGTACCGCCGGTCGAGAAGGCGCTCCGCTTCCTGGCGGCGCGCGAGTCGTGCGAAGGCCCGCGAGCCCCGCGGCGACGCCGCGCGGTGATCGGGTCGCCCGCGACCGTCCGGCGGGGCCTCGAGGCGGTGGCCGCGGAATACGGGGCCGACGAGCTCATGATCGTGACCATCACCTACGATCACGAAGCGCGCTGCCGGTCATACGCGCTGATTGCGGAGGCCTTCGGCCGTGCCCC
Organism: Acidobacteriota bacterium; assembly: GCA_028876655.1. Taxonomy (GTDB): domain Bacteria; phylum Acidobacteriota; class Vicinamibacteria; order Vicinamibacterales; family CAVVIG01; genus JAGWRA01. The sequence goes on along the minus strand of JAGWRA010000139.1, from coordinate 40,019 downwards.
CGCCCGTTGAGTCCACCGGCCCTTCTCCCGGCCTCAGCAGCCAGGACGCCGCCGCCCGCCTGCTTCAGTACGGGCCGAACGCGGTGACCGAAGCGAAGCCGCACCCGCTCCTGGCATTCGTCGGCCGGTTCTGGGCGCCGGTGCCGTGGATGCTCGAAGCGACGGTCGTCCTCGAACTGCTGCTCGGGCGCCGCTTCGAGGCGGGCATCATCGGCCTCCTGCTGCTGTTCAACGTCGCGCTCAGCCTGATCCAGGAGGGACGGGCGAATCGCGCGCTGCAGCGGCTGCGCGCGCGGCTGTCGCTGCACGCGCGCGTGCGGCGCGACGGCGAGTGGCGCGAGGTCCCCACCGAGGCGCTCGTGCCAGGCGACTTCGTCCACCTGCGGCTGGGCGACATCGTCCCTGCCGACGTCACCCTGCGTGACGGCGCGATTCTGCTCGACCAGTCGATGCTCACGGGCGAGTCGGTGGCGGCCGACGCCGGCCCGGGGGCCCTGGCGCGTGCCGGCGCGGTCGTGAAGCGCGGCGAGGCGAGCGGCGAAGTGACGGCCACGGGCGACCGGACCGTCTTCGGCCGCACGGCGCAGCTCGTCGGTCACGCCACGCGGGCCAGTCACCTCTCCGCCCTCATCTTCACCATCGTCCGCTACATGCTCGCGCTCGACGGTGCTCTCGTGGTCGTCCTGCTCGTGTACGCGGCCGCCACGAAGCTGCCGTTCGCCGACGTGCTCCCCTTCGCGCTGATCCTGCTCGTCGCCTCCGTCCCGGCGGCGCTGCCGGCGACCTTCACGCTGGCGACGGCCCTCGGCTCGCTCGAACTGGCGCGGCGGGGCGTGCTGACCACGCGGCTCTCGGCCATCGAAGATGCCGCAGGGATGGACGTCCTGTGCACCGACAAGACCGGGACGCTCACGCAGAACCGGCTCGCCGTGGCCGCGCTGCAGCCCTGTCCGCCCTACAGCGAGATCGACCTGCTGCGCCTCGCCGCGTGGGCCAGCGACGCGGCGACCCAGGATCCCATCGACCTCGCCGTGCTGACCGCCGCGCGCGATCGGGGCGTGCCTGCGGCACCGCCTTCGCCTCGCACGCTGATTCCGTTCGACCCGGCCACGAAGACGGCCGAATCCATCGTCGCGGACGACGGACCGGGGCAGCACATCGTCAAGGGGGCGCCGCAGGCGGTCGCGCGGCGCCTGGCGGCGGTTCCGGCCACGCTGGCCGCCGACGTCGAACGGCTGGCGTCCACAGGCTCACGGGTGCTCGCGGTCGCCGAGGGCCGCGGGGAGCGCCTCGCCCTGGCAGGCCTCGTCGCGCTCCAGGACCCGCCTCGCCCCGACTCGGCGCAGACGATCGGCGCCCTGCGGGCGCTCGGCGTGCGCGTGATCATGATCACCGGCGACGGCCTGGCGACGGCACGGGCCGTGGCGGCACGGGTCGGCCTCGGCAATCGGGCGACCGCGCAGCGCTTCGAGGATCCGGGGCGTGCGACCGGAGACGCGCTGCAGTACGACGTGCGGGCGGAGGCGCTGCCCGAGGACAAGTTCACGCTGATCCGGGCGCTGCAGCGGGAGGGCCACCTCGTGGGGATGACCGGGGACGGCGTGAACGATGCGCCAGCGCTCCGGCAGGCAGAAGTCGGCATCGCGGTGGCGAGCGCGACCGACGTGGCCAAGTCGGCGGCGAGCCTCGTGCTCACCAACCCCGGTCTGAGCGACATGATCGCGGCCGTCGAGACCAGCCGCCGCGTCTACCAGCGGATGGTGACCTACACGCTGAACAAGATCATCAAGACCGTCGAGATCGGCTTCTTCCTGACCATCGGCGTGGTGCTGGCGCACGCCCTGATCATCACGCCCCCGCTCATCGTGCTGCTGCTCTTCACCAACGACTTCGCCACCATGGCGATTGCGACCGACCGCGTCTCCTTCTCGCCCCGGCCCGACCACTGGCACGTCGGCACCCTGACCCGCGTCGGGCTGGCCCTCGGCGCCTGCGTGCTCGGGCTGTCGCTGGGGATCTTCGCGTGGGGCCGCTGGCAGCTGCACCTGCCGCTGGCGCAGCTGCGCACGCTCGTGTTCGTCACCCTGGTCTTCACGGGACAGGGGATGATCTACCTGGTGCGCGAGCGCTCCCACTTCTGGCATTCGGCGCCCGGCCGCTGGCTGCTGCTGGTCTCGCTGGCGGACATCGGCCTCGTCAGCCTGCTGGCCGTGACGGGCACGTTGATGGCCGCGCTGCCGCCGTACGTCATCGTGACCGTCGCGGCCGCCGGCGCCGGCTATCTCGCGGCGATCGACGCCCTGAAGGTCGTCCTGCTGCGACGCAGCAAAGGCGCGCCGCTCTCGCCCGAGCATTCGACCCCGCACGGCGGGTGACGCCGCGATGCCCCGATGCCGCAGCGCGGCGGCGTGCCTCCGCTATCCGGCGCGCAGCAGCGACGCGAGCGCTCGCACGCCGGCGCGGATGGCGTTCTCGTCGAGGTGACCGTACCCGAGCACGAGGCCGGAGACGCGGGGCGGTCCCGTGTAGTACGCGGAGAGCGGCGGCACGCTGATGCCAGCGGCTGCGGCGCGCGCCGAGACGTCGCGATCGTCGAAGCCGGGCGCCAGGCGGCCGACGCCGTGCAGACCGGTATGCGCTCCGGTGAGCATCAGTGACGGAGCGAGCTGCCGCCGGATCTCCGCATCGAGCAGATCGCGCCGCTGCTCGTAGCGGCGGCGCATGCGGCGGACGTGCCGCATGAACTGGCCGCTGGCGAGGATCTCGGCCAGAACCGCCTGATCGAGGGTCGACGGCCGATGGCCGGCGGTCGCCTGCGCGCGGCGGAACGCCCCGACGAGTTCGTCGGGCACGACGATGTAGCCGAGGCGGAGGGACGGGAAGAGGACCTTGCTGAAGGTGCCGACGTAGAGGACGCGCGATGCGCGGTCCAGACTCTGCAGCGCCGGCAGCGGACGCCCGCCGTAGCGGAACTCGGTATCGTAGTCGTCCTCGACGATCCAGGCGCCCGCGCGCTCGGCCCATTCGAGCAGCCGCAGCCGGCGGGTCAGCGCCATGACCACGCCGAGCGGATACTGGTGCGATGGCGAGACGTACGCCATCCGCGCCTCCGGCGCGCGTGCCATCCCCTCGTCCACGTCCAGCCCGTCATCGTCCACCGGCACCGGGACGAGCGTCAGTCCGGCGGCGATCAGGGCCCCCTTCGCTCCTTCGTAGCCCGGGTCCTCCATCCAGGCCTGATCGCCGACGTCGAGCAGCAGCCGCGCGGCCAGCGCCAGCGCCGGCTGGGCGCCGGCCGTCACGATGATCTGGCGGGCCGTGCAACGGACGCCGCGGGACGGACCAACCCACGCGGCAATCGCTTCCCGCAGCGGACCGTAGCCGGCCGCATCACCGTAGTTCAACTCGGCGGGACCGAGTCGCCGGCGCCAGCGCGCGGCCGTGCGCCACCAGAAGTCGAACAGCGCCGGGTCGAGCGCCGGCAGGCCCGGATTGAACGGCCGCAGCTCCACCCCCGACTGCCAATGGCGGACGCCGGCAATCCGCTCGCCGCGCGCTGAGAGCGCGATCGTCGACAGGTCCTCCGCCGTGTCGGCGTGGCCCACGGCCCGGCCTTCCTCCGGCAGCAGGCGCGAGACGAACGTGCCTGAACCGATCTGCCCTTCCAGATAGCCCTCGGCGAGCAGCTCGGCGTAGGCCTCGAGGACGGTGTTGCGCGAGACGCCGAGTTCGCCCGCGAGCAGCCGCGTCGACGGCAGCCGGGCGCCCGGCCCCAGCTGTCCGGACAGCATCGACTCGCGCAGCGCCGACGCCAGCTGGCGGGCGAGCGGACGATCGCTGTGGGGCGTGAGCGTGAGACCCGGGAGGCTGGCGGTCTGGCGCGGCATCGTGGGCAGTCAGGAGTGAAAAGTGGATCCACAGCCTAGCACGAAATGGCCACTCCCATCAGTCCACTTGGATGGACACGATTGCTCCCGGTGCCTGGCCGGGCTGTGGCGTCGCGCCGCATGGTATCGATCCCCGGTCCGACACGCTTCGTCATCGGCCGAAGGATTGCTGTTCGCTCTCCTTGACAGCTTAGGTATGCGGCGCTACACTGCCCTCTCCTAACTACTCTAGGTATCAGGTGCCGCACCGATGACCATCCAGGCCGCCCTCCTGCCGGGGACGCTCGACCTGCTCATCCTCAAAGCCGTCTCGCTCGGACCGAAGCACGGGTACGGCGTGCTGCTCCGCATCCAGCAGATGTCGGACGGCGCGCTGACGATCGAGCAGGGCGCGCTCTATCCGGCGCTCTACCGCCTCGAGAAGCAGAAGCTACTGTCCTCCACGTGGGGCACGTCGGAGAACAACCGCCGCGCGAAGTTCTACCGGCTCACTGCTGCCGGGCGGACGCGGCTGCGGGAGGAGATGGCGAACTGGGAGCGGACGGTGTCGGCGATGACGGCCGCGTTGAAGACGAGACCTGGTGAGGTGTAGCGATGCGAGGATGGCTCCGGTCCGCTTTCGCGCGGGTCGCCCGCTGGCGCCGCTTCGAGTCGGACATGGCCGACGAACTGGCGTTCCACCTGCAGAGCCGCATCGACGATCTCGTGGCGTCGGGCCTGTCCCCTGACGATGCCGCCCGGCAGGCCCGGCTCGAGTTCGGCGGCGTCGATCTGTACAAGGAGCGCTGCCGCGACGCCCGCCGATCGCGGTTCGCCATCGTGGGACTCGGCGGCGATCTCCGGTACGCGCTGCGAACCTTCCGCAAGTCGCCGGGCTTCGTCGCCGCCGCCGTGCTCACGCTGGCGCTCGGCATCGGCGCCAACACGGCGATCTTCAGCGTCGTCTACGGCCTGCTGGTCCGGCCGCTGCCCTACCGGCAGGCGGATCGGCTGGTGCTGGTGGACGTGCGGGAGCGTGCCGTGGGCACCGGCGCCGCCACGCCCGTCTACTTCTCGCCAGACACCATGCGTGCCTGGAGCGCGGGCCTTCGCTCCTTCGACGGCTTCGCCTCGTACGCCTCGACCGTGTCGGCGCTGTCGACCTCAACCGGCACCGAAGTGTTCGACACGGCCACCGTCTCCGGCAATTTCTTCACGACGCTGGATGGGAGCTTGGTCCTGGGCCGGCCGTTCACGACGGCTGACAGCCGCGCGGCGACCGCCGTGATCAGCAACACGCTGTGGCACCGGCTCTTCGACAACTCTCCCGCCGTGCTTGGCCGAACCATGCTGCTGAACGCGGAGCCCTACACGATCATCGGCGTTGCCGCCTCTACGTTCCAGTTTCCGACCGCCGACACCGACATCTGGGTTCCCGTCGAGCATGCGCCGCCGTCACGCGGCGGGATCTACCTGGCAGCGATCGGCCGCCTGAAGCCCGGCATCCCGATATCGCAGGCGCAGGCCGACGTCCGGGCCACGGCGGCGGCGATGGCGCACGACTTCCCGAGGGTTCGGGCTGCGTCCGGGGCACGCCTGATCCGTCTTCGCGACGACATGGTCCGGACGATGCGGCCGGCACTGCTCGTCCTCTGGGCCGCGGTCGGTCTCGTGCTGCTCGTCGCCTGTGCCAATGTGGTGAACCTGCTGGTGGCGCGCGACGCGGCGCACGCGCGTGAAACGGCCGTGCGTCTGTCGCTCGGCGCCTCGCGCGGCCGGCTCGTGCGGCAGGCGCTGGTGGGCACCGGCCTCCTGGCGGCGGGCGGCTGTGCGCTCGGGCTCATCGTTGCGGACGCCGGGCTGTCGGCGTTGCGCGCGCTGAACCCGTTGGGGCTGCCGCTGCTCGATCAAGTCCGCCTGGACGGCCCGGTGCGGCTGTTCGCCGTCGGCCTGGCGGCAGTCGTGACTCTCGCGACCGGCCCGGCCTCCGCGCTGCGCCGGCCTCACACCGGGGATCTGCTCCGGGGTCAGGCGCCCGGCGCGACCAGAACGCTGCCCGGCCGTCGCGTGCGCGCGGCGCTCTGCATCGCGCAGATCGCGATCTCGCTCGTGCTGCTCGTCGGAGCGACCCTGCTGGGGCGCAGCCTCGCGCAGCTGCTCGGTCCCGGGATCGGCGTCCAGACCGGACACGTGATGACGGCGTCGATCAACATGCCCTTCGGCCAGCCGGCCGACGATGCCGACGTCATGGCGGCCATGAACCGGGTCGTCGAACGGGTCCGCGCGCTTCCGGGCGTCGAGGCGGCCGGACTCGGCACCAGTCTGCCGCCGGAAACCAGCCGTCTCCGGATCACGATGAACTGGCCGGATCCGGTCACGGGCCGGAAGACCGAGTACGCCGCGTCGGGCGTCCCCTCCACGCCTGACTTCTTCCGGGCGCTGGGCATCCGGCTGGTGGAGGGGCGCTTCTTCACGGCTGCCGACGGGGCCAATCATCCGCAGGTAATGATCATGAGCCGCCAGACTGCCGAGCGGTTCTTCGGCGCAGGCGATCCGCTGGGCAAGACCATGACGCTGCCAACGGTGCGCGACGGGCGCAAGGGCCCTGGGATGACGATGACGCTCGTCGGCGTCGTCGACAACGTGAAGTACGCGGGACTGGCCGCGGCACCCGACGACACGATCTACCGCCCCTTCGCGCAGCAGCCCTGGCGCTCCGTCTTCCTGGTCGTCCGCACGACGCCCGAGCCGGACGGCTTTGCGTCCACCCTCCGCAAGGCCATCGGCGCAGCCGATCCCACGCTGGTCGTCGGGACAGTGAGCCCGCTCACGACCATCGTCGACCACGCCGCCGCACAGCCGCGCTTCCGGACGTTCCTGCTCGCCTCGCTCGCGACGCTCGGCGTGCTGCTCGCAGCGGTCGGCCTGGGTGGGGTGATTGGCTACTCCGTGTCGCAACGGACGACGGAGATCGGCGTCAGGATGGCATTGGGCGCGAACCAGACGGACGTGCTGAGAATGATGCTGCGGGAAGGACTCGTCCTCGCCTGGTCGGGCCTCGCGGTCGGCGTGCTGGCTGCGTTCGGGTTGGCCCGGACCCTCCGCAGCCTGCTGTATGGCGTCGCACCCACCGACCCGGCATCGTTCATCGGCGCGGCGCTGCTGCTGTTCGTCGTCGCACTGGTCGCCTGCTACCTGCCCGCGCGACGGGCGGCACGGGTGGATCCGGCCGTGGCGCTGCGCGCGGAATAGCCGCGCGCACCCGACCCGCTACTCCGACCGGCCACTCGCCGGATTCGCGCGGCGCCCGAGCCACCACGGCAGGATTGCGAAGATCGCCAGGGCGACGTAGTACGCGGTGCCCGAGACGGGATCGCGATCGAACAGCGCCTGCCACACCGAGGCACCGCGCAGGATCATCGCGAGCGCGATCTCTGCGGCGAGCAGCAGGACGAGCGCCGCGACACCGACCAGCAGGCGCTCCCCCGCGCGGGCGGTCCCCAGGAAGCGCCGATCGGTCCCGCGCGCGGATGCGACGATGACGACCAGCATGATCGGCACCTCGACGAGTTCGGCCGTTCTCTCACCCAGATGGGGAATCACCCACAGGACCCGGATCGTCCCGAGTACGAAGCCGGCGGCGAACACGGCGATGAAGTCGAGGCCGGCCGCTTTCACCAGCGTCACACCGCCCGCCGCGCGCCCACGCGTTCCCGTCATCGTTCACGCCCCCGTCGAGCCGCGCCAGTCGCCGAGTGATGGCCCGCCGGTGCTTGCGTTCCGCATCGCGCCGGCCAGCGCGACGTAGGCCCAGATGGCCAGTGCGATCGTGACCACGGCCAGCGCGCACGAGGTCCAGAACGCCGCATCCGGCCCGCTCTCCCAGACGAGCGGCTGCACCGTCGGCGTCATCTGCCATTCGGATCGGCCGGTGGCGAAGAGGCGGACGAAACCCAGCACGTCGCTGCCGGCGTGCACCACGATGCTCGGCCAGATGGAGTTGGTCAGCCAGGCGAGACCGCCGTAGATGGCGGCGATGAACAGGTAGAACGGCATCAGCCGCAGCGACACTTCCGGATGCGTGAAGTGCGCGAAGCCGAAGCAGATGCCGGTGACGAGGATCGCAACCACCGGCCCGTGACGCCGCTCGATCGGCCCCTGCATGTAGCCGCGGAAGGCCGCCTCCTCGACGAAGCCGGCGACGAGCGAGCCCATGACCAGCGAGACGGCCAGCGTGAACAGCGGCACGGTGGACGGGTCGGCATCCCGCTGCTGCGGCAGCTGGACGAGCCGTCCCCAGACCTGCATGAAGAAGACGAGCGCCACGAGGCCGAGCAGACCAGCCATGATCGCCGTGCTCCAGGCGTCACCCGGGAGTGGGTTGGCGCGCAGGCCCTGGCGCCGGGCGTCGGCCGTCGCACGCGGCCAGCCCGCGCCCCGGAGGTACCGCCAGTAGACCCACAGATACGGGGCCATCACCATGGCGTCCCAGGGGACCGCGCGTCCATGGCGCAGGTTCTCGGCGGCGAGCCAGGCCCACGGCAGCGTCCCCGCCGAGGCGACGACGACGCCCACCAGCACCGCCCGTACGACAACGGGCAGCCGCCGCCACGGCGAAAGCACCGTCGACATGACGTCCTCCTGCCACTTGGACGACGAGCATCGTGACGAACGCGATCGTGACGACGGCGAGCGCGCGCACGGGACCGCTCTCCGCTTCCGTCACCCGTCGATCGCACCCCCGGCCGGGCCCAGGGCCATCGGTCCGGCGACTCCGCCGCCCCGCTCAGCCGCGGTCAACCGCCGCACGACATAGATGAAGGCGCCGGTCAGGACGAGGTTCAGGGCGAGGCTGAGCATGGCAATGGTGACGACGGGGCCGCCGATGCCGTAGCTGAGCGCGATGACGAGCACGCCGGCGCCGACTTCCCCGCGCGGCCACATGCCGACGGCCAGGGCCAGCCGTTCCCGCCAGTCGGCCTCGCGGCGGTAACAGAACGCGGGGAACATCTTCCCGAGGTTGGACAACACCGTCACGAGAAGGACGTGCAGAGCAATCAGCCACCAGCCCGGCGGCGGCTGGGCCGCCGTGACCCGGCCGATCGCGGCGGCACGCCCCGCGGCTGCCACGGCCGCCTCGGCGGCCGGCGCCCCTGCGGCGCGCAGCGACGGCTCCATCTTCGCCCGCACAGCTCCCGCCGCGGGCACCGTCTCCCCCCCGACGATCAGCGGCATGGACAGTCCGACGAGGACCATGAACGCGGCCGCGACGATCGTGGCCACCCGCCGTTCCGCCGGCGCATCGAGCACGGTGTGGGCGTCGCCATGTCCCTCCGCGTGAGACGGACCGCCTCCGTCGGTCTTCGGATCGGGATACGCCAGGACGCAGCCCAGGACGAAGGCGGGCAGCAGCACCTCGACGTGCACCGGCACCGAGTCGTCGATGATCGTGGAGGCTTTGTAGACGATCTCGCTCGCCGCAGTGATGACACCGGCGTATCCCAGCACCCAGGGCCAGCTCACCGGCAGCCGAACCGCGTGCAGGTAGCGGTAGGCGATGGCGAGCATGACCACCATGACGACGGCAATCAGGCCCAGCTGCCAGGCCAGGCCGATCATGGCCATCTTGAGCGGGATCATCAGGAGCACCGTGTCCAGGTCGTCGAAGATCGCCAGGATGCGGGCCTTGCGGTACAGCCACGTCGCGCCGAGCCCGGCCGCCGCCAGCATCGAGAACAGGACGCCCGCCGAGGTCGGCGCGGCGAAGCGGGCGGCGAGCAGCGTTTCCTGCCAGGCGGCCGGGGTCCACCAGACCGCGGGCGGCAGGAGCACGAAGACGAAGTACAGGGTGACGAAGATCCACGGGAAGCTGGCCGCCGTGAAGGCGACGACGTAGTCCCAGGCGTACCGGCGGAGGTTCGACTTGTCGAGGTCGAACTCGTAGCCGACGTGGATCATGATGAACGACAGCCCGGCCATCGTCAGCACGCGGATGCCGTCGGCCACCGGCTCCCAGGCGGGCCCGGCCATCCGCGGCAGCCACTGCGAACCGAGCAGGCCGGCGAGGAGCAGCACGGAGAACAGCAGCACCTTGCGCATGGCGACTCCTTTCGAGTGTGGCTCCGACAGGTGACGCGCGGTCGTGTCCGACCCGGGCTGGACCCTCTGCGTGTCTTGGGCCGCCACGTCGAGGCACCTCGGGTCCCGCGCAGGCGGGGCCGGCAGTTCGCAGGGTCCTCGAAGGGTCCGCCGCCGGCACCATGCCTCGAAGGCGGCTCCGTGCGTCGACTCAGCCGGTGCGATCCCCACCGTGCAGCGGCGGTCCGACGAGCTCGATGCCGAACTGCGCCGCGAGCTGCGTCAGTTCCGCGACCTGCGCCGGCGTCGGCGGACCGGACGGCGCGGGCAGGCCGGGCCCCGTCGCCGGCCGGCCGATCGCCCGCACGAACCGCTCGAAATCAGTCTGCGTCGTCACGGTCAGCCAGTGTCCACCGCCGGTCGACGTGACGAGATACGAATGGACGACGCCCTTCGGGACGAGCAGCCACTCGCCCGCGCCCGCCGTCACGTCGCGATCGCCGACGCGGAACCGGAACGTTCCCTCGAGGACGTGGAAGATTTCATCCTCGTTGACGTGGCGGTGCAGGGGTGGCGAGTCGCCGACCGGCGCCCGGTGTTCCAGCACGCTCACCGTGTCCGCCCCCGCCGTGAACGGCACGCGGACCGTCACGCGGGTATTGAAGAAGAAGAACTCATCCGTGCCGTCCGGGATCGGTGCCATGTCCTCCCTGCTCCTCGAGTGATGATCAGATGAGGCCGTGCGTGCGCAGCAGGGCTTCAACGGCCCCGTGGCTGTCGCGATAGGCCGCCCAGACCGACGCGCACCAGGCGTCGATCGCCCGATCCCGCTCGGGGCCGGGGGGCACGGCCAGCACGTCGGCGGCCGTGATGGCGCCGCGGTCGGCGGGCAGCGTGAACGAGGGCCAGTCGTGCTTCCGCTTCGCGAGCTGCATGTGGACCCGCTGCGCCCACCGCCCCGTCTGGCCGCGTTCGACGTGAAGATACAGACCGACCAGCGCGAAGGTGATCTTGATCGGCTTCGTCTCCTCGTCCGCCTCCTGAGCCGCGAAGGCGTCGACCACGTGCTGATGGATGAACGCCGGATCGCCGTGCGCGAGCGTGTAGCCGCACAGCTCGTGGAACGCCTGGTCGTCGGCAGCCATCGCCCGTCTCCTACGTCGCGCGGGCCGCGGCCAGCACGTTCCGCCGGACGTGCAGCATGATGGCGGCGTGGATGGCGATGGCCAGCCCGAGACCGAGCGCCTGATCGGGCGCCGCGCCGCCTCCCGCCTGCTGGACCTGCCGGAGTGCGAATCCCCCGAACGGGAAGAACAGCACGAGGGCCGTCACGAGCCCGGGGTTGTACCGGCGGAGGATCAGGGCGGGCAGCACGTGGACCACCGCGTTGACCAGGACGAGGTACACGGCAATCAGGGCGAAGCCGACGTGGACCGTCGCGGCCAGGTAGACCGAAATCGCGATGACGCCCCAGACGCCGGGCACGTTGATCACGAACACGTCGCCGCGCGACAACACCTCGTGTCCGTGCCCCATCGTGCCGTTGACGAACCGCCGGAAGCGGTCGTCGTCGTGCTCCTCGTACTGATGGACCATGTAGACCGGCAGCAGGAGAAAGGTGGCCGCGAGCGACGCGGGCCAGGTCCGCGTGAGGAGCGGCGCCAGCAGGAGCAGCAGCACGCCGGCCAGCGAGCCGCCGTATACCCAGTTGGTCACGAGTCTCTGCAGCACGAGTGATCTCCCCGACAATCGGTTCCGCACCCGCCGCGCGGCCGGCTCACGCCAGGCGCGCGCCGTGCTCCTGCAGGAGCGCCTTCAGCACCGAGCGATGACAGTGCGATTCGTCCTCGCAATAGCACCCGACCGAGACGTCGGTCCGCTGTGACAGCGCGGCGAGCAGCGCCAGCAGGCGCGCGGCCTCCGGACGCTTCATCTCGGCGCGGTAGCGCTGCTCGAACCGGCGCCACGCCCGATCGTCGGCCGCCTGCTGCGCCTGCTTGACCAGCGCGTCCGACGGCGCGAGCTCGGGCAGCCACACGTCGTAGAAGTCGCGGGCGGCGTACTCCGTCTTCGGCACGCCGCGCGGCGGTCGCCGGACGGTTCCGATCCGCAGCCCCTCGCCACGTGCCCGCGGGGTTCCCAACTGCACCACTCGAATGGCCATGCGTCGTTCCTCCTCCGGGTCGATGCGCGGCGCCACCGCTCGCCGCCGGCGCGCACGCGGGCGACTATCGCGCCGCCTGCCGCAGAGTCGCCTTCAGCGCCACCATCCGGCCGAGCAGTTCCGTCCGTTCCGCCGGCACCGGCGGTGTCGCGCGCCCGCCGACGCGTGCGATCTCCAGGTTCAGCGACTCGATTTCGGTCGGCCGGCCGCGGCGGATGTCCTGCAGCGTCGAGATGGCCTGCCCGTCGGAGCCACGACTGATCGCCAGGATCTGCTGCATCAGGCCGTCGCGATCGAGGTCCACGCCGAGGCTGCGCGCGACGGCGACGCCTTCCGTCACGATCCCGCCCGCCAGGCGCCGCGCGTCCTCCTCGCGATGGAAGACGCCGTTGTCGATCTCGAGCAGCGGGCAGATGGAATTGAAGACGGCGTTGATGATCGCCTTCTGCCAGACCGTCCGGCGGATGTCGCCGTCCTCCGCAAAGCGGAAGGCCGGCGTGTCGAGCGCCTGCACGATCTGGTGCAGCGCGTCCCGGTCCCCACGGACGACGCCGATTGGCGACGGGCGGACGCTGCCGAACGAGACGCTGCCGTCCTCGCGCTTCTCGCCAGTGGCGAAGATCACGCACCGGTAGACACCGGGAAGCCCGGCGGCCAGGAAGGGCTCCTCCACCCCGAGCCCGTTCTGCAGGAGGACGAGCGGCGCGACCGCGCCCCTGGCCGCGAGCGCTGCCGCGATCGCGGGATTCGCGTAGGACTTGGCGGAGATGACGAGGATGCCGTCGAACCGATCAAGCCGGTCGAGCGAAACCGCCGGCAGTGTGGCACGGACTTCGTCGCCCTGCAGACTGCGCACGACCAGCGTGTCCGGCGCCTCGGCCAGGCCGCTCCGGCTGGTCCGCACCAGCACGACCTTCCGGCTGCTGGCCTGCAGATGAACGGCGAGGGCGGATCCGATGGCGCCCGCCCCCAGCACGTAGACCGTTGCGCCGTCGCTCATGTCTCGGATTCTAGCTCCAGTCGGCCCGCGCACCGGACTTGACACTACTACGCAACACGTAGTATTACGTATCACGCAGTAAATGACGTCGCCCGGCACGGACTCGGCGGCGCATGCACGGAATGACGATGAAGCCACGCGCTGAAGACCTGGCCGACCTGGGACGGTTCTCGGAGCCGGCACTCTACATCTTGATTTCGCTTGCCGACGGCCCGAAGCATGGCTACGCGATGACGCAGGACATCGAGGCCGTCACGAGCCAGAAGCTCGGGCCGGGGACGCTCTACGGAGCGATTGCCCGCCTCGAAGCGCGGAAATGGATCGAGCCGCTGCCGGCCGAGGAACGGCGCCGGCCGTACCGGCTGACGGCCGCCGGCGTCCGCGTGCTGCGGGCGCGGCTCGACAGCCTGTATGCCGTCGCCCGCGTGGGCCGCGCCCGACTCGCGGAGAGCTGACCATGCCCGCTGCCGACCGCCTGCTCCGTCTCTACCCGCGCGCCTGGCGCGAACGCTATGGCGACGAGTTCCTGGCGCTGGCCGGGGCCGGTCCGCTCGGCCCGCGGCAGACTTTCGACGTCGTCTGCGGGGCGATCGACGCCTGGCTGTCAGGCGATGTGCGGCGCGCGGCCGCCAGCGGTCGCGCTGCGACCAATCATGGAGGGATGCAGATGCTGAAGTCGATGCTCGCCTGCGAACGGAACGCCGCGCGCTACACCGTGCGTGATGCGCTGATCGCGGCCTTGTTCCTGATTGGCGTGACCTTCCTGCTCACCCGCCTCGGCCAGGCCGCCAGCGCCAGCGGCTGGCCCGCGACGGGCGGCGTCCTGACGCAGTTCGGCTTCCTGGTGGCGCTGACCCTGTCCTTCCCCTTCTGGATCATGAAGGGGCAGCCGTGGAGGGCCCAGGCGGCGATCATGGGGACGACGCTCGTCTTCCTGGCGGCGATCGGGTACTGGTGAACCGCGGCCGGCAGATGCACTACTGCCGCTTCGGCGCGAAGGCCTGATTGAGCAGCGCCGGGTTGAATCCGGACGGCGCTGCGCCTTCAGTCGCGTAACGGTACAGCGACGCGACATAGACTCCCTGGAGGGCCGGGAAGAAGATCATCAGCACGATCGCGCCGACGACGAAGACGGCGATCGCCGCGAGGCCGACGGCCCAGGCGAGCAGACCGGTGAGCGCCACGAGCGTCAGCCAGGCGCAGACGGCCGCGGCGCCGAGACTCACCTGCCCCACCACCGTCTCGCCCCAGGTCTTCTTGAACACCTGCACCGATTTCGAGAACGACTCGCTGACGGAATGGTCCTCGAGCACCAGCACGGGGACGACGAAGAAGGTGGCGAGCGACCAGGCGGCGCCCGCCATCGCGGCGACGATGCGTCCGACGAAGCCGACGCGATCGTGGATCGCGCGGATGATCATCCCGACCGTGGCGGCCACGACCGCCCAGATCAGGATCGGCCCGATCCGCCGCCAGGCGGCCTGCAGCGCCGAGCGCACGGTCGGGTCGCCGCCCCTCATCCGCTCGGTGGCGCCGGCGACGATGGCGGCCTGGAAGAAGATCCCGACGGCGTACAGCACGATGTACACCGGCAGGAACAGGAGGGCGACGGCCCCGTGCCCCGCCTCGACCGCGCCGCCGATGCCGATCGGCACCGCGAACAGGGTGACCACGATCGACATGACGACGCCGGAGATGAGCGGCAGGATCATCAGCTCCTTGTCCCGCATCAGCACCCGGTACGACTCGCCGACGAGCTGAAAGCTGCGACCAATCCGACCCATCAGTCCCCTCCTTGTGTGGGGTTCCTGCACGAGTCTACGACGGCGGGCCACCGAATGTTCGAGCGGGCACCGAGCTCAGCCGTCTCCGGGGGCCGCCACTTCGGGCCGCCCCTACGCGTCACGGCAGGGACGTCCCCTTAGAGCTTCACGTGCCACGCCGCGTCTCCGCCAGCTTTCGCCACACGCGCGCCCAGGCCTGCAGGCCGAGGCGGAAGCGCTCGGGCCGGTAGAACTCGTTCGGCGCGTGGATGTCCTCGTCGGCCGTGCTGAACGAGAAGAAGACCGTGTCCGCGCCGAGCACGTCGCGAAAGGTCGCCACGATGGGGACGGTGCCGCCCATGCCGACGATGTCGGGCGGCGTGCCGAAGACCTCGGCGAGTGTGTCCGCAGCGGCCCGGACGGCAGGAGTTCCCGGCGACACACGATAGGCCGTGGCCCCCTCGTGCCCGTCCCCGAAGGTCAGGGTGACGCCGGGCGGGCAATGCCGTTCGAGGTGGCGCCGCACCTTCCCCGCCACATCGTCCGGATCCTGGTCCGGCACGAGGCGGCAGGTGATCTTCACGTGCGCCTCGCTCGGGAGGACCGTCTTGCTGCCGGGCCCCTGATAGCCGCCCCACAAGCCGTTGACCTCGAGCGTGGGGCGATACCACTGGCGCGCGAGGGTGCCGTAGCCCGGCTCGCCGAACGGCGCCGGCGCGCCGATGCCCGAGAAGTACTGCTGTTCGTCGTACGACAGCCGATCCAGCGCCTGCTGCAGCGCCGGCTCGATCGGCACCACGTCGTCGTAGAACCCCTCGACCGCCACACGTCCCCCGTCGTGCAGCGATGCGACCAACGCGGCGGCCGCGTGCAGCGGATTGGCGACACCGCCGCCGTGGCGGCCGGAATGGAGGTCCTTGCCGGGGCCGCGGACGGTGAATTCGAGTCCCGCCATGCCGCGCGCGCTGACGGTGATGCTCGGCACCTCGGGCCGCCACATGCCGCCGTCGGCCGACAGCACGACGTCACAGGCCAGCGCGTCGCGCCGGTCGCGGACGAGGGCGGGCAGATCGACGCTGCCGATTTCCTCTTCCGCCTCGAAGAGGAAGCGGAGGTTCACGGGCGGCCGTGCGCCGGTGGCGAAGAAGGCCTCGGCCGCGAGGATCGGCAGCAGCATCGACGCCTTGTCGTCGCTGATGCCGCGGGCATACCAACGGCCGTCGCGCGCGGTCAGCTCGAAGGGCGGCGACTGCCATTTCTCGACCGGGTCGGCCGGCTGGACGTCCATGTGGCCGTAGACGAGCACCGTCGGCGCGTCCGGTCCCGCGTCGCAGCGGGCGTAGACGGCGGGATGCCGCGGCGTCTCCCAGGTCTCGACCGTCGTGAAGCCGGCGCGGCGCACCCGCTGCGACACCCATTCAGCCGCGCGGCGCACGTCGGCCGCGCGCGCGGGATCGGTGCTGACCGACGGGATGGCGACGAACTCGGCGAGCTCGCGGAGGTATTGATCGAAGTGGTCAACGAGGAACTGCAGCACGGCGTCCATGCGACGGGTCTCCGGGTCGCTCACGCGCCAACGGCGAGCAGCGGATCGGTTTCATTGATCGCGAGCGACGACACGATGAACAGCACGCGACCGTCGGCCGGGCTCACGGCCGTCTGCAGCACGCGCCCTTCGACGTCCTTGATGCAGCCCAGGTACTGGGTCGCGCGGACCTCCGCCCCTACCGCGACGTCGGGATACCAGAACCCCTCGTGCTCGCTGCGCAGCCACAGGAACCGTTCGAGCAGCGTGCACGGCACCGGCTCGGGCGCCCCGCCGGGAATCATGTCGAGCCGCCGCATCAGCCGGTCGAGGCCGTTGGTGTGGCGTGCTACGTCCTCGGGCGTCCAGATCCCCTGGCCGCCCGACTCGGCCAGGATCGCCGGGATCCCCGCCCGGGCCGCGGCCGAGAAGGTGGCGCCGGGCGTCTCGCTCGACACGAGGTCGTGGATGCCGAACACCTTCGCCATCTCGAGCGACATCCGGTCGACGCGCTCGTTGCCCGAGCGGAAGAAGATCGTGAACGGCACGAGCGCCTCGACGAGGTCGCCGCCGTGCAGGTCCACGTAGTAGGTCGCCTGCGTGATGACGTTCTGGAACACCCAGTGGGCGATCTGCTCGGATGCCGTACCGTCCGCCTTCCCGGGGAACACGCGGTTCAGGTTCCGGCCGTCGAGCGGACAGACGTAGATCGCGCGGGCGGTGAAGGCCGGCATGTTCATCACCGGCACCACGACGACGCGGCCGCGCAGGGTGGCTGGTTCGAGCGAGCGCCCGAGGTTCAGCGCCGCGGCCATGCTCGCGTACTCGGCCGCGTGCACGCCAGCCGTGACGACGAGCGTCGGTCCCTCGTCGCGGCCGTTCACCAGCCACATCGGCAGCCGGTAGGGCCGGCCCTGCACGGAGAACTCGTTCACGCCGTACCGCTTCTCGCCCGGCGCGGCCGAGAGCGACCCGACCTGCAGCAGCTGATTCGCCACGACGGTCACCTCTTTCAGACTGGTCCCTGCGACGACGGGGAGGACGATGATCCCCCGTTGCTACCGGCCGCCGTCGATCGACAGCACCTGGCCGGTAATCCAGCCGGCCTGCTCGCTCGCGAAGAACAGCACGCCGTTGGCGATGTCCTCCGGCGAGCCGAGCCGCTTCAACGCGATGGTCTCGACGAGCCGCCGCTGGCCGTCCTCGCCGTACGACGCCCACTGCCGCTCGGTCGTCGGGTTGGAACGGACGAAGCCCGGCGCGATGTTGTTGACCGTGATCCCCCACGGGCCGAGCTCGTGCGCGAGCTGACGGGTCAGGCCGATCTGCCCGGCCTTCGCCGACGCGTACGCCTGGATGCCGGTGAGGCTGATCCCGAGTCCG
Source organism: Acidobacteriota bacterium (assembly GCA_028876655.1). Lineage (GTDB taxonomy): Bacteria > Acidobacteriota > Vicinamibacteria > Vicinamibacterales > CAVVIG01 > JAGWRA01. Next base: position 22,240 of record JAGWRA010000139.1, on the reverse strand, counting down.
GCGCCGCTGCTGATATTGATGATGCGGCCCCAGCGGGCCGCCTTCATCGCCGGCGCCACGGCCTGGCTGCAGTAGAACGCGCCGTCGAGATTCACGGCGAAGATCGCCCGCCAGTCGGCCTCGGAGATCTGTTCGATCGGCCGGCCCACCTGCCCCAGCACGCCGCCGGCGTCGTTCACCAGGACGTCGATCCGACCGGTGACCTTCAGCGTCTCGGCCACCATCGCCTGCACGGCGTCGCGGACGCTCACGTCGAGCAGGCGGACGTCGATCGGCGTCCCCTGATCTTTCGCGATCCCCGCGGTGGCCGCGAGTTCCTCCTCCAGCACGTCGCAGGCCACGACCCGCGCGCCGAGGCCCGCGAAGGCGAGCGCAATCGCGCGGCCGAAGCCGTGCGCGGCGCCGGTCACGATGACGGTCCGGTGGTCGAAGCGGAGGTGCAAGGGTGTCTCCAGTCAGGCGCTCAGGGACTCAGGCGCTCAGGCGCTCGTTCCATCAGACGCTCGGGCGTTCGATCCTATGCCGCCAGCAGCACGAGGTTCTCCAGCGCCTGCGGCCGGCGGCCGGTCTCGACGTCGCGCATCAGTGACACCAGCCGTTCGACGCGGGGGATGGCGAGGCCGTGCTGCGTCGCCAGCGCCAGGATTGGCGCGAACTGCGCATCGCATTCGGTCTTGCGGTGGTGCACCGCGATGTCGCGCCAGACGCCGCTGTGCGTCTTCGCCGACCGGCGGTTGAACGCCACCATCGCATCGAACGACGCCTCCACGCCCTCGGGTGTGCCCGCTGGCCCGAACGCCGCCGGGTCGTAGCCGTTGAAGCCCATCGGCTGCACCCCTTCGGCCGCGGCCACCCGCATCACCTCCCGCGCGAGTTCGGTCAGCACGGGCCTCGCCTCGCGCGACGCGAGCACGTCGACGATGCTGGCTTCGGTGAGGGCGCTGGCGAAGAGCAGCGCGCCGTAGCCCATCTTGCCCCAGAGGTAGCCCCAGATGTTGTCGGACGCGATCGCATTCGGCTCGAAGGGCCGCAGCGCCCGGTGCACACGCGCCAGCCGATCGGTCGTGCGCCCGTCCAGTTCCCCCAGCACGACGGCGCCGCGGCCGCCGAAATGCACCACACCCGGCTCGAGCACGTCCGCCCCGAAATTGATGAACGCCCCCATCGTCCGCGCCCGGCCGACGACGGCGGCGATCGCCAGTTCGTTGAAGCCGTTCTGGAGCGAGACGACCACGCCGTCGGCCGTCAGGTGCGGCAGCAGCTGATGGGCCGCCCCCTCGGTGTGCAGCGCCTTCACGCAGAGGAAGATCGTGTCCCACGTGCCCGTCAGCTCGTCGGGCATGAAGGCGGGCATCGCCTGCGTGAAGGTTTCAATGGGGCCGGTGATCGACAGGCCGCGCGTGCGGATCGCCTGGACGTGCGCGGCGCTGGCGTCCACGGCCGTGATGTCCAGGCCCGCGCGGCGGAGGTACGCCGCCACGGTGCCGCCGATGGCGCCGGCGCCCCAGACGAGGATCCGATCGCCGCCGTCGCTCACGACCAGGGGCCCTCCAGCGCCTCGCGGGTCTCTTCCACGCCGGCGCGCCACATCGGCAGCATCTGCTGGTCGGCCTTGTAGTAGGCGCCGCCGAAGTTGCCGTCGCCGAGCATCTCGCGGACACCGGCGGCGTCGCGCAGCCGCATCCGCCCGAGATCGATCATCGGCTTGGTCTCATCGGGCAGCTTCACGCCGTCCAGCCGTGTCCACGGGAAGTTCTCCATCCAGGACGCGTGCGAAGCCAGCGGGTCGATGGCGGCGACCGCCGCGGCCGTCCGGGGCGCGTTCCACCAGTTGTGCCACTTCACCGCGACGCCGGGATGCTCGTTCATCCACTCCTGCAGGATCGACCCGCCGGGCGTGTTGCCGCCGTGGCCGTTCACGAAGAGGATGCGCGTGAAGCCGCCGCCCGCCAGGCTCTCCAGGATGTCGGCGACGATCCGCGTGTAGGTGTCGAGGCGCAGGCTGACGCTGCCCGGATACGCCCGGAAGTACGGCGTGATGCCGTAGCTCAGCACCGGGAAGACGGGAACGCCCAGCGGCTCGGCCGCCTCGACGGCGACGCGCTCGGCGAGGATGGCGTCCACGCACAGGCTCAGGTAGCCGTGCTGCTCGGTGCTGCCGACCGGCACGACGGCCCGCCCGTCCTTCTTCACGTGCGCCTCGACCTGCATCCAGTTCATGTCGGTGATCTTCATCGGCGTCTCCCGAAACCACATCTTGTGCACCGAGCTGAAGCTCGGCGCCTGCGAACGCTCCCCAAGCAAGCCGCGCTCGGCGCCCGCGAACGCGCCCCCGTTCGGATCACAGCGACGTCGTGATCGTCTCCAGTCCGTGCGCGTGGGGGCCCGTCTCCACGCGCCACAGCGCGTAGCCGCAGACGACGGCCAGCACGGCAATGGCCGTGAAGATCCACATCCCCGCATGATACCCGGCCGCGTTGGTGGCGCTCGCCAGCCAGCGATCGTTCGCCCAGCCGACGAGCAGGTTGATGACGACCAGGCCGAGCTGCTGGATCGTGTCGAGCATGCCGTTGGCCAGCCCGAGGCGCGACCGGTCGACGACGTAGACGAGCGCGGGCCACATGACGGCCGGCACCAGCGCGAAGGCGACGCCCATCATCGCCATCGGGATCATCGGCGGGATGTCGGTATAGCCGAGCATGAGGAACACCGGGACGATCAGCAGCGAGCCGAACATCATCAGGGCCGACCGGTGCGCGAAGCGGTCGACCAGCAGCCCGAAGATCGGCATCCCGATCAGCGAGAAGAACGGTTCCATCCCGACGAGCAGCGAGGCGGTCTGTGGCGAGACGCCGCGCGCCTCGATCAGGAACTTCTGGCCGAAGGTCTCGAACGGAAAGATGCAGCCGTAGAAGGTGACGCAGAGCGCGGCGATCAGCCAGAACGAGCGGTCGAACCGGAACACCTCGCCGACGGGGATCTTCGTCTCGCGCGCGGCATGGCCCAGGGTGAACCGCCGCTCGCCCCGCGCGTCGAGCATCCAGTACAGGAGGGCACCGAGCAGGCAGAACGCGCCGAAGCCGACCCCGAGCAGGAGCGGCCAGCGCCAGTAGGTGTACGCGGCGGACGCCCAGGTCGGCGACACCTGGGCGCTGAGCGATCCGAGCCGCGCGGCCGAGGCGCGCAGGCCGAAGCCGAGGCTGAGCTCGTCGTGCCAGAACCAGCGGGCCACGCCGACGTTGGCCGCCAGGGCGAGCGCCTCGCCGCCCGATCCCACCAGCAGGCGGCCGGCCGCCATCACGCCCAGCCGCGGGCTCAGCGCCGTGATGCCGAGGCCGGCGAAGATCAGGACGCCGAAGATCGCCAGCGCCTTGCGCGTCCCCATCCGATCGATGATGACGCCGCAGACGAGCATGGCGACGATGTTCGGCAGGCTGTAGACGGCCTGGAGCAGGCCGATGTCGGAGTCCGAGAAGTGCAGCTGGCGGCTGAGCAGCGGCGCGAGCGGGCCGATGTAGTCGAACGCGTAGTAGCCGCCGTAGCAGGCGAGGCCGATCGCCACGAGGACGAGCCACCGCGCCGCGCGGGTCGGGGCGGGCTTCGCCAGGACGTCAGGTTCCACCGACGTGTCCGACATAGTCATTTCTGGGGCTCTGCCCCAGACCCCGGCTCGGGTTCACCGGTCTCCGCGGCGCTGCGTGCGCCGGCGGCCGTCGTCTGTCGCTCTGCGAGGGCGGCCATGTTAACACGGCGCCGCCCGGGGACCGCGCCTGCACCGGTTCCGGTTTGCGCGCCGGACACCGCCGGGATAGAGTGGAACGAGAGACCCTCGCGGCCCGAGCCGCCCGACCTCGTCGCACCTGCGCCGTTCAATCCCGGTGACCACTTCCCTCGCCGAACCGAGCCGTCCGATCGACGTCGGCACCGCCGCCTTCTGGCGCGCCACGATCGCCCTCATCGTCGGGGCGATCTGCATCTGCTCGATCATGTACGCCGTGCAGCCGATCCTGCCGGTGCTCGCCGGGGAGTTCCACGTGAGTCCGGCCGGCAGCAGCCTCGCGCTGTCGGCCACGCTCGCCGTCCTCGCCATCGGCATGGTACTGGCCGGCATGGTCTCCGAGATGCGCGGGCGCGTCCCGATCATGCGATGGTCCGTCCTGGCCTCGGCGGTCATCACCGCCGCCACCGCGTTCGCGCCGTCGTGGCACTGGCTCGTCGCCGGACGGGCGGTGGTGGCGCTCGCGCTGTGCGGCCTGCCGGCCGCCGCCATGGCCTACATCGGCGAGGAGTTCACGCCACGCGCCGGCGCGCTCGCCATGGGGCTCTACATCGCCGGCACCGCCTGCGGCGGCACGCTGGGCCGCGTCGTCACCGGCATCCTCACCGACCACGGATCGTGGCGGATGGCGCTCGGCTGGCTGGGCCTCGGTACCTTCGCGGGCGGCCTGATCTTCATCTGGCTGCTGCCGCCCTCGCGCCACTTCACGCCGCACGCGCCCGTCTTCTCGGAACTGACCGACTCGATCGCGCGCCACTGCGCCGACAGCGGGCTGCTCACGCTCTTCGGCGTCGGGTTCCTGCTGCTCGGCACCTACATGTCGATCTTCAATTACGTGGAGTTCCGGCTGGTGGCGCCGCCGTACCACCTGAGCACGTCGGCCCTCGGCCTGCTCTACGTCATCAACGTCGGCGGCATGGCCAGCTCCGCATGGGCCGGGCGGCTGGCGGGCCGCCACGGCCCGCAGGCCGTGCTCTGGCTGATGCTGTGCGTGATGATCACGGGCGTCGCACTGACGCTCGCCCGCCCGCTCTGGGCGATCGTGCTGGGACTGGTCGTGATGAGCGGCGGGTTCCTGGGGGCGCACGCCGTCGCGGCCGCCTGGGTGGGCCGGCGCGCCCGTACGGCCAAGGCGCTCGCCGCCTCGATCTACCTGCTCGCCTTCTACGCCGGCGCCGGCCTCCTCGGCACGGCCGCCGGCACGGTCTGGGCCGACGGCGGCTGGACGGCCGTCGTCGGCGCGGTGTGCGCCGTGCTGGTCGTGGCGATCGCCATGGCGCGTTCGGTCCGCCGCCTGCCCGAGACACCCGTCGCGGCGTAAGCGCCGCTCCGCCACCCGCCCGCAATCCTGATATAGTCTTGCGCCAACTGATGAGCTTACGGCTCTGATTGCAAGGACCCTGCACCCATGCGCAGACTGCTCCTGGTCGCCATGCTGCTCGCCGCACCGCTGTTCGTGCGCGCCCAGCAGCCGTCCCCGCACGCCTGGTCGCCGTACGCCGACGTCATCCTGACCAACGGCAGCGTCACGACGGTCGACAAGGACTTCACGATCGCCCAGGCGCTGGCCATCAAGGACGGCCGCCTGATCGTCGTCGGCACCAACGCCGAGGCGCTGGCGACGCGCGGCCCGGCGACGAAGGTCGTCGATCTGCACGGCCGGACCGTGATCCCCGGCCTGCAGGACTCGCACATCCACTTCCTGCCGCTCGGCGAGGAGGTGACGCGCGAGGCGGACTTCACCTACGCGAAGTCGGCCGCCGACATCATCACGGGCGTCGAGCAGGTCGTCGCGAAGGTCCACCCGAAACCGGGCGACTGGATCCGCGGCAGCAAGTGGGACCAGTACAAGTACCCGCAGATGGTCACGCGGTGGGAACTGGACAAGGTCGCCCCCGACAACCCGATGTGGCTGTCCCGCACCTATCGCGGCATCGCGGTCAACACGGCCGTCTTCAGGCTGATGGGGATCGACGACGCGAAGAAGGAGACGTGGCCGGCGTGGTGGCTGAAGGATCCGGCGGACTTCACGCCCGAGGACAGGATCTACCGCGAGCAGCGGACGATCACCTTCGCCGACGGGCACACGGAGGCGCTGATGGTGCCGGCGGGCGTCTTCCTCGGCGTCCGCGGCGCCCAGCTCCTCACCGTCCATCCGAAGCCCTACACCTTCGAAGAGGACGTCGAGAGCGTCCGCGACGGTGCGAAGGAAATGCTGTCGCTCGGCGTGACCAGCATCGTCGATCCGGCATCTCGCATGGGCTACAACATGCAGGTCTACCAGGAGGCCTCCAACCGGGGCTGGGTCCCGTTCCGGATCTCGGCGGTCTACGAGGGGATCTTCACGACGCAGACGCCCGACTGGATCCGCGAGCACCTGGCCGGCATCCACGTCAACAACCTCGGCAACCACTTCCTGCGGTGGCGCGGGACGAAGTTCTACGCCGACGGCGGCGCCGGGACGCGCAGCTCGTGGATCTCGGAGCCGTTCGTCAACTGGCAGACCATCGAGGGGAAGCCGAACACCGGCCTGCCGGTGATGCGCGACACCGCCACGCGGGAAGCGCAGTACCGCGCCGCCCTCGCCTACGGCTGGGACCTGCACACCCACGCGACCGGCGACAGGGCGATGCGGCAGGTGGTCGACCTCTACATGAAGTTCCTCGACGAGTTCACGGCAGCGCACCCGGGCCAGCCGCTGCCGCGGTGGAGCGTGATCCACGCCTACCTGCCGATCGAGCCGAAGACGATGGTGCTGCCCGACATGGTCAGGTACCACATCATCGCGGTGACCAACGCCGTCTTCCAGTGGCAGCAGGGCTTCGGCTTCGTGACCAACCTGGGCGAGGCGCGGATGGCGCGGACGCAACCGTTCCGCACCTACCTGCACAGCGGCGTCCTGATGGCCTCCGGGTCGGACTACAGCGTGACCACGCACAACCCGTGGATGGGCTTCTACGCGCTGCTGACGCGGCGCGACCAGACCACGGGCAAGGTCTACGGCCCCGACGAGACGGTCGGCATCGACGACGCGCTGCGGTCCTACACGATCAACGGGGCGTATCTGACCTACGAGGAGCAGTTCAAGGGGAGCCTCGAGGCGGGCAAGGTCGCGGACCTCGTCGTGCTCGATCTGCCCGACGTCAAGGCGCTGCAGGAGAACCCCGAGCTCTGCTTCCAGATGCGCGACAAGGTGCTGCTGACGATGGTCGAAGGACAGGTGCGGTACCGGAAGCAGGGATACGCGTTCTGAACTTGTCTCCAGGGGCCGCCATTCCGATGGTGTCGTTCACGCAGGGGCGGCCTGCCATGGCCGCCCCTGGCGCAGGCGACCGCGACGTCAGGCTACGCGTGGATCGTCGGACGTCGGACGTTTGTTAGAATGTCCCCATGTCGCGACGTCGTCCGCTGCCGAAGATCGTCAGGAAGCGATCGAAACTGCACGGGTTCGGGGTCTTTGCCGCCGAACCGATCACCAAGAACCGGCGGATCATCGATTACGCCGGCGAGCTCATCACCACGAAGGAAAGCGAGAAGCGCGAGGACCGGTACCTCGCGCAGGGCTGCATCTGGACCTTCCGCATCAACCGGCGCTGGAGCCGCGATGCGAACGTCGGCGGCAACGTCGCCCGGTTCATCAACCACTCCTGTCATGGCAACTGCTGGATCGAGATCACGGACAAGACGATCTGGATCCGCGCCTCGCGCCTCATCCAGCCGGGCGAGGAACTGAGCTACGACTACTGCACCGACGGCGTCCAGAGCATTCCCTGCCGCTGCAGCCCGGGGTGCGAGCACAGACTCTGAGACCGGTCGGCTCCGGGCTACGGGCTCCGGGCTGCGGGCTCCGGGCTCCGCGTGAAGGAACCGAAGACTGAAGACCGGAGACAGGAGACCGGCCGGCGCCTCCCGGCCTGCCGGCCGCCGCGGGTTGCGCCGGCCCGGCCGGCAGCCTAGAATCGGCCGACCTATTCCCCGAGGAGGCTGCCGTGAGACGGATGATCGTGGCCGTGGCGGTGGCGCTGTTGAGCGCGACCGTCTGGGCCCAGCAGGCGTCCATCCCTGAAATCCCCTACAAGGCGAGCGACCCGCTGAAACTGCCGACCGGGCTGTATCTCGGCGAGGCCGCCGGCGTCGCCCTGAACTCGCACGGCGACATCTTCGTCTTCAGCCGCAGCGGCAAGGGCCCGCGGCTCTTCGAGTTCGACCCGAACGGCAATTTCATGCGCGAGATCGGCCAGGACCTGTACGGCTTCTACCAGGCCCACGCCGTGCGTGTGGACCAGGACGACAACATCTGGGCGGTGGACGAGGGGACGAACACGATCACGGAGTTCGATCCCGAGGGGCGCGTGAAGATGGTGCTCGGCCGACGGTGGGAGCGGGTCGACGGCCCGCCGAAGCAGCCCGGGCCCGGTGACGCGATCCCGAAGCCGCAGCCCGACCGCTTCAACCGCGAGACCGACGTCACATGGGACAAGGCGGGGAACATCTACGTCGCCGACGGCTACAACAACTCGCGGGTCGCGAAGTACGACAAGGACGGTCACTGGCTCATGGCGTGGGGCCAGCGCGGGACGGGTCCCGGCGAGTTCCACACGGTCCACTCGATCGCGATCGACAACGAGGACCATATCTACGTCGGCGACCGGGAGAACAAGCGGATCCAGGTCTTCGACACCGACGGCCGGTTCCTGCGGCAGATCACCGGCATCGGCGCGCCGTGGGCCATCTGCATCACACCGGGATCGCACCAGGTGCTCTACTCCTCCGACTCGGTGCCCGGACGGATCTACAAGCTGGACCTCGACGGGAAGATCCTGGGCGTCTTCGGCAAGGCCGGCAAGCAGCCAGGTGAATTCGGCTGGGTGCACGAGATCGCCTGCCCGTCGGAGAACACGCTCTACGTGGCCGAGCTGCTGAACTGGCGGGTGCAGAAGTTGGTACTGGGGAAGTAGGGGAAAGAGACGTCACGTACGACGTGCAACGTGCGAGACGTACAACGTACGACGTACAACGTGCGGACGACGTGCCGGGCGTGGTCAATACCCATTGCGCATTGCCCATTGCCCATTGCCCATTACCCGTTGCCCATTGCCCATTGCCCGTTGCTCGTTACCCGTTGCGGCGCCAGGACCGGACATCGCTTTGTGTCTTCGTGGCCTGGCGTCAGGCCCAGTTGCGCCGGTCCACGAAGGTCGGCGGCTCGAGGGGACGGCCGGCGGGGAACCGGCGGGCGTCGCGGCGGGCGGCCCAGTGCAGCACGGGGCCAACGGAGGCGTCGACGACGCGCGACCAGCCGCCGAGCTCGTGCTCAATCGACTGGCGCAAGGCCCCGATCCGCTCGCTCACGGCGTGGTTCGAGCGGCGCAGGTAGTGCTCCATCGCCCACAGGGCGGCGCCGTACCCGTTGCGGAGCTGCCGCCCCTCGATGGCGACCCGCGCGCGGACGCGCGGATCGGGATCGGCGTGATACCGCCGCCATCCGTTGAACATGGTGGCCATCAGCCGGTACAGGCTCGGGCCGTTGCGTTCGTAGTCGAGGCGGAACGCCCCGTCCAGCAGCGCCTTCGCGCGCTCGACCGGCAGGGCGCGGTGGATGAAGTTGAAGCCGGCCTGGCCGTGGATGTCGGCCAGCTCGACGTCCGGCCGCAGCCGCCCCTCCCGCGCCACCTCGTCGTAGAGCGGCGTGCCAGGCATCGGCGTGTACAGCATGAACTGGTGGCAGTCGGCCGCGTGACGGACGGCGTGCTCGATCTCGGCGCCGATGTTCTCCGGCGTGTGATGCTCGAGGCCGATGATCGTCGAGCCGTGCACCCGGATGCCGTGCGACTGCAGCTCGCGCGTCAGCGCCTGCGTGTCGGCCTGCTTCAGCTTCGCGTAGCCGCTCTGCGGCGACTCGAGCCCCAGCCAGACCCAGACCACGCCGAGCTCGACCAGCTCGCGGATGTCGTACTTGCGGATCGCGTTCGCCGACGAGAAGACGAACATCGACCACGGCTTCCCCGCCCGCTTCATGCAGTCGAGCAGCTCGATCGCCCGCCGCCGGTACAGCAGGAAGTTCTCGTCCATCATGAAGAAGGTCTTGACCTTCAGCGCCGCTTCCACCTCGCACATCACCCGGAACAGGTCCGCGCCGCGCTCGTAGAAGTTGATGAACCGTCCCTTTCCGCCGAAGAACGCCGACGTCGTGCAGAAGTTGCAGCCCATCGGGCAGCCGACCGACGGAATGATCGTCGCCGCGGGATTCCCGCCGCCGCGCGGGCCCTTCAGCCCCATCAGGCGCTGCCCGAACGACGAGGAGACCACCGGATGCCGGATCGGCGCATCAGCCGGCTCCCCCAGGAACGCCCGGAACCAGGCGATGCCGTCGCCCTTCACGACGTGGTCGGCGTCCAGCATCCGCTCGATCCCGGGAATGGCGGTCACGTGGCCGCCGACGACAATGGTCGAGTCCGGCGAGTGCAGGCGGGCCAGCCGGCACAGCTCCCGCACCTTGCCGACGTTCACGACGATGCCCGAGATCCCGATGATGTCGTAGTGGTGCCGGGTGATCTCGCGGACGAACCGCTCGCGCGTCGGGAAGTCGAGGACGGTCGACGGGGCGCCGATGTTGTGCTGGATGAGCATGATGCCCCAGGACCGATGGGACATCCGGATGGAGAACGGCCCCTGCTCGCGGGTCACCTGGTTGTGATAGAGCTCGATCGGATTGATCGCGCGGCTGCCGAACTCGTCGTCCTGCGCGAAGGGGCCGAAGACCGATGTCAGCAGCACGCGGGCGCGCGCACCCTTCGGGTGAACCACCATGTTGCCTCGATCCCCCGAAGGGTGAACGGACCGGCGCGTCAGGCGTGCGGATGCATGTCCGCCGGTGCGACGTCGATGTCGACGCCGCGGGGCGGCGCCGTCCGGTCCAGATCCGGCCGGTAGGTGCAGAACGGCTCCTCGGCGAGGAAGCTGCCGGTGGCGGCGTAGGCCCGCGCGCGGCAGCCGCCGCAGATGGCCGTGAAGCGGCACTCGCCGCACTTCCCCTCGAGCGCGTCGTAGTCGCGCAGCTGCGCGAAGATCGGCGAGCCGCCCCAGATCGCCTTGAACGACTGCGCGCGGGTGTCCCCCGCCTCGACCGGCAGGTACCCGCACGGATAGATCTTCCCCGTATTCGAGACGAAGCAGACGGCCGTGCCGGCCAGGCAGCCGCGCGTCATCGCCGAGAGGGCCGAGACGTGCGGGCCGTGCTCGCCGTGCAGCAGCACCGGCGCCGCCTTGGCGCGCGTCCCCGGGGCGATGAACGACGAGGACAGGTCGCCGCGGCTGCGCTCCTCGGCGATCCGCTGCGCCCGGATCCGGTAGTAGTGGGGCGCACAGGTCGCCTTCAGGTCGATCGGGCAGCTCTTCGATTCCTCGTCGAACCAGTGCAGCACCCGCTCGTACTCGTCGGCCGGCAGCATCTGGGTCGGCGCGATCTCCACGCCGCAGCCGACCGGCACCAGCATGAACAGGTGCAGCGCATCGGCCGTCAGGTCGAGCGCCAGGTCGAGCATGTCGGGCAGCTCGGCGACGTTGTGCTTCGCGATGGTCGAGTTGATCTGCACCGAGACGCCCGCTTCGCGCAGGAACTGGATGCCGCGGATGGCGCGCGCGTGCGACCCGGGCAGGTTCCGGAAGGCGTCGTGCGTCGCGGCCCGCGCGCCGTCGAGACTGACGGCCACGCGCGAGAAACCGGCGTCGCGGATCCGGCCCGCGATCTCCTGCGTGATCAGCGTGCCATTGGTCGCCATCGCCATCCGCAGGCCGCGCTCGACGCCGTACGCGCCGATGTCGAAGATGTCGGGCCGGAACAGCGGCTCGCCCCCCGACAGCACCAGCACCGGCCGGCCGACTTCGGCAATCTGGTCGACGAGCTCGAAAGCGCGCGCCGTGTCGAGCTCGTCGGGGCCGAGCGCCCGCTGGGGCACGGCCCGGCAGTGCTTGCAGCTGAGGTTACAGGCCTTGGTGGTTTCCCAGAAGACGAGCCGAAGGGCCGGGGTCATGACGTCTCCTCCTCGCACGGTGCGCCCGGAGGCCGCGCGCACCGGGTGGGAGGAAGCAAGACGGATACCGGCAGCGGCAGGTCCCCACGCAGGGCCGAAACCGGCTGAAATCAGCCGGTTTCCGGGCCGGAGCCGGCGCGGCCGCCATCGCCCGCCCCCCGCACGCAGCGGCCCGTCGGCAATTCTCCGCAGCCGACTGCGGCATTTCCCGGGGGACTCGTCCCCCGCCTCTCGCCGCCACTCACCGCCAGAACGACTGTCGAGCCGTGCCTCGCGATCGCGCCCTGGCACATCTCCTGCTATCTCGATGGTCGAGGCGTCGTGTCTTCGGGACGCCGAACCACCGGAGCACAGCCATGCAGCTTCCTGTTCAAGTCACATTTCGAGACATGGATCGGTCCGAGGCGCTCGAGCAGGAGATCCTGCGGCGCGCCGAGAAGCTGGAGACCTATTACCCGCGGATCACCGCCTGTCGCGTCTCGATCGAGCGGCCCCACCGCCACCAGCAGGAGGGGAAGCGCTTCCGCGTGCGGATCGACATCACCGTGCCGGGCGAGGAGATCGTGGTGAGCCACGACGCCGCCACGCTGCACGCGCACCTGAAGGACGTGGAAGCCACCCGGCGGACGAAGGCCACGGACGTGGACACGGGGTTGAAGTACGGCCGGGTCGCCATCCGCGAGGCGTTCGAGACGGCCCGCCGGCGCCTGCAGGACTACGCGCGGCGCCAGCGCGGCGACGTGAAGACGCACGAGGCGCCGCCGCACGGAGCGGTCGCGCGGCTGCTGCCCGATCAGCAGTGCGGGTTCCTGCAGGCCGCCGACGGCCACGAGGTGTACTTCCATCGCGACAGCGTCGTGAACGGGGCCTTCGAGGACCTCACGGTGGGGGCCGCGGTGACCTTCGTCGAGACGCGCGGGGACAAGGGGCCGCAGGCGAGCACGGTCCGCCTGGTCGGCAAGCATCACTACGCGTAGCGGCCACGGCGGGGGTCTGTGATGAAGGTGCTGCTGGCGTTCGACGACTCGCCCTGTTCGCGCGCCGCGCTCGAGGCGGTGATCCGGCAGTTCGCGCCGGCGACCGCCACGGTGCGCGTGCTGCACGCGATGGACTGGCCGAACGAACTGACGATGGCCGAGTCGTTCGTGCACGGATCCCAGGCGGCTGCCGAGATCTCGGCGTTGCAGGCGCGCCGGCGGCAGGAATCCGACGCGCTGGCCGCGTCGGCCGCCGCGCGGTTGTCGGCGGCCGGCTTCGCGGCCGACACGGTCGTCTACGACGGCGGCGCCCGCGACGCCATCCTCGACGAAACCGGCCGCTGGCAGCCGGACGTCATCGTGCTCGGGTCCCACGGACGGCGGGGGCTCGATCGCCTGCTGCTCGGCAGCGTGGCGGAGTCGGTCGTGCACCGCGCCAGCTGTTCCGTCGAGGTCGTCCGCGCGCCGGCGTGCACCGAGGCCGCGGGCGCGCGCGAAGAAAGCCGTGCACGCTGAGAGGTCCTGAAGTACCCTGTCCCGGGTCGCTCACTGGGAGGGCGCGGATTGCACGACTACCTGTTGTCGGTTGTCCTGGGCATCGTCGAAGGTCTCACGGAATTCCTGCCGGTCAGCTCCACCGCCCACCTCCGGATCTCGGAGGTCCTGCTCCACATCAGCCTCGCCAGCGGCTACTGGAAGATGTACACCGTCGTCATCCAGCTCGGTGCGATCCTCAGCCTGCCGGTGTACTTCGGCCCGCGCATCGCGGCCTTCCTGTCGACGTTTCCGCGCGGCGAGCGGGGTGACCGCACCGCGATCACGCATCCCCTCGGCCTGACGCTCATCGCCTTCGTGGTCACGGCGGGGCCGGCGTTCCTGCTGACGAAGGTGATCGGCAAGAACCTCGAGGACCTGCGCGTGATGGGCTGGTCGCTCGTCATCGGCGGGGTGATCATGTGGCTCACCGACGCGATGAACGCGCGAGCCGAGCGGCTGGGACCGGGCGCCGCCGCCGGGCGCGTGCACACCTGGCGGATGGACGACATGTCGCTGCCGCAGGCGATCTGGATCGGCGCCTGCCAGATCCTGTCGGCCGTCTTCCCGGGCACCTCGCGATCGATGTCGACGATCGCGGCCGGCCAGGTGGCGGGGATGTCGCGGGCGTCGGCCCTCGAGTTCTCGTTCTTCCTGTCGATGCCGACCATGGCGGCCGCGACGGTCTACGACCTGCTGAAGTCGGTGCTGTCGAAGGCCGGCGACAATCCGCTCGGGGGGGCCGGCATCGACGCGCACGGCTGGGGCGTGCTGCTCGTCGGCGCGCTCGTCGCCTTCGTCGTCGCGTACCTCTCGGTCGCCTGGTTCATGGCGTGGGTGCGGAAGCACGGCTTCGTGCCGTTCGCGATCTACCGCCTGGCCGCCGGGGCGATCGTGCTCCTCTACATCGTCCGGCTCGCCGGGTGATGCGCACCCGGCCATCCACCCGGTAACTTCTTCCCGTCCGCGTCAGAACGGCCAGCGCCGTCGAAGAGGTAGCGGCCGGCGTACCGTCCTCATCGGCTGACACCTCGCCGCCTCGGCGGGACATTCCCCGCACGTGCCGCCTCACGACGCGCCAATGCCGCAGGGGTTTTCCGCATGGCAGGGAGTTTGCCCTGCCTGGCTGCAGCACCCACAGCCTGGGTTCGGGGCAGCGCCCCGACGAAGAGGAGGCGGCTATGAAACTTCGACACACTCTGACGGCACTGGTCCTGCTCGCCCTGACCGTCGCGATGGCGGCACCCGCCCGGGCCGACCAGGACGACCATCACGATCGCGATCGCCGCGACCGGCAGTGGCAGCGTGACCAGCGTCACGACCGGGACCGCCGCGACCGCGACCATCGGGATCGCGACGACCGTGCGGTCCCCTACCAGCGATACGACCGCAACTGGTATCGGCGCGATGACGACCGGCCGTTCGTCCGGATCGTCCCGCCGGCCGTGGTCGTGAATCCCTACCGCGTGTATCCGTGGTGGAGCGGTGGCCAGCGCTTCTCCCTCGGCCTCTACATCGGCACGGCGCTGCCGTTCCGCTGGGTAGCTCCGCCGCCCGTCTTCGCCGGCGCGGCGTACGGCGCCTACGGGGCGGTTACACTCAACCTGCATCCCGACGATGCGCTGGTCTACGTCGACGGGCACTATGTGGGGCGGGTCGAGGACTTCGACGGACCTGGGCGTCCGCTGACGCTGATGGCGGGCCGGCACGCGGTGTACGTCCAGGCCCGCGGCTATCAGCCGATGCAGTTCTGGATCGACGTCGATGCCGGGCAGATGATCCCGTATCGGGGCGACCTGGTGCGGAGGTGGTAGGGCGAGGTGTGTAGTTTTGAGTTCTGAGTTCATAACTCACAGCTCACAACTCACTACCCACCACTCACAACTACATCGGTCGCTGATCAGTGTCCTGCGACCGCCCCCTCGACGTGATAGCCCGCCGAGGTCTGCAGGCTGAAGGTCGGCGTGCCGGGCTGCCGTGGATCGGCGCGGTCCACGATCAGCGTGACCGATTCTTCGCGGCCGCCCGGCATCACCCGCGCGATGCCCGTCACCGTCCCCCAGCGCCCGGTCCCCTGCAGCAGGCCCCATCCGATCATCCGGATGTCGGTGCCGCTGGCCGGGTCGTGGAACCGGAACGTGCCGCCGGCGCGCCGCGCCCCGGCGGCCTGCCGCACGTCGAGACTCACGCGCGGTGCGGCCGCCATCGCCGCCGGCGTCGCATCGAGCGCGGCCACCGTCCCCTGGGCGCGCAGGACGCGCGCACCCTTCGTCGCCATCGGCCGGCTCGGCATGTGCTCGGTGCGCGTCAGCACGACCCCGCCGCGCGCGCCGGTCGGCTTGCCATCCCGCAGCGCCACTTCCCCGTTCACGAAGACGTCGACGATCCCGTCGGACGGCCGCGTGGGGTCCGCATAGGTCGAGTGATCGATCACCGTCGTCGGATCGAACACCGTCACGTCGGCCGCCATCCCCGGCGCGAGGAACCCGCGGTCGACCAGGCCGATGGTGCTGGCCGGCAGCCCCGTCATCTTCCGGATGGCGTCGGGCCAGGTCAGCGCGTGCGTCTCACGGACGTAGTGCCCGAGCACGCGGGGGAACGTGCCGTAGAAGCGCGGATGGATGTGCGTCTCGAGCGTGGCGCCGCAGTCGCAGGCGATGGCCGTCACCGGATTCTTCATGATCCGGACGACGTCCGACTCGATCCCGAAGCGGAGGATCGCCGGCCGGTTCTTCTCCTGCAGCAGCCGGATCACCGTCTCTCCGGCGCCGAGCTTCATCTCCTGCATGACGTCGGTCAGCTCGCGCTGCTCCTGCGGCAGGTAGACCCCCTGCGGGCCGCCGAAGCGTGCCTGCATCGCCGACTCGATGTCGGTGACGATCCGGGCGTGCTGCGCCGGGTCCTGGAAGCGCTTCAGCATGGCGTCGCGGCCGCCGGCCTGGGCCCAGCCCGGCACCAGCAGCGCGCCGAGGCTCGTCTCCCCCGCCAGGTACGGGTACTGATCGGCGGCCGTGTAGTGCCCGCGCGCGGTCGCCTCGTCCATCGATCGGATGATCTGCGGCGCGTCGCCCTGCTCGTGCCCCTGCACCTTCATGTGCGTGATGACCGGCACGAGGCCGGCCCGCTCGCCGATCGCAATCGTCTCGCGCATGCCGAGGAGCGAACTGAAGCCCGACTCGGGCGTGAGCCGATCGTGGTTCGGGAAGTCCGTCCGCCACCGCCGCGCCGCCGAGACGACCTCGACGACCTCGTCGGTCGTCGCGTAGTAGCCCGGCTTGTAGT
Source organism: Acidobacteriota bacterium (assembly GCA_028876655.1). Taxonomy (GTDB): domain Bacteria; phylum Acidobacteriota; class Vicinamibacteria; order Vicinamibacterales; family CAVVIG01; genus JAGWRA01. The sequence goes on along the minus strand of JAGWRA010000139.1, from coordinate 5,636 downwards.
CGAGCCCCGCCGACACGCCCCAGGCCCCGCGCTCCAGATTGTCGGTGACGATCTGCCGCATCCGCGTGATGTCGTCCGGACTCGCCCGGTGGTCGTCGGGCCCCATCACCTCGGCCCACACGCTGTTGAAGCCGACGTACGCGCCGATGTTCTCGGCCAGCCCGTGGCGGCTGAACGCCGCCAGCTGCTTCGTGATGTCCGTCGGTCCCCCGCCATCCGGGTTCAGGATCTCGGTCGTCACGCCCTGCGTGAGCATGTTCACGGCCGTGGGGACGGCGTCGGCCGTGGCGTGACTGTGGATGTTGAGGAAGCCGGGGGCGACGTAGAGGCCGGTGACGTCGATCTCGAGCCGCGCGTGGCGGCGCGAGAGATCGCCGATCGCGGCGATGTGGCCGCCCACGATCGCCACGTCGCCGGTGAAGCCCGGTGCACCCGTCCCATCGAAGATCGTGCCGTGGCGGAGGATCACGTCGTAGGCGGGCTCCGGGCTCCGGGCTTCGGGCTTCAGGCCCCGGGCTCCGCGCTCCGGGGCCTGCTGGGCGGCGCTCGGGACGCGTCCGCCGGTACCCAGCGCCAGCAGGGCTATGCAGGTGACGAAGCGGAGAGCGGTGGCTCGGGGGCTGGGCATGGATCTCCTCCAGAGTCGTCCGACTCCTGGGCCGGACGCGAGGCGCCATGCTACCACCGATGAGCTGGAGAAGGGGGGAGACTCAGGACGGCGTCACGCCGACCGTCCGGTCGGCGGCGGGCGTGGGGCGCGGACGGAAGCGCAGCCGCCACGGCATCAAGGCCGACTCGAGCAGCACCTGGGTCGAGAGCTTCGACTCGCCGAGCCGGCGCTCGACGAAGACGATGGGGACCTCCGCGACACGGAGCCCTTCGCGCACGGCTTCGTGCAGCATCTCCACCAGGAAGCTGTAGCCGTCGGACTCGATCCGGTCGAGCGGGATCCGCGCGAGGGCCTCGCGGGTCCAGCAGCGGTAGCCGCTGGTGCAGTCCTGCGTGCGCAGGCCGGTGACGGCGCGGATGTACCGGTTCGCGCAGGCGCTCAGCAGCCGGCGCCGCGGCGCCCAGTTCTCGATCGCGCCGCCCGCGCAATACCGCGAGCCGACCACGAGATCTGCGTGCGCCGTGGCGGCCACCATGGCGGGCAGGTGCCCGGGGGCGTGCGACAGGTCGGCGTCCATCTGCGCGATGAGGGGCGCCCCGGTCTCGAGTGCGCGCGCCAGGCCGTCGGCATACGACCGCCCCAGGCCGCGCGGTCCCGAGCGGTGCATCACCTCGATCCGCCCCGGATGCTGCCCCGCCAGATCGTCGGCCAGGGCGCCGGTGCCGTCGGGCGACCGGTCGTCGACGACGAGCAGCCGCACCGCGTCGAGATCGAGCAGCGCCTGCGTGAGGCCTGGCAGGTTGTCGCGCTCGTTGAACGTCGGCACGACGACCAGCACGCCCGTGCCGGCGGCCCGGACCGGTCCGCCTGCGGCCGGTGCTGCAACTCGCGCGCGCGTGACGTTCATGTCCTGACGTTTCCCTTCAGCGGCCCCATCGTGCCGCGCGGTCCCGCGAGTGCACGCATCCAGCGACGGCCCGCGTTCTCCTGGCGGTCGCGCGGTGCCCGCAAGACGGCCCACCACGAGAGGCCACCGGCGCCGATCCAGACGAACAGCAGCGGCAGCAGGCTCGCCAGTCCCGGCAGCCCGGCGAGCTGGCCGACGTTCCACGCCCAGTACTTCACCGACCGGTCGAGCAGCGGCGCCGGCTCGGCCGAGACGAGGAACGACTGGTGGTTGATGCCGAGCTCGCCGTGCAGGAACGCCGGCAGCAGCAGCTGCGTCAGCGGCTTCCGGTAATCGGCCGGCGGCTGCGGCGTCGTCGAGACGGCGACGAGCGACACCGCCGCTCCGTAGAGGAACAGCGCCGCCAGCAGCGCACGCCCGAACCGGCCGCCGTCACGCCACGCCAGCGCGAAGCCCAGGCAGAGGAACGGCAGCGCGGGAACGAGGTGACGCGGCCCGAACGCCCAGCCGCCATCCCAGTACTGGTACGACGCGTTCAGCAGTACATAGTAGACGACGATGAGGGCGCCGGCCACCAGGGCCTTGCGCGCCTCGGGGCGGCGATACCAGAGCCAGCCCATCAAGACGGGCGCCAGCGCGAGGATCGGCGCAATCGGCAGCAGGCCGCGATACTGGCCGAAGAGGATCTGGTTGAGGGCGTAGTGGTCCGGGGTCGTGATGCCGAAGAACCCCTCCTGCATCCCCGGGAACCGCTGCTCGCTCTCGTAGCCGATGTGGAACGCCGACCCGAACGCCGCGCGGTTGTAGGCGAGCAGGACCGCCGCGCACGCCAGGGCGCCGGCGGTGACGGCGACGAAGACGCGCCGGCGGGCGGCACCACCACGCGGCCACGCTTCCCAGAGCGCGAGCAGCGCGAGCACCGCCGCCGGAACGGCGGCCGGGAACTCGGTGACCGTCGCCCAGCCGGCGGCCAGGCCGACCAGCAGGGCGCACCGGATCTGCGCGCGCGGCGTGTCGGCGCGGCGCAGCGCAACGGCGGCGGCGAGCGCGACGGCGAGCCCACCCGCCGCCAGCGAGTGCCCGAACATCAGCGTGGCGTAGCACCAGGCGGGGGTGGCGAGCCCGAAGGCGAGCGCCGCGAAGATCGCGCCGCCGTCGCCCGCGCCCCATTCCAGCCCCAGCCACCAGATCGCGCCGGCCGCCAGCAGGATGCCGAGGCCGGCGGTGACGACCGTCGCCACGTAACTGCGGGTCGTCTCGCCGCGATACGAGCCCGGGTCGACGCCGGCGGCACGCAACGCGAGTCCGGTGGCCCAGACGGCCGGCACCGCGGCGAGCGCGTCGCCCGGCGCCTTGTCGGAGTAGTAGTGCCCCTGCCAGACGGCGAGATCGCCCGTGTGATGGTGGAAGGGATCGATCTGCAGGCTGCCGGTCTCGGTGATCGCGTCGATGAGGGCGAACCGGGAGTTCTGGTTCCAGCCGCCGGCCTGATAGAAGTACGCGTACGAGGCCAGGAGGGCCACGGCCAGCACGACCGGCACGAGACGCGGGAGGCGTGGGGACGACACGACATCTCTCGGCATTGCAACGCTCTCGCCGCCCCGCACGGCTGGCACGGTCCAGCTTGGCTGCGGGCCTTCTTTTTCTTATATATTAAGATCGATTTTTATAGAAATAAATATCGCCCCGGAGCGGACGAGCTGGCTGGACGACCGGAATGGTAATCGCGGGTACGATCCTGTCGTGGCGCGGCGGGTCGACGGCCGGGCCCGGCCCCGCTATGATGGGCCCGGCTGAGTTGCCGGCACAGGCGGGTTGCACAGAACTTCCAGCGGAGGACCCCGGCGGTATGGAGACCAGGAGGACACGCCGACCACGGACCAGGCGCGGCCGGCCGCACAAGTTCGGGGAGCCCTCCCGGCTCATCGCCCTCACGCTGCCGCAGTCGGTCATCCGCGGCCTCCGCCAGATCGACCCCGACCTGGCGCGCGCCGTCGTCCGCCTCTTCCGCAGCGGCACCGGCGGCCCGGAGACCGCCGCCGAGCCGGCCCAGGAAGCCGAACTCGTGTCGGTCGGCACGCGCCGGGCGCTGATTGCCGTGAACCGGCGCGCCATCCCCGAACTGCCCGGCGTGGCGATGATCCCGTTCAGCGAGACCCGCGCCTTCCTGGCGCTCTCGCCCGGCACCACCCTCGCGGACCTCGAGCTGGCGATCGTCGACTACCTCGACGAGTTCCGGCCGGCCGACGCCACGCGCCGCACGCTGACGACGCTGCGCGAGCGGCTGCGGCACTGGCGGCGCGATCCGGCCCTGCGATTCGAAACGCGATCGATCCTCGTGGCGGAGACGGTGCCGGCGAGAACGACGAAGCGCTGACGCCGGCGGGCGCGGCCGTCAGCCGGAGATGAGGCGCTTCAGCGCCCCCAGCACCTGATCGATGTCGGCGGGCGTGTGGGCTGCGTTCACCTGGAAGCGGATGGTCTCGTCGCCGCGCGGCACGACCGGGAAGGTCAGCCCGACGGCGAGGATGCCGTCGTCGAACAGGCCGCGGACGTACTGCCGCGTGCGGTCGGTGTCGCGCACGAGCAGCGGCACCACGGGATGCGGGCCGGGAATCGATTCGAGGCCCAGCGCCGTCAGCCCGTCGCGCAACTGCCGCGTCCGCTCGCCCAGGTTCTTCAGCCGCGCGCGTCCCTCGTCGCCATCGGCGAGATCGATCGCCGCCACGGCCGCCGCGCAGTCGGCCGCCCCCAGCGGATTCGTATAGATGTAGGTGTCGGCCTTCTGCCGCACCGCCTCGACCAGCTCGGGGCTCCCCGCGACGAAGCCGCCGTTCACCCCGAAGGCCTTCCCGAACGTCCCCACCAGGATATCGACCGGCGTCCCGCAGAAGTCCTCGGTGCCGCGGCCGCGCGCGCCGTACGCGCCGATGCCGTGGGAATCGTCCATCACCGTGACCACACCGTCGCGGTACCTGTCCTCGTGCCGCCGGACGACCTGCTCGATCTCGGCCACCGGCGCGTTGTCGCCGCGCATGCTGAAGATGCCGTCGAAGATGACGACGACGCGGGCGACGCCGGCGGGGACCTGGTCGAGCTGCCGCGCGAGGTCGGCCAGGTCGTTGTGCCGGTAGATCGCCCGCAGCTCCTTCGGCACGTTCGAGATCCGCATCGCGCGGATGATGCAGTTGTGGTTCAGCTCGTCGCCGATCCAGTAGGTCTCGGGCCCCGCCAGCGTCATCGACAGGCCGAGCACCGACGTGTAGGCCGAGTTGAACGCGCGCGCGGCCGGGCGACCGGTGAACGCCGCGATGCGCGCCTCGAGCGCCACGTGCTCGCTCGACGTCCCGTCGATGAACCGGACCGCGCCCGGGCCGGCTCCGAACCGCCGCGAGGCCTCGTCGGCCGCCTCCAGCAGCGCCGGGTGGTTCGACAGCGACAGGTAGCTGTTGGAGTTCATCCGGAGGAACTCCTGGTCGCTCCCCTGCAGGCGGTACCGGGGCCCGCGGCCGCCCGTCGGCGGCACGTAGCCGGTGATGATCCGCTCGGGGGCCTTGGCGCGCCCCTCGCGTTCGAGCGCGGCCACTTCGTTCTTCAATGCGGCGTTCAGCTTCTGCAGCGACATCTCATGCTCCTCTGGCGACGGGCGACGGACGACGGGCGACGGGCGACGGGCGACGGGCGACGGTCTACAGTCTACAGTCTCCGGTCGCGATCGGGACCGAAGACCATCCTCACCGCGGTCTCCCGTCTTCCTGCAGCGCCTGGATGATCTCGGTGAGCGCGCGGTTCACCGGGCAGTCGACGCCGTGGCGCGCGCCAAGATCCACGACCGCGCCGTTCAGGTACGCGATTTCGGTGCGCCGCCCGCGGCGCAGGTCCTGGTCCATCGACGACAGGTTCGTCGACGGCCCGTACATCCGGTTCAGCGTCCCGAGGAAGCCGTCCGGCACGGCGACGCCGTCCCTGGCCGCCACGGCCGCGCACTCGCCGATGATCCGCCGCTTCAGCGGATCGAGCGGCTCGCCGGCCGCCCAGCCGACCTCCATGCGGGTCATCGCCGTCAGCGGGTTGATGACGCAGTTGACGATCACCTTCTGCCACATCTCCGCGCGGATG
>JAGWRA010000138.1 GCA_028876655.1 Acidobacteriota bacterium | reverse complement strand
GGCGTCCAGGTGGTGAACGCCACCCTGTCGATGCAGAAGTCGCTGGCAGGACAGGTCTTCCGCACCGGCACGCCGACGATGTTCCACAAGGCGCACATCGATCGCGCGGGCCTGACGGGCGTGCCGTTCGTCATCGCCGGCGGGCTGCAGTGCCTCGCCTCCGTGCCGCTCGAGACGCCGCAGGGACGCATCGGCGTCCTGAACCTGGGGCGCCGGGAGGATCGGGGCCTGACCGGGACGGAGATGCAGTGGCTGCTGGAGGTGGCCGGGCCCGTCGCGGTGGACGTCGCCAGCGCCGCGGAGTTCGCCGACCTCCAGGGGGAGCGGGAGCGGCTGCGGCAGGAAAAGGCCTACCTCGAGGGCGAGATCCGGCTGCAGTACAACTTCGGGGAGATCGTCGGCGAGAGCCGCGCGCTGAAGGCGACGCTGCAGCAGATCGAGGTGGTGGCGCCGACCGAGGCGACCGTCCTGCTCGAGGGCGAGACGGGCACGGGCAAGGAACTGCTCGCGCGCGCCATCCACGACCTGAGTCCGCGGCGGGGGGGGCCGTTCATCCGGGTGAACTGCGCGGCGATTCCGCACGACCTGCTCGAGAGCGAGCTCTTCGGTCACGAGCGGGGCGCCTTCACCGGCGCCCTGCGCGACAAGGTGGGACGGTTCGCCATGGCGAACCGCGGGACGCTGTTCCTGGACGAGATCGGCGACCTGCCGCTGGCACTGCAGCCGAAGCTGCTGCGGGTCCTGCAGGAGCGCGAGTTCGAGCGCGTCGGCGGCACCCGCACCGAGCGGCTCGACATCCGCCTCATCGCGGCGACGAACATGAACCTGGCCGCGATGGTGGAGGCGGGGACGTTCCGCGAGGACCTCTTCTACCGGCTCAACGTCGTGCCGATGCGCGTGCCGGCGCTGCGCGAGCGTCCCGAGGACATCCCGCTGCTGACCCGCCATTTCGTCCGGGAGTTCAGCGTCCGGCTCCATCGGAGGATCGAGACGATTCCGCCCGCGACGATGGCCGCCCTCCAGCAATGGAGCTGGCCTGGCAACGTGCGCGAACTCGAGAACGTGATCGAGCGCGCGGTCATCCTCTCGAAAGGATCGGCGCTCGTCGTGCCCGGGGATGCGCTGCGCCTGCCCGTGCCCGCGGCCAGACTGGTCGACGCGGATCGCGCGGCGATCCTGCGCGCGCTCCGGGACGCGAACGGGGTCGTGGCGCTCGCCGCCGACCGGCTGGACCTCAAGCGGACGACGCTGCAGTCGAAGATCCGGAAGCTCGGGATCCGGCGATCCGACCTCTGACGTCCGTGGCGGAACGCCGGCGCAGGGGTCAGGGGGTTGCGCGGGGCTCGCCGGACGCTTCCGGCGACAGGCGGTCCGTCCGGAAGGCGTAGCCGATCCCCTTGTGCGTGACGAGGCGGGCCGCCTCGGCTCCCAGCTTCTTCCGCAAGGCCCGAACGTGGACGTCGAGCGTCCGGGTCTCCTCCCGGCCCGCCGGCCGGTTCCAGACGGCCTCCAACAGGCGGCTGCGGCTGAGGACGCGCCCCCCCGCGGCGACCAGCGCGGTCAGCAGGTCGAATTCCTTCGGCCGGAGCGCCAGCGGGCGGTCGCCCACGAGGGCGGTGCGACGGGGCGGATCGACCACGAGCGAGCCCACGCGCAGACAGGACTCAATCCGCTCCCCCCGGCAGCGACGGAGCACCGTCTTCATCCGCGCGACCAGCTCGCGGACGCTTGCGGGCTTGACGACGTAGTCGTCGGCTCCCAGTTCCAGTCCCACCACCCGGTCCGACTCGCCACCGCGGCCCGACAGGATGATGACCGGCAGCGTGGCCGTGGCCGGGGCGGAGCGGAGCCGGCGCAGCAGGTCGAGGCCGTCGAGGCCCGGCAGCCCGAGATCGAGCAGCACGAGATCGAGCGGCTCCGCGCGCAGCCGATCCAGCGCCTCGGTCGGGCGCACGGCCGTGTCGCAGGCAATGTCGAGCGCCTCACAGCCGCGAACGATGAGCGAAGCGACGCGCGGATCGTCCTCGACGAGCAGCACGCGGATCATGCGGCCCCTCCGGCGACGGCCGCGGCCGCGTCAACCAGCGGGAAGCAGAGTCGGAACGTCGTGCCCGCACCGGGCGTGCTCTCGACCTCGATGTGCCCACCGCTCTGCTGCACGATGCCGTGGACCACCGAGAGGCCCAGTCCCGTCCCCTGGCCCCGCGGCTTCGTGGTGAAGAACGGCTCGAAGATCCGCGCCTGGTCGGCCCTGGAAATGCCGTGTCCGGTGTCGCTGACCTCGACGCACACGTACGACGCGATCCCGCCGTCCACCGCGCCACCCACGCCCGTGGCCCGTTCCAGCAGGCGCGTGCGGATAGCCAGCGTGCCGCCATCCGGCATCGCGTCGCCCGCGTTGGTCGCGAGATTGAGCATGACCTGGGCGATGCGGGTGTCGTCGCTCAGGATGTGCACGGGGCCCGGCGCCAGGTCCAGCGTCAGCGGCACGGACCTGCCGCAGACCCGCTGCACGAGCGGAGCCTGTCGCCGGAGGACCTCGTGCAGATCGAGGGGATGCATGACGGTCGTCTCGCGACGGCTGAAGGCGAGCAACTGGGTCGTGAGGCCGACAGCCGATTCGATGGCGGCCGCGATCTCGGAGAGTTCCTCGCGCGGTGGGCCACCCAGTTGCTCGGCGTGCAGCTGGAGGTTGCCCTGGATGATCATCAGCAGGTTGTTGAAGTCGTGCGCGATCCCGCCCGTGAGGCGACCGAGCGCCTCCATCTTCTGTGCCTGGCGGAACTGCTCCTCGAGGATCTTCCGATCGGTGACGTCGCGGGAGTTGACGATCACCCGCGGCTCGCCGTCGATCGAGACGACGCGACCGGCCGATTCCATCGTGCGCCACGTGCCGTCGCGGTGGAGCACCTGGAGTTCGACGAGCGGCGTCGGCAGCCGGCTGTCCAGCGCCTGCTCGAACCGCTGGCGCGAGCGCGCCAGATCGTGGGGATGCACCAGCTCGAAGAAGGAGCGCCCGACCCTCTCCTCGGGACGGTAGCCGAGGACGCGGGTCAGCGACGGGCTGCAGAATTCGATGGTGCCCTGCGCATTCACGACCGTGATCAGGTCGTAGGCATGCTCGATGAGCTGACGATAGTACTCCGCATTCTGCGAGGACGCGGTCTGTGCGGACCACGTGCGGCGAGGGTCGGCAGCCGGTTCGGGGACGAAGGCAAGAGGATGCATGGTGTTTCATGGAAGAGCATGCGGAATGCCATGGCTCATAGGCTCGCATCGATTCCATAACTGCCCTGAAAAGATGGTGTTATGGCAAAAAGGCCCGGTGGACGAACTCCGTGAATGGCGAAATATCGGCAGATGACGATCAGATAGCGGTAACATTCATCGGCCGATCAGCGGACACGTGCATGTCGGACCTGACGCCCCTCGTCCCCGAGGCCCGATCGCGGCAGTACGAGACGCTGCTGCAGGTGTCGTGCGCCCTGGCCACCTGCCGGATGCAGCGCCAGCTGCTGCGCAATCTGGCGGACCTCCTGCGGCCCGTCGTCCGCTTCGACCTGCTGGGGGTCGTCCTCCACGATGCGGCCACCAACACCTACCGCCGCGCGGCGGTCCATCCGAGGGAACTCGAGTCTCAGATGGTCCCCTTCGTGGCCCGCCACCGGCCGAGCGCCGGAACGCCGCTCGAAGTGGTCGTCGCGACCCGCCGGCCACTGGTGCTCGCCACGGAGGACACGGCCGGGCGATTTCCCGGCACGTACGAGTTCGCGAGGCAGCATGGCTTCCAGAAGGGATGCTGGCTGCCGCTGCTGACCCCCCGCCGGATGCTCGGTGTCCTGGTGCTCGGCAGTCGTCGTACTGCCGACTACGCGCCCGCTGATGTGGACTTCCTGGAACTGGTTGCCGGTCAGGTGGCGGTCGCCGTGGAGAACGCGATGCTCTGGCACGAGGCGCGTCAGAGCCGCGTGGAACTCCGGATCCAACGCGACCGCTTCGAGGCGTGCCTGGGTCTGAGCAACCTGCTCGTCTCCACCCGCAGCCTCGGCGACCTGGTCGGGGCGCTCTCGGACTTCCTGCAGGGGACCATTCCGCACGACTATGCGACGCTCACGCTTTGGGATGGCGGCGCCGAGGGCCTGCGCTTCTACGCCAGGACCGAACGGGGTCGCCAGGGCGTGGAGGTGGTGAACGCGCAGTTGAACGCCCGGACGTCGCTGGCGGGGCACGTGTTCCTCACGGGGAAGCCGCGGGTGTTCCGGCGCGCGGAGATCGTGCAGGCCTTCCGGGATGGCAAGCTGCGGGACATCGGACTTCACGCGTTGGGGGCCGTGCCCCTGGAGACCAGACACGGGCGGATTGGGGTCCTCGGGCTCGCCCGGAAGGCCGACCGGCCCTTCTCGAGGTCGGAGATGCAGTGGCTGGGCCGGGTCGCCGAACCCGTCGCGGTGGACGTCGAGAGCGCCGCCGAGTACGCCGCAATCCAGCGCGAGCGCGAGCAGCTGTTGCGGGAGAAGGAGTACCTCGAGGACGAGATCCGGCTCGAGCACGACTTCGGCGAGATCGTCGGCGAGAGCCCCCTCATGCGTGCGACGCTGCAGCAGGTCGAGACGGTCGCCCCGACGGAGGCGACGGTGCTGCTCGAGGGAGAGACCGGCACCGGCAAGGAGCTCCTGGCGCGCGCCATCCACGACATCAGCCCGCGGCGGGCGCGTTCGTTCATCCGGGTCAACTGCGCGGCGATTCCCCGCGAGCTGCTCGAGAGCGAGCTGTTCGGTCACGAGCGCGGGGCCTTCACGGGCGCGGTCCGGGACAAGGTGGGGCGCTTCGCCCTGGCCAACGGTGGCACCCTGTTCCTGGACGAGATCGGCGACCTGCCGCTCGACCTGCAGCCCAAGCTGCTGCGCGTCCTCCAGGCGCGGGAGTTCGAGCGCGTGGGCGGGAGCCGCACCGAGCGAACGGACGTCCGTCTGGTGGCCGCGACCAACCTGAAGCTGGCGGAGATGGTGGAGCAGGGGACGTTCCGGCGCGACCTGTTCTACCGCCTGAACGTGTTTCCCATCCGCCTGCCGCCGCTCCGCGAGCGCCCCGCCGACATCCCGCTGCTCGTCCGTCACTTCGTGGCCCGGTGCGCCGTCCGATTGCACCGCAGGATCGACGACGTTCCGGAGCCGGTCATGGCGGCGCTGCGGCGGTGGCCCTGGCCTGGCAACGTACGGGAGCTCGAGAACATCATCGAGCGGGCGGTCATCCTCTCCAAAGGGCATGCGCTCGAGATCCCGGCCGACGCCCTGCGAAGCCCGGATGCGGCCGGGGCCGGCGGGACGAGCCTGGCCGATGCCGAGCGCGAGGCGATCCTGCGGGCGCTGCGCGAGGCCGACGGAGTCGTCAGCGGCGCTGCCGAACGCCTGGGGCTGAAGCGGACGACGCTGCAGTCGAAGATGCGGAAGCTGGGGATCCGGCGACGGGGGTTCTGACGGCGCGAGACCCCCTCAGTCCTCGAACCGGAAGGCGTACCCGACGCCCTTGTGCGTGATCAGCCGGTGGGCTTCGACGCCCAGCTTCTTCCGCAACGCGCGCACGTGCACGTCGACTGTCCGGGTCTCGGCGTCGCCGGCCGGGAATCGCCAGACGTCCTCCAGCAGCTGCTGACGCCGCAGCACGCGCCCGTCAGCCTTCATCAGCGCGACCAGCAGTTCGAACTCGCGAGGGGTGAGCGTCAGTGGCGTGTCGCCAAGGAAGACACGCCGGCGGGACTCGTCGACGCTGAGCGATCCGGCGCGCAGTGGCAGCACCGTGGCGCGTCTCGTCCGCCGCAGCACGGCTCGCACGCGCGCCGTCAGCTCCCGGGGACTGACCGGCTTGGTGAGGTAGTCATCGGCGCCGAGTTCCAGCCCGACGATGCGCTCGGCCTCCTCCGCGCGCGACGTGAGCACGATGACGGGGAGTTCGTGCAGGCGCGGCGATCGCCGGAGACGACTGAGCACCTCCAGGCCGTCCATGTCGGGCAGCGTGAGGTCCAGGATCATCAGATCGGGCGAGAGACGCGGCACCTGCTGGATCGCCTGCGCGCCGGAACCGACCACGGTGCACTCGATGCCCAGCGGCTGCGTGCCGCGGCGGATCAGCTGGCCGAGTTGTGGATTGTCTTCCACGACGAGGACCTTGATCGGCATGGCTGCTGTCGGATGGCCGGCGACGCCGGCACCGTTGAGGTGGACCCTGCCTGGCAGGATGTCGAAATCGTATCACTGCATGGACGGACGCCTGCCGCACGGCTCAGCTGGCGGTCCTGGTCGCCGTCAGGCCCCGGCCTTCCAGGCGTAGCCGACCCCCTTGTGCGTGACGATCCGGCTGGCTTCCTGCCCCAGTTTGGCGCGCAGCGATCGGACGTGCACGTCGACCGTGCGCGTGCGATGGCCGCCGCGCAGCGCGTAGCCCCACGCCTGTTCGAGCAGCTGGGGGCGGCGGAGCACCCGGCCCTGGGCGGCCGCCAGCACGGCCAGCAACTCGAACTCCCGCACGGTCAGGTCCACCCGCCGTCCCTCCACGGTCACCTCGCGCCGATCGAGATCGATGCACAGGCCGCCGGCGCGCAGCAGGCGGATCCGCGGCGCGGCGTGCGCGCGGCGCAGCAGCGCGCCGACGCGCGCCGTGAACTCGCGGACGCTGAACGGCTTCACCACGTAGTCGTCGGCCCCCATCTCGATGCCGACGATCCGCTCGGTCTCCTCGCCACGACCGGTGACGACCATGATCGGCAGGTCGTGGCCGAAGGGCGAGCGACGAAGCTGACGCAGGACGTCGAGGCCGTCGAGTCCGGGCAACGAGAGGTCGAGCAGCAGGACGTCTGGCCGATCGACGCGCACGCGCTCCACCGCCCGCAGGCCGCTGCGCAGCACGTCGCAGGCGATATGACGGGATCGAAGACCCGCCGTGATCACTTCGGCCACGAGGGGATCGTCTTCGACCAGCAGGGCGCGGGCGGTCACTGAGACTCCGTGAGCACAACGGATCCGGTTCGTACGGTCCGGGAACGGACCGGCCGGGCTGATTCTAGTGTCTGGGCGTCCGGCGGAGAACAGCATTGTCGCGGCGCTGACAGCTTCGACTGGGGCGGCTCATTTTCCCAAGGGCACGTCCGAGCGGAGCTGCTGGCCTGTCATGTTCACTGTTGTCCGTCCGGAACCGCGTCTTCTGCCATTCACGCTGACGCGCCAGAACTCCGCGCGATCGGCCTGTCTCCAGACGTGTCGAAATTCTTACGACACGCACACCGGCCGCTTACACGCCGCTAACACACACGCCCGATTGCTGAATCAAGTGCATCGGCCTCTCGCCGCTCCCCCGGACGAGGGCCGGCGATGCGCGACACGAGCCACCGGCGGCGGGCGCGGCCGGCCTCACGTCGTTCACGAACCGCATTCCTCGGGAAAGAGTGACCATGAGCAACTGGACCATCGGCAAACGGATGATCGTCGGCTTTGCGGCCGTGCTGACCGTGGCGATCTGCCTCGGCGGGTTCGCCTACTCACGGCTGATGAGCATCGATACCCACGCGCAGAAGATTACCGGCGACTCGCTGCCCGGTCTGATCCTGCTGTCCGACATCCGCGCGGACATCAAGGACGAGCGCGGTCTCGTGCTCGACCACATCCTGGCGGAGACCCCGCAGGAACAGGCCTCCGTGGAAGGGCAGATGAAGACCCTGCACGACCAGGTGGAGGACTACTCGAAGCAGTACGTCGCCACCATCACGTCCCCGGAAGGGCGCGAGCTGTTCGCGGCCGTCGCCTCCGCGCGCGAAGCGTTCGCCAGCGTCCGCGACAACACGGTGCTGCCGCTCAGCCGCACCCACAAGACGGACCAGGCGACGCAGGCCTTCAAGCACGACCTGACGCCCGCCTACACGAAGGTGAGCGACGCCATGGAGAAGGTGGTGGCGCACAAGAAGGCGGATGCCAAGCAGTCGGGGCAGGACATCGCCGACAGCGTGTCGTCGGCCAAGTTCGGCATCGTGCTCGGCCTGATCCTGGCGCTGCTCGTGAGCGCGGGCATCGCCTTCGTCATCGTCCGCAGCACCAACGGCGTCCTGCAGACGGCCGTGCAGGAGCTCAGTGAGGGATCGGAACAGGTGGTCGCCGCCTCGTCGCAGGTGTCGAGCTCGGCGCAGTCGCTGTCACAGGGGGCGACCGAACAGGCGGCGTCGCTCGAGGAGACCTCCGCGTCGATGGAGGAGATGGCCTCGATGACGCGCAAGAACGCCGAGAACACCCAGGAGGCCGCCTCGCTGATGGGCCAGGTCGACAGCCGCGTCAGCGAGTCGAACCAGGCCCTGGGTGCGATGGTCCGGTCGATGGAGGCCATCAAGGAATCGAGCGGTAAGGTCTCGAAGATCATCAAGACGATCGACGAGATCGCCTTCCAGACCAACATCCTGGCCCTCAACGCCGCGGTGGAGGCCGCTCGCGCCGGTGAGGCCGGCATGGGCTTCGCGGTCGTCGCCGACGAGGTCCGGAACCTGGCGCAGCGGTCGGCGCAGGCCGCCAAGGACACCGCCAGCCTGATCGAGGAGGCGATCGCCAACTCGCAGGAGGGGAGCGTCAAGGTGGAGCAGGTGGCGTCGGCCATCGGCGGGATCACCGAGAGCGTGACGCGCGTCAAGGGGCTGATGGACGAAGTCAGCGTGGCCAGCAGCCAGCAGACCCAGGGGATCGACCAGGTCTCGCAGGCGGTCGCGCAGATGGAGAAGGTGACGCAGACGACGGCGGCGACGGCGGAGGAGAGCGCGGCGGCGAGCGAGGAGCTGAACGCACAGGCCGAGGCGTCGCGCTCGGTGGTCGGCCGGCTGCAACTGCTCATCGGCGGGGCCGGGGCGGCGCCGAAGGTGGCCCGCGCCCGGAAGAAGACCGTCCACGAGCTGGCCCAGCAGCACGAGGCCCACGGGCATCCGCAGGCCGGCACGCCGGCCCGCAAGGTGATGGCCTTCACGCACGGCACGGCGCAGCCGAAGGTCCGGCCGTCGGCCGAGGAGCAGATTCCGCTCGGCAACACGGGGACCTACGGGGATTTCTGATCGCGCGGCGGCAGGGTGGGCGGCGGCGGGCGGGTCGGTCCTGCGTCGTCGTCGCCGGCATCCCGGCACCTGAGGAGGAGCGATGCGAACGAGGGGTCGAACGGGCTGGACGGTGGCGCTGCTCGTGCTGCTGTCGGCCCCGGCGAGCCATGCGGCGGAGAAGGCGGCGGGGACGCCGCAGGGCCGGAGTACCGAGACGGCAACCGTCGCCGGTGAGTCGAGTGGCCCGGTGACCGTGGGGATGGAAGTGAAGGCCGCGAGCGCCTACGTCTGGCGCGGCTTCGTGCCGACGCCGGCGTTCAGTCTCGAGCCGGAGCCCTGGATCCGGATCGGTGAGGTGACGGTGTCGTCGATGACCGATCTGGCCCGGCCCGACGGTTCGATGCTGGTCGACGAGCACGACCTGACGGTCGACTACTCGCATCGGGCCGGGCCCGTCCGGCTGTCGGGCGGCTGGATCAACTACGTCTTCCCGCAGGAGACCGAGAACCGCCACAGCGACGAGCTCTACGCCGCGGTGGCCCTCTCCTCGTACCTGCATCCGACGCTGCGCGTCTTCGAGGACGTGCACGCGGGCAAGGGGACCTACGTGAACCTGGCCGTGTCGCACGAATACGAGCTGGCCCGCGACTGGGCGGTCACGCCGAGCCTGGCGGTCGGCTACAACCGCCACTACTGGATCGACGCCTCCACGTTCAGCGACGCCAACGTCGGCGTGACGCTGACCGTCCCGACGCCGGTGCCGGGGCTCCGTCTGGCTCCCTTCCTGAACTACTCGCGAAGCCTGAATCTCGACTACACGCCGAACCGCTTCTACGGCGGGCTCGGCCTCGTCATCGGGCCGGAACGGGACGCGGAACGATAGGGAGAGGGAACCATGACTGACAGCGGGATGGTCGACGAGCAGGTGCGGGAGCAGGTGCGGGACGCCTTCGGCCGGATCGACTGCCGCCTGGTCGTCGGTCTCGACGAGGAGGCTCTCGCGCAGATCGCGGCCGAGCTCGCCGCGATGGCTGCGCTCGCGGAGCAGGCCGGCGGGCGGCGGCTGGCCGACTGGGCCGCCTTCGTCCGCACGACGGTGCGCGACCTCGAGAACGCCACGGCGGAGCGGGCGGTGGCCGCGCTCCGCCACGGGTGGCAGTCGGTGCAGGACAGCGGCGCCGGGCCGGAACTCCCCATCGACGACGTCCTCGTCCCGCCCGCCGCGGAGGCGGCGCCGTCGTCGACGGCCGGTGACAGCGCCGAGCTCGAGATGCTGGCGGCCGATCCGGAACTGGCGGGGATGTTCATCGCCGAAGCCCTGGATCACCTCGGCACGATCGAGGCGAACGTCCTGCAACTGGAGTCCGCGCCGGACGACCAGACGTTGCTGAACGACGTCTTCCGGCCGTTCCATACCGTCAAGGGCAACGCCGGGGCGCTCGGCGTGACGTCGGTGCAGGAACTGGCGCACACGGTCGAGGACCTGCTCGATCGCTGCCGTTCGGGTCGTCACCGCGCGGGCGCGGCCGAGATCGACATCATCCTGCGGGCGGTCGACCTGCTGACGTCGATGATTCAGGACCTGCAGGAGCGGCTGGCCGGACGGCCGGGACGCCAGGCGGGCGCGGGCCGGCGCGCGCTGATGAGCGAAGTCGAGCGGCTGCTGGCCGGCGCAGCGGTGGCCGCGCCTGCGCGACCGGCGGCCGTGGCCGTGCCGGTCGATGCGGGTCCTGCCGCTTCGGCGGCGACGCCGGCTGGGGCGCTCGCCCCGGC
>JAGWRA010000137.1 GCA_028876655.1 Acidobacteriota bacterium | reverse complement strand
TGCGGTTGCTCCTTTCCGAGGCCGCGACAGGATGGGCATGGCCTCCACGGAGGGTCCCCCGAAGAAGTAGTCGCGGGCCTCGCCCTATCGAGGCATTGACAGGTGGCCGGCCGATGATCAAGAACTCGATAGTACCCGGGGGAGAGGTTCGTCCAGAAGGGGGGCACCGTGCAGCGCGTGCAGAGACTGATACTGACGGTCGTCACGGTCGTGACCGTAACGGCGGTCTTTCCGCGTCCGGCGGCGGCAAGAGACACCAACCCGCTGATTACCGCAATCCGGGCTGCCGCCGACCGGCAGCTGTCCCTGGAGGGCACCTACACCAACGGGGACGCCGGCACGGGCAGTTATGCCTGCTCCTGGGAATGGCTCGTCGGCACGGGCACGGCGTACCGCAACACTCAGGGACCGAGTGCGCTTGGCCTTCTGGCCGCGTACGCGATTCTCAGGAACCCCACGTATCTCAACGGCGTCGTTTGCGCGGCCGACCAGATGGTGGGCCGGTACGACGCAGCCCCGTCGCTGCGGCCGTATGCCGACGACGAGATCCTGCTCGTCAACCTGTCGGACGCAACAGGGAACCCGACGTACGCCCAGAAGGCCGTCGAGTACTACGGCCGGGTCCAGGCCCAGTTCGCGACGGGCAAGGATCTGGCGGACTACTACATCAACAACCGCCTGTCGCTGTCGGGGTGGGATCTGTCGAGCCAGATCCTGGCCGCGGTGGCGGTGGGCCAGCGGGACTACGCGCGGGCCATTGCCGATGAAATCGTCGCGCGCCGCGCGGACTGGGAAGGCGTCCAGTACGGCGGCTACGACTACACCCTGCTGTCGCACGGTGCGCTCCTTCAGGCGCTGGACGATGTCGGCCGGCGCGACCGGACGGTGGCGTCGTATCTGAGGGAGATCATGGCCTCGGTCGTCGCGGCGCAGGATGCCAACGGCGCCTGGGACGGGGACTATCAGACGACCGCGTACGTGATCATGGGGCTGGACGATGCGGATCCCAGACCACGGAGCTACCAGAAGGCCGAGTACGCGGGGGTTCAGTACCTCGTGACCAGCCAGACCAACGGCGGATGGGTCTATCCGCCGGAGGTGGCCGAGGTCAACGGCGAGGCGCTGACGGCGCTGTGCCTCGTGGCCCTGCCGGGCCACGACGAACTGAGCTGGTCATCGTTCCGCGGTCATCACGACTACGGATTCGACCACGACCGGGGCCGCGACCAGCACTGAAGAACGGCGCGTTCAGGTGAGAGGGCGCTGGCCGGGCAGAACGGCGGCGCCCTCAACCCTCCCGGAGCCGAGAGCCTCTCGCCTGCGATCCGTCCGCCTCGTCCACGGCCGCAAGAATCGCCCTCGCCGACCGATCGACATCCTCTTCCGCCGTTGCCCAGTTGGAGACCGACACCCGGATGGCCGGACGGCCGTGCCAGGCCGTGCCGCCGATCCAGCAGGTCCCTTCCCGCTGCACGCGTCCCACGACGTCGCTGATGAAGGTGTCGTGGTCACGTCCGCCCGACGGCTTCAGGTCGAACAGCACCTGATTGAGCACCACGTCGTTCAGGATCCGCACTGATGGATGCGCGCCGAGACGGTGCGCCATGCGGCGGGCGAGCCGGCAGCAGCGGTCGACGAGATCCACGACTCCCTGCCGTCCGATGGTCTTCAGCGTCGCGTAGATGGGAAAGCCCCTGGCGCGGCGTGACGACTCGGGCACCCAGTCCATCGCGATCCGTTCTTCTCCGGCGCCGCGCACCAGGTAGGCGGCCGTGAGGCTCATGGCCGCGCGGTGAGCGGCCGCGTGCGCGGTGAACACGAGCCCGGAGTCGTACGGCACGTTCAGCCACTTGTGCGCGTCGGTGGCCCACGAGTCGGCGAGCTCGATGCCCGCCAGGTGATGCCGGAGCCCCGGATGCGCTGCCGCCCAGAGGCCGAACGCTCCGTCGATATGCAGCCACGCGCCGCGTGCGCGGGTGGCGGCGGCAATCGGGGCGAGAGGATCGAACGCGCCGGTATTCACGTTCCCGGCCTGCGCGCAGACGATGATCGGCGGGCGCGCGGCGGCGAGCGCCCGCTCGAGCGCCGCCGGGTTCATGCGTCCCTGGTCGTCGGCCTCGATCCGCTGCGCGGTGGCGGCCCCGAGGCCGAGCATCCGCAGCGCACCGAAGATCGAGACGTGCGCTTCCTGCCCGAGCAGCACCGTCACCGCTGGCGCCCCCTGCAGTCCCCGCGCCTCGACATCCCACCCTTCGCGCCGCAGCACCTCGTGACGAGCCGCAGCCAGCGCCGTGAAGTTCGCGGTATGGCAGCCGGTGACGAAGCCGGCGCTCACGTCATCCGGCAGGCCGAGGAGACTGGCAATCCAGCCGGCCGCGACTTCTTCGACGACGGCGGCGGTCGGCGAGAGGACGTAGGCGCTCGCGGGCTGATCCCACGCGGTGGTCAGCCAGTCGGCCGCCACCGACACCGGGAAGGCGCCGCCAATCACGAAGCCGAAGAAGCGCGGCCCCGCAGTTGAGGCGAGGCCGGGCTCGCCGGCCGAGACGAGTTCCTCGATGACGCGGCGCGGGTCGGCCGGCCCGTCCGGCAGGGGCCCGCCGAGGGCGCGGCGCAGATCGTCGAGCGACGCCGTGGCGCCGGCCGGCCGATCGGGAAGGCGTTCGAGGAACGAGGAGGCGAGATCGACGGCGCGCTGGAGCAGGGCGGGGTCGCGGAACACCGACATCGCGGTCTCAGTGACGGGCGGGCAGGACCTTGTTCAGCCAGGCGGCGATGCCCGAGCCGACCTGCGGGCTGACCTTCTCGCCCGACAGCTGCCCGTACTCGTCGGCCTCTCCGGTCTTCGCCGGCACGAGCAGGTGATTGAGGTCCGGCAGGCGCAGCAGGTCGACGCTGGCGTCCTTCCGGTGGCGCCCCTTCGCCAGGGTCTCGAGGTCAGCGGCGCTATCCGGCGGCACCTCGCGGTCCAGCCCGCCCTGGAGGATGAAGATCGGCTGGCGGATGTCCTTCATGACTTCCGCCGGATCGAACGTCAGCAGGCTCTTGAAGAGCGGCGTGTCGCTCTGCTGTCGCAGCATCAGGGGGACGCCTTCCCAGCCCTTGCCCGACACGACGGCCTGCTGGATCTGCTTCTGGAGGGCGATCCGCTTCTGCTTCTCGGCGTCCGGCAATTGCATGCGATCGAGCGCGTGCTGCTGCCGCGCGAGGATCAGCGCCGCGCCGGTCGTGCCGGGGGCGTCCACGAGGATGAGGGCCTTGACCTTCTTCTCCTTCGCCGCCGTCAGCATCGCCACGTACCCGCCCTCGCCGTAGCCGATGAGCGCGACGCGGTCGCGATCGACATCCTTCCGGTCCGCCAGGTACTTCACCGCGGCCCGGGCATCGTCCGCATAGTCGGCGAGCGTGGCGGCATCGGGGCGGCCGCCGCTCTGGCCGACGCCGCGGTTGTCGTAGCGGAGGACGGCAAAGCCGGCGTCCGCCAGCGCGCCGGCCAGCTCGCCGAGCACCGGAATGCCGGCCGTGACGGCGTCGCGATCAGTCAGCGACGGCGGCCCGACGAGGACGATGGCCGGCAGCTTGCGGGCGCGGGGCGTCCCGGCGGGTGCCGCCGGTGTCGAGAGCGTGCCCGCCAGCGAGAAGCCGTTGGCCGGCACGTTCACGTCTTCGTCGTTCGGCCGCGACACCGTCAACCGGCGGGTCGAGACGGCGGCGATGTCCTCGCGAACGACCTGCAGCGCCTGCGCAGGAATCTCGAGGCGCAGCAGCCGGCCCGTCTCATCGGCCAGCACCGTTGCCTCGACCGGTGGCTGGCCCGGCGGCATGAACGTGACCGTAGTCAGCCGCGCCTTGATGACGCGCTCCGCCGTCTGCAGCGTCTCGGACGAGGAGCCGCCGACCTTCGCGTCGAACTGGACGCCCGGCGCGGCATAGACGTGCAGCGTGGAGCCCTGCGGTGCCGTCGCGAGCCTGGCGGCGAGCGCCTCGTACGCGCCGAAGAACGGATTCGGCAGGATGATTGCGTCGGCCGGCGCGGGCTCGGTCGTCGTCTTCGGGATCCCCTTGATCGTGGCCTCTTCGTGCGCTGTCCCGTTCTCGAAAACCGTGTGAATCGACGTCTGTTCGCCGCGCGCGGTTGCGTCGATCGTGAGCGACTGCGGGAGCCAGTTCCGGTCGTATCGGATCTCGACCCGTCGCGCGACGATGCCCATCGGCGCGCCCAGGCGCCCCGAGGTCTCGATGGTCCAGCCGTCCGCGCTCGCCGTAACCGAAGTCCGGATGCTGCCGACCGGCACGGCCCGGACGAAGACCGTGAAGCTCGACTGGGCCGAGGCGTCCATCGTGGTCGCCGGCGTCTGCGGTGCCGCGGGCGCGGCGGTCAGCAGGGCCAGGGCCAGCGCGACGGTAGAATGGAAGGGACGCATGTGAGGCTCAGAATATCATGAGGGTTTCCGCAGACGAGTATCGCGCCGCGCGCGACCACGCCGGGCTCTTCGACCGCTCGGCGCGGGGCCGGATCGTGGTGACCGGCGCCGACGCCGCGGCCTTCCTGCACGGCGTGCTGACCAACGACATCACGGTGCTCGCCCCGGGACAGGGCTGCTATGCCCTGTACCTGACGCCGCAGGGGCGCCTGATCGCCGACCTCGACGTGCTGCGCCTCGAGAACGGAGTCCTGCTCGGCGTGCATCTGGACGTCACGGGTGCGCTCATGGCGCGCTTCGATCAGTCCATCTTCGCCGAGGACGTGTGTCTGGAGGACGTAACGGCCGGGACCGCGCAGTGGCACGTCTGCGGACCGGCGGCGGGGGAGATCGCCGCCGCCGCGACCGGATCGCGCGCGGCCACGCTCGCCGCCCTGCCGGAGTACGGGCACGTCAGCACGACATTCGGCGGGCGGGACGCGCGCATCGTGGCGACCCGGCCGACCGGTCTGCGCGGCTTCGATGTGATCGTCGACGCGGCCGACAGCCGCGCGGTGCACCAGGCGCTGCTCGATGCTGGCGCGGCGGAGCTGGCGCCGGAGACGGTCGAGACGCTGCGGGTGGAAGCGGGGGTGCCGGCGTTTCACGTCGACATGGACGAGACGACGATCCCGCTCGAGGCGGGTCTCGAACAACGCGCCATCAGCTTCACGAAGGGCTGCTACGTCGGGCAGGAAGTGATCGTGCGGGTGATGCACCGCGGCCACGGACGCGTCGCGCGCCACCTGATGGGGCTGACGCTCGAGGGAACGGATGTGCCGGCAGTGGGCGATCAGCTGCGCGCGGGAGACAAGGACGTCGGCCGGATTACCAGCGCCGTCTTCTCACCCGCGTTCGACCGGCCGATCGCGCTGGCCTACCTGCAGCGCGACTGGCTGACGCCCGGCACCGCCGTGCAGGTGATCCACGGCCCGGCGAGCTGGCCGGCGGTCGTCGCGGCGTTGCCGTTCACGACGGGGACGGCCCCGGCTGCGTGAGGCGATCGATCAGCTCGCGATCGGCTGGCGGGAAGGGGAGCCTGCCGAGCTCGTGACGATCGACCCAGCGCATCTCCTGTCCGAGCAGCGGGCGCGCCGGACCGAGCAGCCGGCAGGCGAAGAAGTGGAGCTCCACCGTCCGGTCTTCGTAGTCGTGGCGGGTGGACAGGATCAGTGCGCCGATCTCGGCCGCGGCATCCAGTTCCTCGCGCAGTTCGCGCGCCAGGCACGCCTCGTGTGATTCACCGGCCTCGCACTTGCCGCCGGGGAACTCCCAGAACCCTTCCAGGTGGACGCCGGCCTGCCGGCGCGTGACGAGGAACTGCCCGTCGCGCTCGATGACAGCAGCCGTGACGACGAGGAGGCGCTTATCGGCGGGCACGCTTGCGGACCTGTGCGGGCTTCGGCGGCGCGGGCGGCGGGTCGAACGGGAACGACCGGCACTGCCTCGCGAGCGGGCAGACCAGGCAGCGCGGCTTGCGCGCGACGCAGACCATGGCGCCGAGATCCATGAGGGCCTGGTTGAAGTCGAACACGTGGCGCACCGGGACGAGCGCCGCCGAGATCGCCCACAGCCGCTGCTTCATCGCGTGGCTCTTGGGGTCGCCGCTGCCGACGAAGACGCGGAACAGGACGCGCGCGACGTTGGTGTCGAGGATGGCCGCGCGCTGGCGGAACGCGAAGCTGCGGATCGCGCCGGCCGTGTAGGCGCCGATCCCCTTGAACGACAGCAGGGTCTCCTCGTCGGAGGGGAGCGAGCCGCCGTAGCGCGCAACCGACTCCCGCGCGATGGCGTGCAGCCGCTTCGGCCGGATGTTGTAGCCCAGCGGGTACCACGTCCGCGTCACCTCGTCTTCCGGCGCCGCGGCCAGTGCGTGCAACGACGGGTACTTGGTGAGCCACTCGTCGTACTTCGTCAGGACGCGGTCGACCTGGGTCTGCTGGAGCATGATCTCCGAGACGAGGATGTGATACGGGTCGTCGGTGCGGCGCCAGGGAAGGTCGCGGCCGTGCCGCCGGTACCACGTCAGCAGGGCCGTGCGGAAGCGGCGCCGCTCGGGCGGCGCCGGCACCGGCTCGGGGCGGCGTCGCGCCCGTGTCTGCTTCGACATCCGACAACTGGCTCCCGTATAATCGCGAAGTGAAGATCTACACGCGCACCGGCGATGCCGGCGAGACGTCGCTCTTCGACGGCACGCGGGTGTCGAAGGCCGATCCGCGCGTGGCGGCCTATGGCGACGTCGACGAGCTGAACGCCTTCGTCGGCCTGGCGCGCGCGGGCGAGGGCATCGACGGCGAGGCCGTCGAGATGCTGATCGCCGTGCAGCGCGACCTGTTCGCCCTCGGGGCCCGCCTGGCCGACCCCGCGCACAAGATCGCCGACCGCGTCACCAAGGCCACGATCGGCACGGCCGAGATCGAGCGGCTGGAGCAGTGGATCGACCGCCTCGAGGAGGGCCTGCCCCCGCTCCGCCACTTCATCCTGGCCGGCGGCTGCCCGGCCGGCGCCACGCTGCACCTGGCCCGCACGGTGTGCCGCCGGGTCGAGCGGGCCATGGTCGCGCTGGCTCCGCCCGTCGACGCCGAGCTCGTCCGCTACGTCAACCGCCTGTCCGACTTCCTCTTCGTCCTGGCGCGCGCCGTCAATCACCGCGCCGGCGTCGAGGACGTCAAATGGTAATACGAATGTGACGCCGCGGCCCGAGCTGCTGGCGCGTGCCTACGCCGCCTGCGAGGCGATGGCCCGGCAGCACTACGAGAACTTCCCGGTGGCGTCGCTCCTCCTGCCGGCCCCGATGCGGCCGCACGTGGCCGCGGTCTATGCCTTCGCCCGTGTCGCCGACGACTTCGCCGACGAGGGAAGCCGGCCCGTGGAGGAGCGGTACCGGCTGCTCGACGGCTGGCTGGCCCGGCTGCACGCGTGCGTGGAGGGTGGCGCGGCCACCGCTGAGCCGACGCCGGAGGACCTCATCTTCCTCGCGCTCGGCGCGTCGATCCGCACGCTCCGCCTGCCGGTCGGGCTGTTCGAGGATCTGCTGAGCGCCTTCCGCCAGGACGTCGAGACGCATCGCTACCGGACCTGGGACGACGTGCTGGACTACTGCCGCCGGTCGGCCAACCCGGTCGGCCGCTTGGTGCTGCGCATCGCGGGGTACGACGACGAGGCGCTCGATCGCTCGTCCGACGCCCTGTGCACGGCGCTGCAGCTGGCGAACTTCTGGCAGGACTTCGGCCGCGACTGGCGCGCGGGTCGCCTCTACGTGCCGCTGGACGACTGCGCCGCCTGCGGCGCGCGGGAGGCGGATCTCGACGCCGGCCGGCTGACGCCGGCCTGGCGCGACGTGCTGCACCTGGTGGCCGTGCGGACGCGCGCGCTGTTCGATCAGGGGCGCGCGGTCTGCGACGGCGTCAGCGGCCGCCTGCGACTGGAGCTGCGCTTCACCTGGCTCGGTGGCCGCCGGACCCTCGAGCGGGTCGAGGCGTCGGGCTACGATGTCCTGGACCACCGTCCGGCGCTCGGCGCCGGCGACGCGCCCGCGCTGCTCTGGCGCGCGCTGCGCTGGTGACGGGTGGCCACGAAGGCCCGGAGACAGGAAGCGACCCGGGTTGATTCTCGAGCGAAGCCATGAGCAACGGGCAATGAGCAACGGGTATTGCTCTCACGCCGACGTCGGAGGCGAGGCATCGCACGTCGTACGCTCGTACGTTGTACGTCCCGCACGGCGTACGTGGCACGTTGCACGTCGTACGTAGCGTAGCTGCTCCCACATGAGTCGCAACACGAGCTTCTACTACTCGTTCCTCGTGCTGCCGCCGCGCAAGCGCGACGCGATCATCGCCGTCTGGGACTTCTGCCGCGTCGTCGACGATGCGGTGGATGAAGCGCCGGCGCCGGGGACGCCCGGCCGCCGGGAGCAGATCGAGACGGCGCTCGCCGGCTGGCACCAGGAGCTCGCCCGCTGCTACGAGGGCGGCGTGCCCGCGACCGCGATCGGGCAGCGGCTGCAGCCGTTCATCGCGGAGTTCCGCCTGCCGCGCCAGGCGTTCGAGGACGTCATCGACGGCGTCGAGATGGACCTCGAGCCGCGGCGCTACGAGACGTTCGAGGAGCTGTTCGAGTACTGCCGCCGGGTCGCCTCCGCGGTCGGGTTGATCTGCATCGAGGTGTTCGGCTACCGCGATCCGGTGACGCGGCAGTACGCGCTGGACCTCGGCATCGCGCTGCAGTTGACGAACATCATCCGCGACATCACCGGCGACCTCGCCCACGGACGGGTCTACCTGCCGCTGGAGGATCTGCGGCGGTTCGGCTGCACCGAGGACGACCTGAGTGCGGGCGTCCTCACGGACAACGTGCGGCAGCTGCTGGTGTTCGAGTGCGATCGGGCCCGGTCGTACTACGAGAAGGCCCGGCGCGAGCGTCCCCGCTCGGACCGGCGGTGTCTGGTGGCGGCCGAGATCATGGGGGCCATCTACTTCCGGATCCTGCGTGGCGTCGAGCGCGCCGGGTACGACGTGTTCACCCGCCGCATCCGCGTCCCGCGGCCGCAGCAGGCGATGATTGCCGTCGCCACCTGGGCGGCGACGATGGCGGGGTTCTGAGCCGAGTCCGGATGTCCAGCTACGACGCCATCGTCATCGGCGGGGGCTTTGCCGGCCTCAGTGCGGCCTCGGCGCTCAGCGAGGCCGGCGCCCGCGTGCTGGTGCTCGAGGCCCGCCCCGGCCTCGGCGGCCGCGCGACGGCCTTCACGGATCCCGCGACGGGCGAGGTCGTGGACAACGGCCAGCACGTGCTGCTCGGCTGCTATCGCGAGACGTTCCGCTTCCTCCGCCGCGTCGGGGCCGACGGCGACGTGACGCTGCAGCGGCGGCTCGCCGTCGAGATGATCGACGCGCGCGGCCGCCGATCGCGCCTGAAGTGCCCGGCGCTGCCCGCGCCGTGGCACCTGCTGACCGGCCTGCTCGGCTGGGAGGCGCTGGGCATCCGCGACCGGCTGGCGGCGCTGCGGATCGCGCCGGCCTTGCGGGCGGCACAGGCCCGGCTGGCGCGCGGCGAGGCGGGCCTCGACGTGGCGCCGGACGAGACGGTGGAGCAGTGGCTGGCCGCGCACGGCCAGAACGCCCGGCTGCGCGAGATGCTCTGGGAACCGCTGGCGCTCGCCGCGCTGAACCAGTCGCCGCGCGAAGCGGCGGCCGGCTCCTTCATCCGCGTCCTCGCCGAGATGTTCGGCCGCGACCCGGACGCGGCGGCCATCGGCCTGCCGGCCGTGCCGCTCGATCGGCTCTACGCGGAGCCGGCGCGGCGGTTCGTCGAAGCGAGGGGCGGTGCCGTGCGAACGGGGGCGCCGGCGCGCGTTCATACGATGAACGGCCGGGTGTCGCACGTCACCGTGCGGGAGGAGCGTCTCGAGGCGCCGCACGTCATCACCAGCGTCCCCTGGTTCGCGCTCGAGGACCTGCTGCCCGATCCCGACCCGTCGCTCGCCGGCCTGATTCGCGACGCCACGCGGCTCGGGTCGTCCCCGATCGTCACCGTGAACATGTGGTTCGATCGGCCGGTGCTCGACGTGCCGTTCCTCGGCCTGCCGGGGCGGGCGATGCAGTGGGTGTTCGAGAAGCGGTTCGTGTTCGGGGAGCAGGCCTCGCACCTGTCGCTGGTCTCGAGCGGCGCCGAGGACATCGTGGCGCGGTCGAACGACGAGATCGCCGCGCTGGCCGTCGAGGAGATCCGGGCCGCGCTGCCCGAGGCCCGGCAGGCGGCGCTGACGCGCGCGAAGGTCGTGCGCGAGAAGCGGGCGACCTTCTCGCTGAAGCCCGGGGAGCCGCCGCGGCCCGGCACGCGTACGCCGGTCGCGGGACTTCACCTGGCCGGCGACTGGATCGACACCGGGCTGCCCGGTACGATCGAGAGCGCCGTCGTCAGCGGCCACGCAGCGGCCGCCGCCGTGGAAAGCGCATGAGATCAGGAGGCCAGGAGACGGCCTCTGACAGGAGGGGCAGGAGATCAGGAGGAAGAGCTCCTGGACTCTGGCTCTCCTGCGAGACCTGGACTCATAGCCCTCCTGTGAAAGAATTTCGAGTAGTCTCCTGAACCCCTGTTTCCTGTTATGCAGTCGATCATCGTCCACTACAAGGAAATCGCCCTGAAGGGCCGCAACCGGCCCTGGTTCATCAACCGGCTGGTGCGGTCGATCCGTGCGGCGACGTCCGACCTGAAGGTCGGCCCGGTGCGGTCGCTGATGGGGCGGATCGAGATCGTGGTTCCGCCCGAGGCCTCGTGGGACGCCGTGCGCGAGCGGCTCGGGCGGGTCTTCGGCGTGGCGAACTTCTCGTACGCCGGACGCGCCCCGCTGGATCTCGATGCCATTGCCGCCGCCATCCTGCAGGACCTGGATAGACGCGACACCGCGTCGTTCCGGGTCTCGGCCCGCCGCGCCGACAAGCGGTTCCCGCTGCCCTCGCCGCAGATCGAGCGCGAGGTGGGCGGGCGCATCAAGTCCGCGCGGGGCTGGCACGTCGACCTGGAGCATCCCGAGCTGACGATACACG
>JAGWRA010000012.1 GCA_028876655.1 Acidobacteriota bacterium | reverse complement strand
GGTCCGGCTCCGACACCCGCACCGGCACCTGCTCCGGCACCAGCACCGGCGCCGTCACCAACTCCGGCACCTGGGCCGACTCCGGTGCCACCGCCGGCGCCAGGTCCGGCTCCGACACCCGCACCGGCACCTGCTCCGGCGCCCGCACCGGCTCCTGCGGCCGCGCCACCGCCCGGCGGCTTCTAAGATTCGGATCGCCGATCGCGGGAACCTGGCACTCGCCGGGTTCCCGCGGCCGTCGCCGGCGCAACCAACGCCCGTACATCTGGCGAGGGAGTGCAGTGAGCCGGCCGCCTTCGCGACCAAAGGCGGATCGATGGTCGCTTCGGCGAGCTCCGCCAGAGCACGAAGTGCGACGGCGAGGATGTGGGCGGAGCCCCTCTCCGTAACGGCGCGCACGGCGCGCCCGCGAACGGAACGGAGCGAGCCGCGCAGGGCGAGCGAGTGCAGTGAGCCGGGGTGTGGGGCGGAGCCCCACCTATTTGATATGCCGGCCGCCGTCGACGCGGATCGTTTCGCCGGTGATGAAGTCGGTTTCCACCAGCCCGATCACCGCCTTCGCAATCTCCAGCTCCCCACCCCATCGTCCGAGCGGCGTCGCCTGCTCCACGGACTTCATCTCTTCCGCCGTCGTGCCGGGCGGCGCGACGATCGGCCCGGGCGCGATCGCGTTGACGAGAATCTGATCGGCCGCCAGCTCGAGGGCGAGCACTTCGGTGAGGGCGATGACACCCGCCTTGGCCACGTAATACGGCACGTAGCCCGTGTAGCGCGGCCGGCCGCTCGCCGCCACCCAGTCGGCGAAGTTGACGATGCGGCCGCCGCCGCCCTTGCGCATGTGGGGCACAGCCGCGCGCGCGCAAAGGAAGGCGGCCTTCAGATCGACAGCCAGGTCGGCGTCCCAGTCCTCCGGCGTGAGCTCATCGAAGGGCTTGCGGCGGTAGACCGACGCCATGTTGACGAGGATATCGAGGCGGTCGAGCGCCGCGACGGTCTCGGCCACGAGCGCCTCGCAGTCGGCGGGCTTCGTGACGTCGGCCTGCCGCACGAAGGCACGGCGGCCGGCCGCGCGCACGGTCGCAGCCGTCTGCTCGGCCTCGTCGCGCGATCGGCCGTAGCTCAGCGCCACGTCGGCGCCGCGCGCCGCCAGCTCCGCGGCAATGACGGCGCCGATCCGCTTCCCGCCGGTGATGAGGACGACGCGGTCGTTGATCTGCATTACTGCTGAATAATCCCCTCCAGCACCAGGCCGAAGCGGAGCGTGCCGGCGTTGGCGCCGGCGCGGGAGACCGGGACCTCGAAGATCGCGGACTTCAGCGCCATGTCGGGCTCGGCGGTGATGACGCTGCCCACCGGCTGCGTCGTCGTCGGGGGATCCAGGCTGAGGACGGCCGGATGCGCCAGTCCGCTGGCCTTCGTCGACAGCGCAATGACTCCGTCGTGCCCCAGAGGTGCCGCCGTCGTGTCGGCGGCGGCGGGGCCGACGAGCAGGAAGTCGCGATAGGGCGACACGCCCAGATGATTGCCGTCAGCGGGCTGCACGCCGTAGCGGAGCGTGTAGAGGCCCGCCTTGAACGAATGGCCGCGGATGTCGGCGAACGAATCGGAGGTCTGCATGACCCCGACGAGCGAGCCCTCCGGCACCTGGCTCCAGTCGGGGGCGCCGGTGGTGTCGCCGGCGAGCGGCAGGCTCTTCACCCACCAGAACGTCAACGTGGTGATGCCAACGGTCACCCTCTGGCCACCCGGCGCCAGCAGCGGCTGCAGCGCCGGCGCGAGACCGGCCGGGACGGGATCACTCTGCGGCTTGACGGCCAGCGTCTGAGCCGCGGCGGGCGCGCTCAGCAACAGCGCGGCCACGAGCAGACGGAGGATGCGGGTCATGGGCGGTGATTGTAACAAGAAAGCCCGGACGAGGTGGACGGCACGGCCAGCTCGTCACGTGCGACGTGCCACGTGAGGGGTGCGACGGGCGGCCGGTCCATGCGAAGTGCGAGGGGCGGCCGTCCGAAGAGGTCTTCGCCGAAGGCCATGCCGAGCCGAGGACATGGAGATCCGAGGCGAGGCATCAGCGTCAGTTCGCGCCGGGGGTGGGGCCCCGGCGCCACTGAAGAATGTCGATCAATACGCAAACGTCCCGAAGAACGACGAGCGCACGTTCGGGCTGCTCCACTTGCAGCCGAACTCCGTGCCGGTGAAGCGGTTCTCGTGCGTCATGCCGAGTGTCGCCTGCTGCACCGGCACCAGCGGATGGAACCACTGCATGGCGCCGCAACTGGGGTCGTGCACCAGATGCTCGCCGACGACCAGCGTCGCCTCGCGCGCGGTGACGGTGATGCGGCCGTCGGCCTGCGTGAAGGACACGGGCGCCGCCTCGACCTTCACGACGCGATCGAGCAGCCCCTTCGAGAGGTGCTTCGCCATCGACACGAGCGCCGCCCGCTGCGCACCGGTCGCGCGCGCGTCGACGAAGATCACGCTCTCGACGCGGGCCGTCTCGCCGCCGACCTCGTGGATCCCGAGGTTCACGTTGCCGGCGAGCGCCGCCATTACCGTGAGACCGTTCAGCGACACGCCGTCCCATCGGCCGTCGGTGACGTGCCAGGCCACCAGCGCATGACGCCCGGCCGTTCCGGCCTCGCTGCTCATGATGCAGCCGCCGGTGAACACCTCGGCCGTGCGGGCCTCGACGTACTCGCCACGCACCGTCCCCCGCGTGCCGGCCAGCACCGGGGACGCCAGAAGACCGATTGCCGCTGCCAGTGCAAGTGTGCGCTTCATGAGCTTGTCCTCATTCTTCAATCCGCGCGGGGCCCCACCCCCGCGCGTTGCCGTCGCTGACGCTCCGGATCTTGATACAGACGGTATTGCCACTTGGAGTGGCGCTCTCTCAGTGCTCGCAACACCCTCTGCCGCCCTTGCAGTGGTCGGCGTGGACCGGGCGGCCGTCGGGGCCGAGGGGTTTCTGGGTCTGCGTGCACCAGTAGACCGTCGCGTCGTAGGCGTCGTAGAAGTCGTGCTCGCGCGAGTCGGGCGTCGCGGTGACGTACATCCCCTTGTGCCGCAGGTTCGCGCAGTGCGTGTCGTTCACGAGACGGGACGCAGGCGTTGGATGATCCATCTCACACCACCTTCATGCCGCCGGCCTTGAGGATCGCCCGCGTGACGGCCGTCCGGGCCACGCGCACCTTATAAGCGTTCCGGCTCATCGGCTGGGCCCCCTGCACGGCCGCGAGGGCCGCCCGACCGGCCGTCTCCTCGCTGAGCGTCTTGCCGGCAAGCGCCCGCTCGGCCTCGTTCGCCCGCCAGGGAACCGGCGCGACGGCGCCCATCACGATGCGGGCCGACTTCACCGTCTGCCCCTCCATCACGAGGGCGGCGGTGGCGAAGGCAAGCGGCCAGTCGTGCGCCTGCTTGAAGCGGACCTCGTACGCCGCGCTCTTCAGTCCGGCCATCGGCGCCGGCAGCGTGACGTGCGTCAGCAGTTCGTTGGGCTGCAGCACGTTCTCGGCATACAGGTTGTGATCGGGCATCTGGAAGTACTGCTCGGCCTCGACCTCGCGCGCGCCCGAGGGTCCGGCAAGGCGGAACGTCGCGCCGTAGGCGAGGCAGGCCACGGCGAGGTTCGAGGGATGGACGATGTGGCAGGGTCCTTCGCCGAAGATGGCGTGGAACTGGTTCTCGCCGTTCACCGAGAAGCAGGTCGCGCCGCCCTTCTTCAGGCAGTGGAACTCTTCGTTCCGGAAGTACCAGCAGCGCGGCCGCTGGTTCAGGTTGCCGCCGACCGTGCCGGCGTTCCGGATCTGCGGCGTGCCGACCTGCTCGGCCAGCTCGACGAGCGCGGGGTACATCCGCCGCGCGTCGGCGTGCTCGATGAGATCGATCAGCCGCACGGCCGATCCGATCCGCAACCCGCCGTCCGGCGTCCGCGCGATCGTCGCGTCGAGGCGCTTGACGTTCACCAGCCGGACCGGCTGGACGAGGTAGTCCTTCATCATGCCGAGAAGGTCCATGCCGCCGCCGATGGCGAGCACCTGGTTCCGCTCGGTCCCCAGCGAGGCGAGCGCGTCCTTCTCGTTGGCGGCGTCGACGTAGCTGAACGCTTTCACCGCGTCCCTCCTGCCCGCTGCTGCTCCAGGGCGGCTAGTACCTTGTCGGGCGTCATCGGCAGGCTGCGCAGCCGGACGCCGGTGGCGTTCGCGATGGCGTTGGCGATGGCCGCGGCCGTCGCGACGGCGGGCGGCTCGCCGAGGCCGATCACGCCGCGCTCGGGCTGATCGACCAGGTGCGCCGTGATCTCCGGCACGTCCGAGGGGCCCCCGATCAGGTACCACTCCATGTTCGGGTTCACCATCTGGCCCGTGTTGCGATCGAGGATGCGATCCTCGAACAGCGCGTAGTTCACGCCGAAGAGCACGCCGCCGATCACCTGGCTCTCGGCCGTCAGCTTGTCCACGATCAGGCCGCAGTCCTGCACGCAGACCAGGCGCGTGACCTTCGACACGCCGGTCTCCGTGTCCACTTCGACCTCGGCCATCTGCACGCCGCTCGTGCCGCTGGCCGACAGCCCCGGCTGCCACTCGCCATCGACGGCAATCGGCTCGGCGCCGAGCGTGCGGCAGGCCTCCTTCCAGGTCATCCCCTTCGCCCGGTCGTTCCGGGCATGGAGGCGCCCGTCGCTCGCGACGAGGTCGGCCGGCGGCACGCCGAGCTTCGGCGCGACCTTCGCTTTCAGCGCGTCGAGCGCCTTGACGGCCGTCACCCGGATCGCCGGCGTGACCGACGCCGCCGTGGTGCTGCCGCCGCTGCCGCCGCTGAACGGATAGAGGCTGTCGCCGATCTCCGTGTTCACGGCGTCGATCGGCAGGCCGAGCGTCTCGGCCGTGACGATCGACACCAGCGTCCGCGTGCCGGTGCCGATGTCCTGCGTGCCGCACCGCATGATGACGCCGCCGTCGGGCAGGATCTCGCAGTGCGCGTGGCTGCCCCGCCCGCCGCCGCCCCACCGGTTCGCCGAGCAGCCGAAGCCGTGCTTGATCGGCCCCGGGGTCGCATCGCCGGTCGGATGCCGCTTGTCCCAGCCGAACAGCTTCGCGGCGATCGGGAAGTACGCGCGCCACCGCGCGTCCGGCGCGTCGGGCGGCAGGTTCTTCATCCGGAAATCGACCGGATCGAGCTTCACCAGATCGGCGAGCTCGTCCATCAGCACCTCGGTGATGAAGCAGCCCTGCGGATGGCCCGGGGCCCGCATCGCGCGCGCGCCGCCGGCGTTGATGTAGACGTCCTTGTGCTGCCGCCGCCGGTTCGGGAATTGATAGATGTAGGGCAGCGGGAAGCCGGCTCCGACGCCGGCGCCGCCCGTCCCCCACGTCTGGGCGTCGAAGGCCGTCAGCATGCCGTCGGCCGACACGCCGGCGCGGATCTTCGCGTAGGCCGACGGCCGGTTGCCGGTCGCCAGGTGCTCTTCCTTGCGGTCGAGCATCAGGTGCACGGGTGCGCCGGCCTGCTTCGCGAGGTTGGCGCAGATGATCCCCTGCGCATCGGGAGCGAACTTGCTGCCGAAGCCGCCGCCCATGTACTGCGTGATCACGCGGACGTTCGCCTGCGGGATCTTCAGCGCCTGGGCGAACCCCTCGCGCGTGCCGTGCACGGCCTGCGTGGAGACCCAGGCCGTGAGCTTGTCGCCGTCCCACTCGCAGACGCAGCCGTGCGTCTCGAGCGACACGTGCGTCTGCACCTGCGTGTTGTAGGTCTGCTCGACGACGTGCGCGGCCGCCTTGAAGCCGGCCGCCAGATCGCCCGTCTCTTCGGCGGCACCCTCGCGCACGTTCCCGTCGGGGAACACCTTCGGCGCGTCTGGGCTCATCGCCTGCTCGACGCTCGTCAGCGGCGGCAGGACTTCGTACTGGACCTTCACCAGCCGCGCGGCATCGCGCGCCTGCTCCTCGGTGGCGGCCGCGACCGCTGCGACTTCCTCGCCCTGGAACATCAAGATCGCGTTCGGCTCGACCACCGCCAGCGCCGCCTTCACGCCCGGCGCCTGGCGGGCCATCGTCAGATCGATCGCCACCACGCGCGCCCGGGGGTGCGGCGACCGGACGATGCGGCCGTAGAGCATGTTGGGACGCTGGATGTCGTAGGAGTACTTGGCGCGGCCGGTCACCTTGTCGGGGCCGTCGATCCGCTGGACGTCCGTGCCCATGTAGGTGGGGTGCGTGGGCCACGCGTAGGCGGCGTTGCCCTGCGCGACGGCCGGTGCGGCGACCTCGGGGACCTGGCGTGCTTCAGCCACGAGCCACCCCCTTCGTCTTCAGTGCCGCTTCGAGCACGCGGACGTAGGTGCCGCAGCGGCAGATGTTGCCGTCGAGCGCCCGCTTCGCCTCCTCGACGGTCGGGTGCGGGTTCTTCTCGAGCAGCGCCACCGCCGACATGACGAAGCCCGGCGTGCAGAAGCCGCACATCATGCCGTCGGCCTCGGCGAAGGCCTGCTGCACGGGATGGAGCACCGTCCCTTTCGCGAGCCCCTCGATCGAGCGGATGTCGTGGCCCTGGGCCTCGATGGCGAGCGTCGAGCAGGCGTAGCGGGTGCGCCCGTCGATGATCATCGTGCAGGCGCCGCAGGAGCCGCGGTCGCAGACCCGCTTGTTGCCCGTCTGCCCCGCATGATTCCGCAGGGCATCGAGCAGCGTGGTGCGCGGCTCGACCTTCAGCGAGAGCCGCTGGCCGTTCACGTTCAGCGTGATCGGCACCGGCCCCGGGCCGATGGCGGCCGGCGCGGCCGCGGTGCCGGCTTCCTGCGCGTGCGGCAGGGCTTCCTGCAGGCCGTCGATCACGCTGGCGGCGACGCCGCCGGCGCCGACGGTTTTCAGGAAGAAGCGACGGCTCACGCCGGAGCGCTCGTCGAGTTCGGAACGCGTCTCGTCTTTCGGAGCCATGCAAGCCCCCGTCAGAAGAAGAGAACCCGCCCGGGCGGCGGATACGGTCGCGCCGGGATCATCTGGAGTTGTCCGGAAGGGTTCAGGATAGTCCTTCGGTTCGTGAGGAGCAAGGGGGGAGCGCCTGCGGCCATGCCGAGCCGAAGACATGCAGATCTGAGGCGAGGCATCAGCGTCAGTCAGCGGCGGGGGTGGGGCCCCGCCGCCATTGAATGATGCTGACTGCCCGGTGATGCCCAGCACCCGGTTGGCTTCGGGCCGTTCTCTGGTCTGTCGGAAGGTCGGGCTCGCGTGGCCGCAGGCGCTTTCGTTCGCGACCCACCTGCTCGAAGACGGCTACGACATCCGAACCGTGCAGGAGTTACTCGGACACCGGGATCTGAACACGACCATGATCTACACGCATGTGGTCAATCAGGGAGCC
>JAGWRA010000136.1 GCA_028876655.1 Acidobacteriota bacterium | reverse complement strand
TCGGCCTGCCGCGCGCGCTGAACCTGTACATCTACGCGCCGTTCTTCGGCGGCTACTTCGAGAGCCTCGGGATCCCCGGCGAGCACCTCGTCTATTCCGACTACACGAGCGACGAGATGTACCGCGCCGGCGCGACGCGCGGCGCCGTCGATCCGTGCTTCCCCGCCAAGGTCGCCCTCGCGCACGTGCACAACCTCCTCGCCGTGAAGCACGCGAAGCGGCCGCTCGACTACATCTTCTTCCCGATGTTCAACACCCTCCACACGCCGCTGACGCACCTGGTGGGCTCGTATGCCTGCCCGACCGTGACGGTGACCCCCGACATGGTCAGGGCCGCCTTCACCAAAGAGGCCGATCTGTTCGCGCAGCTCGGGGTGCGCTACGTGAACCCGATGGTCGACCTGGCCGACCGGGCGGCACTCGGCCGGCAGCTGTTCCAGGCGTGGGGCGAGGCGCTCGGGCTGTCCGAAGCGGAGAACGCGCGGGCGGTCGACGCCGGCTTCCGGGAACTCGCGGCCTTCGAGGCGGGGCTGCGGCAGCGCGGCCGCGCCGTCCTGGATCAGCTGGAGCGCGAGCGGCGCGTCGGCCTCGTCCTGCTCGGACGGCCCTACCACCACGACCCCGGCCTGAACCACGAGGTGCTCGACGCGTTCCAGAAGCTGGGCTACCCGATCTTCTCCCAGAGCACGCTGCCGATGGATGCGGACGTCCTGGAGCGGCTGTTCGGCGACGAGGTGCGCGCCGGGCTCGTGCCCGGTCCGCTGGCCATCACCGACGTCTGGAAGAACAGCTATTCGGCCGGCACGAACCACAAGGTGTGGGCGGCGAAGTTCACGGCGCGGCACCCGAACCTCGTCGCGCTGGAGCTGTCGAGCTTCA
Organism: Acidobacteriota bacterium; assembly: GCA_028876655.1. Taxonomy (GTDB): domain Bacteria; phylum Acidobacteriota; class Vicinamibacteria; order Vicinamibacterales; family CAVVIG01; genus JAGWRA01. The sequence continues at coordinate 11,597 of JAGWRA010000136.1, read as the reverse complement.
AGTGCGGCCACGACGCCCCCGTGTACAGCGTGATCGAGTCGATCATCGAACGCTCCGGCACGCCCTACTTCTCGTTCAAGGACGTCGACGAGAACCGCCCGGCGGGATCCATCCGGATCCGCGTCGAGACGATCCACTACTTCCTCACCCGCTACGTCGACGACCTCCGGGCGGGCCGCCGGTGGTCGCCCGAGGAGCTCGAACGCCGGCTCGCCGAGTACGAGACGCGCCTGCGCGCCTGACGCGCCCTTCTCTGCTGGAGGCTCTATGCTGCGTGACGACCACGATCGCGACCAGGATGCGGCGCCGGCGTTCCGTCTCGACGTCCACCTCCACGAGCAGCTGACGCAGCCGGCCGACGCCCGGTCCGTCCTGCCGCCCGCACGCGGTCCCGTGTCGCTGCCCGAGCCGGTCTTTCCCCGCCACCCCGAGCTGCTCGGCGACGACGGGATCGACTACGAAGCTTGCGCGCGCGATGCGGTCGAGGGGCACCGGCGCTGGACGGCCGCGCAGGTCGGGCGGGCGATGCAGGGGTGGGCCCTCCCCTACCTGAAGTCGCGCCTCCTGCCGGGCGACTTCCATCCGCTCATCACCTACCTGTTCACCGAGTGGAAGTGCAACCTCGACTGCGATTACTGCTGGGCGTACGACAACCACGTGAAGGGGATGACCGAAGAGGTGGCGCGACGATCGATCGACTGGCTGCGCGGGACGACGGGCCGCGTGCTCGCGCTGATGGGCGGCGAGGTGCTGCTGCGGCCGGCGTTCGCGCACAAGGTGATCGACTACGCCACGCAGCGCGGCTTCTGGGTGTACCTCCCCACCAACGGCCGGCTGCTCCGGCCCGACACGATCGATCGCCTGGCCGACGCCGGCGTCGCCACCGTGAACCTGGCCGTGGACGCCGTGGACGTCCGTCCGGGGCTGCCGAAGGCGCTCGCGCCGATCCGCGCGAACGTCGACTACCTGATCCGGCGCCAGTACCGCTACGGGTACACGGTCTTCCTGAACATGTGCATCACCCGGGCGAACCTCGACGACGTCCGCCAGCTCACCGAGATCGCCCACGAGCACGGCATCGCCACCGACTACCACATCGTCGAGTCGCCGCTGACCGAGCAGCCGCACTACCACAAGCTGCAGGACAACGGCCTGTTCATCCGGCCGGAGGACTTCGCGGCGGTGGACGGGCTGATCGACTGGCTGATCGACCGGCAGCGCGACGGCTACCGCATGGCCAACTCGATCGAGCGGCTGGCCCAGATGAAGGCGTTCATGCGCGGGGGGCTGGAGGCGTGGAACTGCCGGGCGGGCCAGAACAGCCTGATCGTCCGGACCGACGGCACGCTGGCTCCCTGCTTCCCGATGTACTCGTCGACGCACGACTGGGGGACGATCGAGCAGCCGCGCATCGACGGCCCGGCGCTGGCCGCGATGAAGACGCAGTGCCAGCCGCACTGCTTCTCCACGCTGAATCACATCCTGGCGTTCGCCTACAACGACGCGCGCGTGATCCGGTGGATCGCCCGGCAGGCCCGGGCCGGGTTCCAGGGAATCCGGGGGAACTTCGAGTGAGGGCCGATCGTCCCCGCGCGCCGCGCCTCGCGGCGCGCGGGGGCGATCGCCCGTTCTACTTCTTGTACACGACGCGGATCCCGTGGGCGATCTGATCGGGCGTCATCGTCTGCAGCTTCGACGTGTCGAACTCCCAGATCAGCGTATTGCCTTCCTTCCGCGTCGCGTTCTGCTCGACGATCGTGAAGGGCGCCGTAATCTTCACCGCCACCCGCAGCCCCTTGAAGATCGCCGCGAACTGCTGCTGCATGGCGGCGTCCATCGGCATCTGCTGCATCTGCGATTTCGCGCCCGTCATCGGGTCGACCACCGAGCTGGTGATGAGGATCGTGGACCCCTGGTCCTTCACCTCGAGGCCGTCGAACGGCTGGGACACGGGATTCTGGGGACCGCCACCCTGGTCCGCGTCCGTGCTCGACGGCTTGTCGAACATGACCTGCCGCAGCGCGGCCAGGTTCTCGAACGAGAACATCGCGCTCGCCGCCGACTTCAGGCCGTTCTGGGTGAAGTCGGCATTCAGGAGCTTGACCCCGGGCGGCAGGCTCTGCGCCATCTCGCGCTTGTCCTTCTCGAAGTCCTCCTTCGGGTTGGCGTCCTTGAGCATCTCGGCGCGCGCCGCCGCGAGATCCTGGGCGGTCGGGGGGCCGCTCTTCCCCTGCATCTGCCGCTGCATCGCCGCCATGAACGGCACCAGCGGCTCCGCGTCGACCTTCATGCTGAAGCCGGCCTGCCCGGACAGATTGCGGTTCAAGGTCACCGTCTCCTCGATGTCGAGGCACCCGGTGGTGACGAGCGCGATTCCCACGAGCAGCACGACCGCAAGTCGTCTCAACATGACGTCGTCTCCTGACAACGGAATAACGTGCGACGGTCTTCCCGTGCGGTGCGCGCCGGCACGACGGCGTCCAGCAGCGCCCCGACAGATGAGGTAGCGCATCCTACCACAGGCGCAGAACGGAAATCGGCATCTCCCGGCGAAACACGAGGGGCCGTGTGACCGGACGCCTGACGTCGGGATTTCGCGCCATGCGTGATCCCGGATATCGCATTCGGCAGTAGACTGCCGCCCATGATGAGAATCCGTCCCACGCTCGCCCGATCGCTCTTCGCCCTGGCCGCCATCGTCGCGATGACGGCGGGGGCTGGTGCGCAACCGGCGCCGGGTCCGAGGCACGAGTCGGCCGACGCCGCCGTTCGCGCCCTGGTGACCCGCTTCGGCGCTCAGTTGCAGAACGTGTCGCTGCTGGCCCCGGACGTCCCGCAGGAGCTCGACACGACATACGGCAGTCTCGTGGATCCGTCGCTGCTGGCCGCCTGGAAGAAGGACGTGCAGAGCGCGCCGGGCCGTCTCACGTCGAGCCCGTGGCCGGACCATATCGAGATCCATCGCGTCCGCCGGACGGCAACCGGCTATTCGGTGACGGCGAGCGTCGTGTACATGACGTCGAACGAAGTCGAGCACGGCGGCGACGCCGGCACGGACGCCGTCGTCATCACGGTGCGCCGGATCGGCGGCCGGTGGCTGATCGCCAGCTACACCCTCGCGAAGAAGAAGGACTGACCATGCGCACCCAGCCTCGCGTCTCCGCTGTCGTCGGGCTGCATCCCGGCGACACGTTCAATACGGTGACGCGCGTACCGACCCTCGCGCACGAGAGCCGGGGCGGCGGGTGGTGAGACCGCCCGCCCGAGCCTGGTCCCTCAGGACTCGACGCTGACGACGCTCGTCACCTCTTCGACCGTCGTAAGGCCTTCGGTCAGGAGGATCGCGGCGTAGCGCTTCAGATCGATCAAGCCGCCGGCCAGGGCGGCGGCGTGGATCTCCTCGGCTGGCGCCCCCTGGCCCACCATCCGCCGCAGCTCGGCCGTCATCTTCAGGACCTCGTAGATCCCGATCCGCCCCTTCAACCCGCGGCCGCCGCAGGCGTTGCACCCGCGGCTCCGATACAGCGTCGTCCCGGGGGGCAGGCCGAAGAAGGCACACGTCTCGGGCTCGGCCTCGTAGGGCTCCTTGCACGACTGGCACAGCCGGCGCGCGAGCCGCTGCGCGATGACGCCGATCGTGGACGAGGACACCAGGAACGGCTCGATGCCCATCTCGCCCAGCCGCGTGAACACGGTCGCCGCGCTGTTGGTGTGAATCGTGGTGAAGACGAGGTGGCCGGTGAGCGCCGCTTCGACGGCCGCGTGCGCCGTCTCGCGGTCGCGGGTCTCGCCGATGAGCAGCACGTCGGGATCCTGGCGCAGGAAACCGCGCAGGACCGTGGCGAACGTCAGGCCGATGTCCGTGTTCACCTGGATCTGCGTGACCCCCGGCAGGTCGTACTCGATGGGATCCTCGGCCGTGGAGATGTTGATGCCCGGGTCGTTGATCTCCACCAGCGCCGAGTAGAGCGTGGTCGTCTTCCCCGAGCCGGTCGGCCCCGCGACGTAGATGATGCCGTAGGGCTGCGCGATCATCCCCCGCACGAGCTCCAGTGTCGGCGCGTGCGAGATCAGCTTGTCGAGGCCGAGGCGCGTGTTCGACTTGTCGAGAATGCGCATCACGACCTTCTCGCCCCACTTGCCCGGCATCGTGGAGACGCGCAGGTCGATCGGCTTGGTCTCCATCATCACGCTGATCCGGCCGTCCTGCGGCAGCCGCTTCTCGACGATGTCGAGCCGGCTGAGGATCTTCAACCGGGAGATCAGCCCGAGCTGCACCTTCTTCGGCAGCCGCTCGATGACCCGCAGCTCGCCGTCGATCCGGAAGCGGACGGTGACGTCCCCCTCCATCGGCTCGATGTGGATGTCGCTCGCCCCCTGCTTGATCGCCAGACCGAGGATGGAATTCGCCAGGCGGATGATCGGCGCGTCCTCGGACGCGCTCATCAGGTCCTGCTTCGTCTCGCCGCCGGTGTCGGGCACGTCCGCCACCAGCTGGAGATCGCGCACGAGATCGGACTGGAGCAGCTCCCCCATCGCCGCGCCGGCCGATCCACCCTCCGCCGGCACCGCCGCGCCCGGCCGTCCGGCCGGCCGCGCCTCCGGGACCTCCGGCCGCAGCGTGAGCTGCGGATACGTCGTCGTCATGAAGCGGTGGAAGTCGTCCTCGGTGACGATCACCGGCTCGATCAGGACGCCCTTCAGGATCCGCCGCACGTCGTCGAACGCGACGATGTCGTTCGGGTTCGTCATGGCGAGCGTGAGGCGATTGTTGCAGAAGGCGATCGGCACCGCCTGGTGCCCGGTGACGATCGACATCGGCACCAGCGCCAGGACCCGCGGATCGATCCGCAGGCGTCCGAGATTGACGAACTCGACGAGCGAGTGCTGGTTCATCCGCTCGAGGCGCTCGGCGAGCGCGACGGCCATCCCCAGCGCCGCCTCCGGATGGTCGCGCATGACCCGCTCGAAGTCGCCGCGCGCCAGCTTCGCGCAGGTCGTCGGCTCGAGCGCCACGACCGACGCGGTGCGCGGCCGCTGCATCAGCAGCGCCATCTCGCCGAACATCTGCCCGGGCCCGAGCTCGCTCAGCAGGAACTCCACGCCCAGGTCGGCATCCTTCCGCCGCACGGCGACCCGCCCGGACAGCACCAGGAACGCGGCGTCACCCGCACTGCCCTCGCGGACGATGACCGACTGGGGGAGGAAGTCGCAGCGCTGCAGGCGCTGCTCGAGGAGGCTGCGCTCGGCCTCCGGCAGGCCGGCGAAGAGCGGCACGTCCTTCAGGGAAGACGTCATGCGGCCGCCAGTCTACCACCGGGCGGGCAGTCCCCTGCGGTGCCCGACACCGGCCGGTGCCGGCCGGCACCGGCGGCAGGGCTACTCCGAGCGGAGCGCGCGAATGGGATCGGTCCGCGTGGCGCGGAAGGCCGGGTGCAGACTGGCGACCACGGCCGCGGTCAGCACGGCGGCCGCGACGGCGACGAGGACGGCCGGGTTCGCCGGGCTGACGTCGAACAGCAGGCTCGCCAGGACGCGCCGGGCGGCGAGCGCCACGACGAGACCGGCGGCTACCCCCCACGCCACGGGCCCCAGCGCGTGGCGCAGCACGAGACGCCACAGATCTGCGCTGTCCGCCCCCATGGCCATCCGGATCGCGAGCTCCTTGCGCCGCTGCGTGACGCTGTGCGCGACCAGCGCGTAGACCCCCGTCGCCGCCAGCAGCAGCGCGACGGCGGCGAACAGCAGCAGCAGGGTCAGCTGATAGCGCTGCGGCGCGACCGCCTCGGCACGCAGCGAGGCGAGTGGCTCGAGCCGGGCGATCGGCGCGTCGGGCGCCAGCCGCCACACCGCCGCCTCGAACGGGCCTTCCAGTGCCGAGGGGGGCAGCGTGGTCCGCAGGACCACCGCCGGCGAGTAGGGGGGATACTCCCAGTACGGCATGTACAGCACCGCCGGCGGCGTGCCGGTCAGGGAGCCGTCCAGGGCGTCGGCCGCGATGCCGACGACGGTCTGGTTCGGCTGGTCGTTGTGCACGATCTTCCGCCCGACCAGGTCTCTCGGGTCCACGCCCGGCCAGAGCAGGTGTGCCGCCGCACGCGACAGCACCACCGCACCCGGCATGGCCGCCCTGGCGTCCTGGTCCTTCGGCGGCCAGCCCGCGGGGCGGTCGCTCTCGCGCAGGCCTCGCCCCGCCAGCAACGGGATGCCGACCGCCGGGAAGTAGCCCGGACTGATGAAGCGCACGTTCACGCTCGGCTGCTCGGCCTTCGTGTAGACCTTGCCCGGCACGCCGGCATAGTCGATCCAGGTCTCGCCCTGCAGCGGCAGGTGGCTGGTGAAGGCGGCGCGCGTGACCCCGGGAATCGCCTCGAGGGCCGCCGGCAGGTCGCGCAGGATGTGATCGCGCTGGGGGTCGGTGTAGGCGTTGACGATCACCTTCGCGGTCAGCGCGTGCTCGGTCGAGAAGCCGGTGGGACGGGTCATCAGCTGGTAGAAGCTGAGGCCGAGGAGGCCCGTCGCCACGAGCAGCAGCGTCGACAAGGCCGCCTGCACGCCGATCAGGACGCGGCGCGATCGCAGGCTGGTGTGATCCGCCGTCGTCGCGGCGCCGCCCCCCTTCAACGCGGCCTGCGGATCGCCGAGGCCGAGCCGCAGCGCCGGCACGAGGCCCGTGACGAGTCCCGCCACGAGCGCCAGCCCCACGCCGAAGGCGAGCACGCGCCAGTCCATCCGGACTTCGTCCAGCCGCGGAATGCCGGCCGGCGCCATCGCGAGCAGCGCGTGGAGTCCGGCCGCGGCGCAGGCGATGCCGAGCCCGCCGCCAATCAGCGCCAGCACCAGGCTCTCGCCGAGAATCTGGCGGACGAGCCGCCCCGGCGCCGCGCCGAGCGCCGCGCGGATCGCCCAGTCGCGCCGCCGATCGGCGATGCGCGTCGTCCAGAGCCCGCCGAGGTTCACGCAGATAATCAGCAGCACCGCGCCGACGCCGGCGAGCAGCAGCCAGAGTTCCTGGCGCGCCTCGGCCACGGCATAGTCGCGGACGGTGGTGAGCCGCGCGTAGAGCGGCAGCTTCTCGGGGCTCGTGCGGGCGAGATCGGCCTGGATCACGTTCAGCTGCGCCAGCGCATGCGCCTGCGTGACCCCGGGACGCAGCCGGCCGATCACGGTGTAGTTGAAATTGCCGAAGACGACCGTCAGGTCGTCGCCCATGGTGGCGGGATCGAAGTACAGGGGGATGAAGTAGTCCGTCGGCTCGCCGTCGAGCATCGGCCCGAGTTCGCGCCCGGCCAGCCGGAAGTCGGCCGGCAGCACGCCGACGATCCGGGCCTCGCGCCCCGGCACGCCGACATGGCGGCCGATCACGCCGGGATCGGCGTTGAACGCCGACCGCCACAGCGCGTCGGTGATCACCATCGGCCGCGACGTGTCGGTCTCGTCCGGCGGCGCGAACAGCCGGCCCAGCTGGGGCCGCACCTCGAGCACGTCGAAGAAGTTCACGGTGACGCGCGCCCCGTGCAGCTGGCGCGGCCGGCCGTTACCGGCCAGCGTGAACGAGTTCCCCTGCAGCGCCGCCAGCCCCGTGAAGTCGGTCGCCCGCTTCTGCCAGGCGAAGAAGGCCGACGGGGTGTCGAAGTAGGCGAACTGATCGAAGCCCGGAATCGATGGCACCCGCTCGCCCACCAGCACCAGCTGGCCCGGGTCGCGAAACGGCAGCGGCCGCAGCATCACGCCGTTGACCACCGAGAAGATGGCCGTGGTCGCCCCGACCCCCAGGGCCAGCATCGCGACCGCCATCCAGACGAAGCTGCCGCCGCGCCGCATCACTGCTGGGGTTCTCATGTCGGCCTTAGACGGAACGGCGAGACCGAAAGTTGCGTGGGCCGGACGAAGGGATGGGGCGGCTCCTGGGGGCCGCCCCATCCGTCGGTGGGATCCGCTCAGTGCGTGTAGCCGCCGGAACGGCCGATCGCCGAGGCCAGATTGGCGACATCGAGCACGCCGAGGCCCGCGCCCGGCTCGTAGCCCGGCATCCCGTTGTAGAACCAGTTGTCGCCCGCCGTGATGTCCACGAGCGGCGACCAGCGCCTCGAGTGATAGCCGTCCTTCAGTCGGTAGAGCATCGGATTCCACAACCCGATGCGCCCATGGGCCTTCTGCGCGAGCAGCGCGCTCACGCCGTTGAGCTGCGGCGCCACGAAGCTGGTGCCGCCCCACCCGGCGCTCCAGCCCCCCTCGAAATAGAGGAGGAATCCGGTGAACGGATCGGCGTCGAGCGACACGTCCGGCAGGTTGCGGCCCCTGAAGCCCGCCGGCAGGTCGAGCAGATCCTGGCCCTGATACACGATGCTCTGGCCCGGCTCGCTCGTCCGCATGCCGGGCGTCCCGTACTGATAGGCCGGCCGCGGCCAGAACACGCTCACGCCGCCGCCGCCACCGACCGGGAACAGCGCGTCCTGGAACCCGGCCTGGCCGCACTGCTGGACGAGGTAGTTCTGGATGTAGTCCCAGCCCCACACCTGCTCGGCGGGAACGACGAGCGGCGGCACGGTCGGGGCGCACAGCGTCGGGAAGGTGAAGCCGACCGGCGTCGTCGTCCCACCCGCGGCAGTGATGGCGGGGTCGGACGCCGGCGCGTCGACCGACAGCACGTTGTCGACCGGGTCGTTGTACGCGTCGTTGGCGTCGTACGCCCCGCTGTCGCCCGAGGAGGCGAAGCTCGAAATCCCCTGCGCCGCCAGCTCGAGGAACGCCTGGTGGAAGGCCAGCAGCTCGGGCGTCAAGTCGCCCTGTCCCTGGTTGTCGGGCAGGTAGTACACCTCCGACAGGCCCCAGCTCGTCGACAGGCTGTCGACGAGGTTGTCGGACGCGGCCCGATAGAACAGGTCGATGAAGCCGGCGTCCGTGTTGGGCGCATCGTAGACGACGACCCGGGCGCCCGGGGCAATTCCGCCCGACTGCTCGACGTCCAGCGTCGTCTCATCGGAGCCGGCCGAGGCCCCGAGCGGCCCGCCGCCGTCCACGTGAACCTGCGTGATCCGGTCGGGATCGACGTCGAGGCCGATCTGGCTCCAGTACGCGTACGCGTCGTTCGGATCGAAGTCCGCCAGCGTGGCGATGCCGACCGTCTGGCCGCGGCCGTCGACGTGCTCGGCGTAGAGCGGATTGATGTCGTAGAGGTTCGCGACGTCGCCGACCGTGTACTGTCCCGGCACGCCGGTCGCCGTCGACCCGCTCGGCGGCAGCGCCAGCGGTCCCGTCACGAGCGGGACGCGCGCCGTGCCGTTCGCATTGACGTGCATCGGGTGGAACTGCGGCTGGTTGCTCAGGCCTTCGACGGCGGCGAGCAGGTCCTGCAGCAGCAGCGGGATGCGCGGGTGATGCCGCGGCCGGCGGAAATGGTGGCCGTCCTCGGAGTAGTCGTGCAGGTCGACCGAGAACGCCTGATTGAACGCGTCGGCCGTGCCAGTCGCCTTCAGCACCAGGTGATCCGCATAGACGTCGGTCACCGTGATGCCGAAGCCGGCGAGGTAGTGCGTGATCGTCGCAATGTCGCCCCAACTCGGCGCGAAGCGCTGCACGAAGTCGTTCAACGAGAGGAACCGCCGGAACGCGGGCGAGCCCGGCGTCTGCGTGGCCGCCACGAACGCCTCGAGGCCATTGGCGTTCCGGACCTTCAGGATGAGCGACACCGTGATCGGCGTGGCGGCGGGCGTCGCCCCCATGTCCTGCGCCTGCGCGGGCGGCGCCGGCTCGGCGGCCAGGTGGACGCCAGTCAGGGCGAACCCCAGGACGACGGCGACCGTCAGAGCCCAGGTGCGGAAGCGGAACGGACGCAGGTAGCGCGCGTGCGCGTGGATGCTGGTCATGTCGCGATCCTCCAGAATGGCCGCGAGTCTGGTACCAGCGCCGGAGTCTGTCAACGAAAAACCCGGAACACGAGCGCACGGTCGAACGAAATCTGTGAAACGGACGCCGCCCCACCCGTCACGACACACGAAATTCCCATGGCCGGCGGCCGTCGCCGGCCCCCCTTCTTCCCTTACGCCGTCGTCTCTTCCGGCGGCTCCTTCAGCGACAGCCGGTCCCACGGCCCGACCCACTCGCACGGCCGGCCCTTGGTCCGCCAGGACACCAGATCCTGCGCCACCGACAGGCTCACATAAATATTGATGCCCTTGAAGCTGTCGGTCCCCGGCTGGTCGAAGGTGTGCCGGCAGAGCGTGGCCACGCCCGGCGCCAGGTAGACCGGCACCTTCTTCCCCTCGACCTCCACCTCGTCGTGCCGCACGCCGGCGCGGTCGTAGACGTAGTGGGTCGTCCGCCACTGCTGCACCTGGTCGACCGTGATGTCGCCGTAGTGTCGGTCGATCAGCGTCATGAAGGTCCAGAACCTGGTCCCCATGCTGTTCAGCCCGAAGTGCGCGGGCTGCTGGGTGCCGCTGCCGTGCTGGCTCATCGGGTGCGCCGGATCGTGGACGTTCTCCTCGGTGTAGCTGTCCTTCGCCTCGACGTTGTTGGTCGAGACGATGTAGCGGGCGTCCTTCTCGCCCATGTCGCCCGGCCTGCGGATGGCGTAGCGCGCGATCCCGTGCTGGTCGGCCGGGATGCTCTCGACGACGAAGGCGCTGCTGCCGTCGGAGACGACCCAGTTGGCGCCGAGCGTGCACTTGCCGATCACGATCTTCCGCCCGGACTTCGCGCGATACGACGGCCGGCCGACCGTCAGCAGCTCCACGGCGTGCGTCGCGCTGTCGGCAAACGCCGCGGCATAGAAGTCGCCCACCTGCCAGTCGAGGCCGGCGCGCCGGTAGCCGGAGAACGGCTGGTCGATCGTCGGCCCGAGGATGCCGATGCCGCCGCCGGCGTAGCCGCTGACCGTCACGCCGCGATCGTTCTGCGCGTGCTCGCTGCCGATCTCGCCGGCCGAATCGGTGACCGTGTAGGGATGCGCACGGGGATCGCTCGGCCGCGCGATGAACGTGACGAGGTACTCCTGCGGGAAGAAGTGCTGATCCTCCGAGCTGACGTGGATCGTCTTCCCGTCCTTCGTGGCGGGGCCGAGCATCACCGCGCCGCTGCAGCAGTGGACGATCTGATCCTCGGGCGCCAGGTCGGCCGTCTGCGAGACGGGCGGCCGTCCCATCAGGCCGAAGTAGCTGTTGATCATCAGGATCTTGTCGAAGTGGCTCAGCTCGCGCGGGAACGCCGAAGCCGCCAGCTCCGTGGTGGCGCCGTCGGCGATGCCGTGCATCAGCTCCAGCGCCTCCGGCACGAGCGCGTCGTAGTAGGCCTCCTGCTGGCGCAGGTAGGCTGTCATCACGGCGGGCGTCCCCTGGATCGGCATCAGCTCGCGATACCAGCCTTCGTAGACCATCCGGATCAGATCGCCGGCCCGCTCGCCGTACTGCTGCCCCATCTGGTGCCACGACCCGCGCAGCTCGCCGATGTAGCGCGGATGCGGATCGTAGGCGGGATAGCCGGTGGCGCGGAAATAGTCGCCGAGCCGCCGGTTGTGGCCGGTCCACTCGCGCGGCAGGCGCGCGGCGCGCGACGCCGCGGCGTGCCCGGCCGCTGCGCGATGCGGCATCGCCGGC
>JAGWRA010000135.1 GCA_028876655.1 Acidobacteriota bacterium | reverse complement strand
GGTACGACGCCCACCCGATGGGGATGCTGCTGGCGTCGGTCGGTGCGCTGTCGACCTTCTACCCGGATGCCGGCGACCGGGACCCGGAGAACATCCAGCTTCATATCCGCCGGCTCATCGCCAAGCTGCCGACGCTCGCCGCCTTCGCCTACCGGCACAGCCTTGGCCTGCCCTTCGTCCACCCGGACAACGAGCTCAGCTACGTCGGCAACTTCCTGTCCATGCTGTTCAAGATGTCCGAGCTTAAGTACAAGCCGGACCCCCGCATCGAGCGGGCCCTGGAGATCCTGTTCGTGCTGCACGCCGACCATGAGCAGAACTGCTCCACGACCGCCGTCAGGGTGGTGGGGTCGTCGCAGGCCGACCCGTACTCATCGGTGGCGGCGGGGATCGCCGCCCTCTACGGGCCGCTGCACGGCGGCGCCAACGAGGCCGTGCTCCGGATGCTCAGCGAGATCGGCTCGGTCTCCCACGTCCCCGACTTCGTCAAGCGCGTGAAGTCCGGCGAGGGACGCCTGATGGGCTTCGGCCACCGCGTCTACAAGTCGTACGACCCGCGCGCCAAGATCATCAAGCAGGTCGCCTACGAGGTGTTCGAGGTCACGGGCAAGAACCCGCTGCTCGACATCGCCCTCGAACTCGAGCGGATCGCGCTGCAGGACGACTACTTCGTCTCGCGGAAGCTGTACCCGAACGTGGACTTCTACTCCGGCCTGATCTACCAGGCCATGGGGCTGCCGGTGGACATGTTCCCCGTGCTGTTCGCCATCGCCCGCACCGCCGGCTGGATCGCGCAGTGGGAGGAGATGCTGCTCGACCCCGAGCAGAAGATCGCCCGCCCGCGGCAGATCTACCAGGGCGCGGACAAGCGCGACTACGTCGAGATTCAGAAGCGCTAGCGCAACGGCGTGCAGCCATGCTCAATCGCGCAATCCGTCAGCATTCTTCAATCCGCGTGGGGCCCCACCCCCACGCGGAACTGACGCCGATGCCTCGCCTCGGATTCGCATGTCCTCGGCTCGGCATGGCCGCAGGCGCTGCCGTCCTCGCGTTCCTCCTGCTGCCTTCATTCGCACGCCCGGCGGCCGCCCAGAAGTCTGCGGCCGCGCCACACTTCGACTCGGACCGCGCCTACGGCGACCTGCGCCAGATCGTCACCTTCGGGCCCCGTCCGGCCGGATCGGCTGCGCTGGCCGAAACCCGCACGTACATCGAAGGCGAGCTGAAGAAGGCCGGCGTCCGCTACCGCGAGCAGCCCTTCGACGCCAGCACGCCGCTCGGCCGGGTCCACATGGTGAACATCATCGCCACGTTCCCCGGCGCGACCCCCGACCGCCTGCTCATCACCGGCCACTACGACACGAAGCTGTTCCGCGACTTCCGCTTCGTCGGAGCCGACGATGGCGGATCGAGCGCGGCGTTCCTGCTCGAGCTGTGCCGCGTCCTCCAGCACCGGCGGAACCGGATGACGATCGACGTGGTCTTCTTCGACGGCGAGGAGGCCATGGTCGACTGGACCGGCACCGACCACACCTACGGCAGCCGGTACTTCGTGATGCAGGCCCAGAAGACCGGCGACATCCGCACGATCAGGGCCATGGTCCTCGTCGACATGATCGGCGACCGCAACCTCGACATCCTGCGCGACGACAACTCGTCACCGTGGCTCACCGACATCGTCTGGAGCACGGCGAAGCGCCTCGGCTTCGACAGCTACTTCCTCGACCGCCACACCGCCATCGAGGACGACCATATCCCGTTCGTGCGGGCGGGCATCCCGTCACTGGACATCATCGACCTCGACTATCCCTACTGGCACCAGGCCAGCGACACGCTGGACAAGGTCAGCGCGCGGAGCCTGCAGATCGTGGGGGATGTGGTGCTGGCCGCGCTGCCCCGGATCGAGGCGCGGGCGATGGGGAACGACTGAGGGGCTGCGGACTACGGGGCTGCAGGCGACGGAGGTCGCGGGCTGCGGGCTCAGCGATCGGTCTTCTCCGCCACCGGCGTCCGCTGCCCGGCGTCCCGGATGACCGCCTGGACCTCTTCCGGCGTCAGCGTCCGCGTCGCGGTCTTCGCCTTCGCGAAGATCCGGTCAACGAGCTCGTCGTCGGCCGCGAAGCCGTGCTGCTCGAGCCAGAAGATCACGTTCCACTTGCCCGACATCGGCCCGATGTCGACCCGCTGCTGCAACCCCACCAGGCTCGCCGGCACCGCTGAATAGACGGCATCCATCAGCGCACGATCGCCCTTCCGGAACGCCTTCACGACCGCGGCCGCATGGACGCCGGTGGCCGTCCGGAACGCGTCCGATCCGACGACCGGGTAGTTGGCGGGGATGGGAACGCCGCAGGCCCGCGAGACCGCCTCGCAATAGGCCGGCAGCGGCGTCAGGTCGCGATCGAGGTAGCCCTCGAGGACCAGGTTCACCAGCAGCATGTCCATCGGCGCGTTGCCGACCCGCTCGCCCACGCCGAGCGCGGCGCCGTGCAGGCGCGTCGCGCCGGCTTCGAGCGCCGCGAGGCTGTTGCCGACCGCCAGGTCGCGGTCGCGGTGGCCGTGCCAGTCGATGCCAACCTCGGCACCGGACTCCCGGACGAGATCGGCGACGAACTTCACAACCGCCCGGGCGCCGTTGGGGGTCGCCCAGCCGACCGTGTCCGCGATGCACAGACGGCTGGCGCCCGCGCGGATGGCGGCGAGGAACAGGCGCCGCAGCGACTCGGGGTCGGCGCGGGTCGTGTCCTCGGTGACGTACATGACCGGCAGTCCCTCGCGCACGGCGAAGCCCACGGCCTCCTCGGTCCGGCGCTGCAGCAGGTCGAGGGTCCAGTCCTCGGCATACTGACGGATAGGGCTGGAGCCGATGAACGTGCAGCATTCGATCGGCAGACCGACGCGCTGGCTGATCTCGACGATCGGCCGGACGTCGGCCAGGACCGTGCGGGCCGCGCAGTTGGCCGCGACCTTCAAGCGCTGATCCGCGATCTCGCGTGCGAGACGCTCGACGTCGCGGACGACCTGGTCGCCGGCGCCCGGCAGGCCGATGTCGGCCGTGTCGATGCCCAGCCGGTCGATGAGGTGGAGGATCTCGATCTTCTGCTCGATGGTCGGCGTCTGCACGGACGGCGACTGCAGGCCGTCCCGCAGCGTCTCGTCGTCGAGCATCACCGCCTGCGGCGTGCCCTCGCGTCCGACACGGTTCCAGTCGTAAATCAACGGATGCGGCATCAGTCTTCCTGCGCTTCCCGGTCCCGGCGGCCCGGCGGCCGCCCGGATGTCCGACGCCTGCCGGCCCAGGCGATGGCCGCCAGCCCGGCCACGGCCAGCCCGCCCCCCCATTCGGTCCCCAGACGGACCCCCCGGGCGATCGCCGGACGCATCATCTCGTCCATGCCCACCGGCGGCGCCTCGCCCCGGAAGGCCAGCGTGGCCTCGTACACGTACTGCCGCGCCGCCGTGCGCACCTCGTAGTCGAACACCACGTTCCAGACGACGACGCCGAGGGCGATCCAGAGCCCCAGGGCCAGCGCCGTACTGCGTTTCACGACCGCGCGCTCCAGCCGCCCGCCATCCACACCACAGCCGGCGCCGGGACTCCGGCCGTCGGCACCTGGCTTGTCGGACGGGAAACGAAGCGGATTCCGGACGGTGCCGCCGGGGGCATCCGGCCCGACAGCCGCCCGGTCTGACCGCACGGGGCGAGAACGCGTGGTGTTGGCACTGCAGCGGCTGATCGATCTTAGCGGATTCCCGAGAGACGGCGCAACGGCGCCCCTCAACGCGATCGGGCCCGCATGAGGCGCCAGACGGCCAGGATGGTCGCCAGCACGCCGACGGCCCAGCTGACGTAGCGCGGCGTCTGCTCGTGGGCGACGCTGCCGAGGAACAGGGCGGCGATGACCAGCAGCAGCAGGGCCACGACGCTGGGCAGCGTGCCGGCGGGCCGGCGCCGGCGCCGGTCGGGCGGCTTGATCCGGGGCTCCGACGTGGCGTGCCCGCAGCGATAGCAGATGAGGGCGTTGTCGGCGATGTCAACGCCGCAGTATCGGCAGTTCACAGGTAGATGATACACGAGGGCTGCGGGCTCCTGGCGACAGGCCCCGTCCAGATCGGCGCCGCACCCCGCAGCCGGCAGCCTGTAGCCTGTAGCCCGCAGCCCGGAGCCTGGAGCGTGTAGCCGCGAAGTTATACTTTCTCCATGATCCCCCTCCGGGACATCGTGCCGTCGCGCACGCGTCCGTACGTCACGGTCACGCTCATCGTCCTCAACGCGATCGCGTTCCTGTTCGAGCTGTCGCTGCCGCCCGACGTGCGACAGGCGTTCCTGCAGACCTACGGGGTGGTGCCGGCGGCCTTCTCGTGGCCGACCGTGATCACGTCGATGTTCCTGCACGCCGGCTGGCTGCACATCGCCGGCAACATGCTGTATCTCTGGATCTTCGGTGACAACGTGGAGGATCGCGTGGGCCACGGCCGCTTCGTGATCTTCTACCTGCTGTGCGGCACCGTGGCGGCCCTGGCGCAGGTGTTCGCGAACCCGCAATCCGCGATCCCGACCATCGGCGCCAGCGGCGCGATTGCCGGCGTCATGGGCGCCTACATCGTGCTCTACCCGCGGTCGCAGGTGCTGACGCTCATCCCGCTGTTCATCTTCTGGGAGATCATCGAGGTCCCCGCCATCTTCTTCCTCGGCTTCTGGTTCCTGCTCCAGCTGATGAGCGTCGGCGTCGTGGCGCAGAGCACGCAGGGCGGCGGGGTCGCCTTCTGGGCGCACATCGCCGGCTTCCTCGCCGGCATGGGCCTCGTGCAGATCTTCAAGCGCCCGGAGCGGGAGCGGGTGGAATGGTGGAACCGGTGACGCCGGCCGTCTTGGCCCGGATCTGCTGGGACACCCGTGCCAGCTCGATCATCAGCCGCTCGAACTCGGCCTCGTATTGATCGGGAGACATCGACGCCTTGCGCGCCTTCAAGGCCTCAACCTGCACGAGGATGGCCGCCTGTTTCTTCTGCAGCAGGTCGACCGTCGAGTCGGTCGTGATCGCCGCCGCCCCGGCATCGAGGAAGGTCGCCCGCGCCAGCGCCCCATCCCGGCCGGGCGTATCGGCCTCCGTCCCGACCTTGTCGCCGTTGTCGTCGAGGATCGGCCGCTCGGTCGGCAGCTGGCCGTGCTGCCCGTACCAGTCGCGGACGGCCGCGCTCGCGTAGACGAACGCCTCCCAGAGCGACACGCGTCCGTCCTTGTCGGCATCGGCGGCCGGGTCGTCGAGCGCCTTGATGAAGAACTGCGGGAAGATGGTCTCGTAGACCTGCGCGGTCGAGTCGGTCGCCGTCAGCACGATGCGGTCGGGTCGCGACAACGCCAGCAGGAACGGAAAACTGCCGCCGGTCGTGTCGACGAAGACCACGCGGCCGGGCAGCGGATCGATCAGGCCGGCCCACTGCGCACCATCGAGGTCCGGTCCGACCAGGTTGAACTTCGCCTCGACGCCGTCGAAGGTCCCGTGGCCGATCAGGACGACGACCAGCAGGTCGTCCGGCGTCATGCGGGTGCGCAGCGTGCCGAACAGCTGCCGGAGGTTGGCGGCCGTAGCCTCCTCGACACCGTCGCCGGGCTTCTCGGCGAGCTGGAACAGGTGGTCGGCCGGCAGCCTGAACCGCTCGCGCAGCGTGGCCGCCAGCGACAGCTGCCACCCGGTGTACCGGTCGGCATACGGCGGGCCGCCCGACGCGCCCGTGACGACGACCGCGTAGCGATCGGCCGCCGCGGCCGTCCCGGACGGCACCGCCGCGATGCAGGCCCAGACCAGCAACCCCGCGGTCAGCCGGCGGCCGACGCTCATCGCAGCCCCCAGCGGCGGCGCAGCACCCATTCGGCCGCCAGCAGCGCCAGCAGCGTCAGCAGCACGGCTGGCGTGTCCCACAGGTCGCGTTCCTCCCGGACTTCGGCGATCGGCGCGCCCGCCGAGAGCAGCTGTGGCAGCCGGTCGAGCCCGCTGGCGTCGAGATACCGCCCACCCGAGGCCGCGGCCAGGCGGCGCAGCCCCTCGTCGTCGATCCGCGGATCCGCGAACTCGCGATCGGCGCCGCCGGCCAGCAGCCAGCGGTCGGCCCGTCCGAGCAGGGTCGTCCCACGCCTCGCCTCAACGGTGACGTGGTACAGTCCGGTCCGGTCGAAGCTCACCGTCGCCTGATACTCGCCGAGCGCCGGGTCGGACGGCGTCTCGTCCAGCGGCACCGCCCGCCCGCCCGGCCCGGTCAGCGTCGCCCTGACGGTGGCGTCGCCCACCGGCTCGAACGCGGCATCGCGCACGGCCACCGTCAGCGGCACGCGATCCCCCGGTTCGGCGTCGGTGACGTCGGCGATCGTGACCGGGTCGGGGGCCGGCGCGGCGAGCCAGCGGATCGCCTGGCGCCAGAAGGACTCGTACGTGTGGTCGCTCGACGGCATCATCATCTGCCACCGCCAGGATGCCTCGCCGGTGAACAGCATCGATCGCCCCTGACCGTAGCGCTGGACGGCGATCACGGGCAGCAGGCTGCCGCCGGGCGCCGAGGAGACGGCCAGCACCCGTGCGCCCGGCCTGGGGCCGCCCAGCGGTGCCACGGCCGACAGCGCCGGCAGCGCCGCCCACTTCTGGCGCGTCCGGTCCGGCGTCCGGCCCAGGCGCATCACGGGGCTGTCGAGCCCGTCCGGCGTCGGCACGACCTTGTTGCTGTCGAGACGCTCTCCCGCCGGGCTCGTCAGCGTCACGCCCCCCAGATGGTCGTCCAGCGAGAGCGGCAGCACGTCCTCGATCGGCGTCCCCACGAACCCGCGGTGCTGGAACGACAGCCCCCCGAACATCAGCAGGCCGCCGCCGCGGCGGCTCACGAAGTCGGCGAGCTGCTGGAGCTGGCCGTGCGTGAACTGATCCGCGGAGGTGTTGCCCATCAGCACCGCGTCGTAGCCGTCCAGTTCCTCCCGGCTGCCGGGAAACCCCGCGCGCAGCCCGGGCGCCCGCGACGGGTCGGCCTGGATGAGATAGGTGGCGTGCCCTGTAGTGTCCTGCCCCTTGCGCACGACGACGTCGAGATCGAGCCCCGGGTCGAGGCCGAGAGCCCGCGTGAGGAAACTGTGGTCGAACCCGGGCGCCCCTTCCAGGAACAGGACCCTGCGCCGGCGTCCGGCGGGCGGCACCAGCACGGCCCTCCGGTTGTTCTCGGTGACCGCCTCGGCAGGATCGGGGGGAATCTCCACCGAATACACCGTCGGCTGCTTCGCGTCGGGCGAGACCGCGAACACCTCCCGCACCGGGACCCCATCTTCGACCGGGACCACGCGGCGCGTCTCGACGGGGCGGCCGTTCGCGAGGACGCGGACGTCGAACGGGGCCCGGCCGAAGCCGCGGCTGACCACGGAGGCCGTCAGATCGATCGAGGCCTCTTCGAGGCGCGGCTGACCGGCGGTGAGGCCGGCGACCTCGCGATCCTGCAGGGCGGCCGTCCCGCCAAGCGCAATCGGATAGACCGGCAGGGCGTCCCGCACGGTTCCCGGATCCGCCCCCGTGAAGCCGCCGTCGGAGAGGACGAGGATGCCGGCCACCTGCTGGCCGCGCAGGCGGGCTCGCACGGCCGCCAGCGCGCCGGCGAGGTCGCTCGCCCGCTGGTCGGCCACGAGGCTATCGGGCGGGCCCGGCTCGAGCCGGTCGCCGAAGCTGAAGGTCTCGGCGCGGAAGTCCCGGCCGACGAGCGGCAGCAGGCGGTCGTGGACGAGCGCCTCGGCCCGCTGGAGCCGCGACTGCCCCATCCCGTCGATCAGCCGCATGCTGCGAGAGGCGTCGACGAGGATCGGCACGATGGCCTCGCGACTGCCGTGCGGCGGCAGCAGGCGCACGGGCCGGAACAGGCAGAGCGCGACCAGCAGGAGCGTCAGCCCGCGCAGGCCGGCGAGCGCGAGGACGCGGGTCCGCGCGAGCGGCACCAGCGGCCGCCGGTAGGCGGCCCACGCGAGCGCCGCGGCGGCCGCGAGGACGAGCAGTCTCGCCCACCAGGGGAAGGAATACGCGAAGGTCATGAGCGCAGGCGCTCGCTAGTGCGGCTTCTTGCGGTCCGCCAGCGCCTTGAAATAACTGTCGACCAGCGACTGATACCGCGCGGGCACCCGGTCGTCGCCGCCCGCCGCGAGTCGATCCTTGCTGACCTGTGCCTGCAGCTTCTGCGACAGCGAGGTCTCGAGCCGCTCCAGCGCCGCCGTGGCGTTCCGGCGCAGTGACCCCCACCGCGCGAAGTCCTGCTTGAACGCCTCGGTGCCGGGCGCCGAGAGCACCATCTCCTGCCCTTCCGGCGTGAAGCCCAGCCCCGCCTGCGGCGCGTCGCGCTCGCCGTCGGCCAGCTGCCGCGCCTGCTGCAGCGACTGCATCAGCTCGTCGCGCAGCTGCCGCAGCCGCCCCATCTCGTCGGCCGGCGTCGTGCCGCCCTCGCCGCCGCCTTCGCGCCCCTGGCGTCCCGGCGCCGCCGACGAGGACGGACGGTCGCCCGTGGCGGGGGGGCGCGCCGCCTGCGGTCCGCCGGCCCGGCCGGCCAGTTGATCCATCTGGCGCTGCACGGCGTCCAGCCGATCGCGCAGCTGCTGCACGCGCGCGAGCTGGTCCGCCAGCTTGCGCGCTTCGGCGCTGCCGGTCGCGCCGGCGTCGGCCAGCGCGTTCGAGACCTTGTCGAGCGCCTGCGCCAGCTGCTGCTCGGCGGCCACCCGCGCGGCCGGATCGATCGGCTTCTTCGGATCGGCGGCCGCCTGCTGCATCTCGCCCGCCGACTCGCGCATCCGGGCCACGACCCGCTGGCGCGCCAGTTCGTCCGCCGCGGCCGCCAGCGCCTGCTCGCGCGGCTGATCGCGCGTCGCCCCGGCACCGGGCCCCGACGCCCCCTGCTTCATCAGCTGCCGCAGGCCCTGCTCGACCTGCCGCGTGCGATCGGCCAGCCGCTGCTTCACCCCGGCCAGCCGGCGCAGCGCGTCGCGCGCCTGCGCGCCACCCTTCGCCTGCCCGCCCTGCCCGAGGCGGCTCAGCTGCGACGCCATCTGCCGCTCGGCGTCGGCCAGCTCGCGCGTCTGGAGCCGCAGATCGCCGAGTGCACGGCCCATCGGATCCGCCTCGCGCGGCCCGCTGTCCTCGAGCTGCCGGGCCAGCTGCTGCAGCTGCGAGGCGGCATCCCCGGCCTGCCGGCTCGCCTGCTCGAGGTTGTCCCGGCGCAACTGCCCGGTCGCCTGTCCCATCGCCCGGGACGCCGACTGCATCTGACCGGCCGCCGACCGGCTGCCCGAGGACTGTCCCTGCGACGAGGCCTGACGCTGCGCCTCCTGCTGCTCCAGCTGCCGGGCCAGATCCTCCGCCTGCTGCCGCAACTCGGACTGATCCCGCGTGAGCCGCTCGAGCTGCCGCTTCAGCTCCTCCGGACGCATCTGCGCCTGCCGTTTCGCCAGATCCTGCTGCTGGCGCTGGAGTTCATCCTGCCGCCGCGCCAGATCCCGGATCCGATCGAGCGCCCGGTCGCCGGCGGTCGGCTTCTGCTCCTGCGAGCTCGGCGGCGTCTCGTAATTGGTCTGCTGCAGCCGTTGCAGTTCCCGATCGAACAGTGTCGAGAGGTCCAGGTTCCGCCGGAAGTCGCCGCGACCGCCGCCGGACGCCTGCTGCGAGACCTGGCGCTCGCGGACGTCCGCCTGCGCCTTCAGCAGCTGGTTCAGCGCCTCCATCTCGTCCGGCAACGCGGCCGCGGTCTTGACGGCGTTCAGCGACGCCGTCGCCTTCCCCATCGCCTCGGCCGCCTTCGTCATCGCCTCGGCGGCCGTGGCCGCGTCGCTGTCATCGGCCGATGCCGGCTTCCGGGGATCGCGCAGCATCGCGCCGCGGAACTCGCCGATCTGCTCCTCGACGCGCGTCTTCAGCGCGCCCTGGGCCTGGCCGACGGAACGGACGTCCTGCTCCGACTGCCGCTCGGCCGCGCGCGACCGCCGATCGAGCTTCCACGTCGCCACGACAATGTCCTTCTGTGCGGCGACGAGGTCGTCAATCGATCGGTTCTGCCCGCCGGCGAGCGCCTGGGTCTGGCTCTGCGCGGCGGTGAAGGTCTCCTCGAACGGCTGCACCTCGAGGAAGAAGATGTCGCTGCGGGCCTCCCCGGCCGCCCCGCTCCGGGTGGCGTCGTGCGCGCGCGCGTAGTAGCTCACCAGATCGCCCGGCTTCACCTGCAGATCCTCGAGTGCTATCTCGTAGCGGCCGTCGGTACCGCCCCCGTCGGCGCGCCTCGTCTTGAACGGGGCGACGTGCTCGGGCCCGCCGCGCAGCGAGTACACGAGATCGAACGAGCGGATGCCGTACTCGGCGTCCGCGTGCGCGTCGATGTCGACCTCCTCGAGCGGCGTCACCTGCCGGTCGCGCGCGGGACGGACGATGCGGACGTCGGGCGGACGGTGGGCCAGGATGCGGATGAAGTACTCCGTGTCACCGGCGTTCTTCATCCCGTCCGCATCGGCCAGCGCCACGCGGTAGGAATCGTCCTCCTGGACGTCGATCTCGCCGTCGAGCGCCGTCGGTGATGCCGCCGCCAGCGCGACCGGCGCGGCGCCGTCGCGCGTGATGGTGCCGGAGGTGACCGGCTCGTCGGTGACGACGTGCAGCCGCACCCGCGTGCCGGGAGGCGCGTAGATGTCGCCGCTGTCAGGATCCGTCCGCGGTGGCAGTCCGAGTCCGGCCGGGTACTCGTACCGCAAGTCGATCCGGGCGACGTGCGGCGGGTGCAGGACCGTGACGCGGTACGCCGGGCTCGACACGCCGCCGGCCACCACGCGGTAGTTGAACGCAGAGGTGACCGACGGGAAGCGGAGGACGAAGCGTCCGCCATCCCCCGTGCCGGCTGGGGCGTTCATCGCGGCCTGCCGCCAGCGGTCGCCCGCCCCGAACTCGAGCGTCGGCACCAGCCCGCCATGGTGCGCCGGCAGCGTGACGGC
>JAGWRA010000134.1 GCA_028876655.1 Acidobacteriota bacterium | reverse complement strand
TCGCGCGCGTCCACGCCCGCGTGCGCGCCGTCGTGCCGGCGCTCGGTGACGACCGGCCGCCGGCGCCGGACATCGCGCGCCTCGTCGATCTCATCGCCGCCGGTGCCGTCGAGCGCGCGACGGCAGTCGATGTCAAGTAGAAAGTTTTTGAGTTTCAAATTGACATTGCCGCCGAGGGTTCTTAACGTCTAGGTCGCCGTCGACGCCGGCACACCGCACGCACGTCGACGCCGCCTCTCAATCGCAATGACCACCGCCGCGCGCACCGTCCGGGCTCCCCGTGGAACCGCCCTCACCTGCCAGGGCTGGCCCCAGGAGGCCGCCCTGCGGATGCTGATGAACAATCTCGACCCCGAGGTGGCCGAACGGCCCGACGACCTCGTGGTGTACGGCGGATCGGGGAAGGCGGCCCGCAACTGGGCCTGCTTCGACGCCCTCGTCCGCACCCTCCGCACGCTCGGGCACGACGAGACCATGCTCGTCCAGTCGGGCAAGCCCGTCGGCGTCTTCCGCACCCATCCGGGCGCCCCGCGGGTACTCATCGCCAACGCCCTGCTCGTCCCGGCGTGGGCCGACTGGAAGACGTTCCGCGATCTCGAGGACCGCGGCCTCACCATGTTCGGCCAGATGACGGCCGGCAGCTGGATCTACATCGGCAGCCAGGGGATCGTGCAGGGCACCTACGAGACGCTCGCCGAGCTGGCCCGCCGCCATTTCGGCGGATCGCTGGCGGGCCGGCTCGTCGTCACCGCCGGCCTCGGCGGCATGGGCGGCGCCCAGCCGCTCGCCATCACCATGAACGGGGGGGTCGCCCTGGTGGTCGAAGTCGATCCCGCGCGGATCGCCCGGCGGCTCGAGACCCGCTACCTGGACGAGTCCACCGCGAGCCTCGACGAGGCGCTCGCGCGCGTCGAGGCCTGCCGGCGCGAGGGGACGGCCCGGTCGATCGGGCTGCTCGGCAACGCCGCCGACGTCCTGCCCGAACTGGTCCGCCGCGGCCTCACTCCCGACGTCGTCACCGACCAGACCTCGGCGCACGATGCGCTGAACGGCTACGTGCCCAACGGCCTGCCCCTCGACACGGCGCTCGCCCTGCGGCGCGACCGGCCCGACGACTACATCGCGCGCGCGATGGCCGCCATGGCGGTCCACGTCCGCGCCATGCTCACCCTGCAGCAGCGCGGCGCCGTCACTTTCGATTACGGGAACAACCTCCGCGGCCAGGCGCAGCAGGCCGGCGTCGCCGACGCGTTCGACATCCCCGGCTTCGTGCCGGAGTACATCCGCCCGCTGTTCTGCGAGGGCAAGGGCCCGTTCCGGTGGGCCGCCCTGTCGGGCGATCCCGAGGACATCCGGGCGACCGACCGGGCCGCGCTCGAGATGTTCGCCGACAACGACGCCCTCTGCCGCTGGATCAGGCTGGCGGGCGAGCGCATCGCCTTCCAGGGACTGCCGGCGCGCATCTTCTGGCTCGGCTACGGCGAGCGGGCCCGGTTCGGCCTCAAGCTGAACGAACTGGTCCGGACGGGCGTGGTGAAGGCGCCGATCGTCATCGGCCGCGATCACCTCGACGCCGGATCCGTCGCCTCGCCCAACCGCGAGACGGAGGGGATGCGCGACGGCAGCGACGCCATCGCCGACTGGCCGATCCTGAACGCGCTGCTGAACACCGCCGCCGGCGCCACGTGGGTGTCGGTGCACCACGGCGGCGGCGTCGGCATCGGCTATTCCCTGCACGCCGGCATGGTCGTCGTCGCCGACGGCACGCGCGAAGCCGACGGGAAGCTGGAGCGGGTGCTCACCTGCGATCCGGGGACCGGCATCGTCCGCCACGCCGACGCCGGCTATCCCGAGGCGATCGCGGCCGCCGAGGCCCGCGGCGTCCGGATTCCGATGCGCGAAGGGGGGCGGGCATGACCGCCGCGCGCGCCTCCCTCGTGCGCCGGATTACGGCCGCGCTCGACGCCGCCCCGTCGCGCATCCCCGTCCTGCTGGGCGGCTGCGGCACGGGCCGCACCTTCCTGCTCGACCAGGTCCGCGTCCGCCCGGGCGAGGGCGGGCATCAGTACGTCGACGTCGAACGGACGGCGACGACGCCCGAGCGCTTCCTGCAGGCCGTCGTCCGTCACTCGCCGTTCCCGCAGCCGTCCGAGCCGGCCGCCGTGGCGAGCCCGCGCGCGGCCTTCGAGGCCACGCTCCGCGTCCTCGACACGACGCGCGCCGCCGGCGACGTCCCGGTGACCTTCCTGCTCGACGAATTCCTCGAGCTGCGGACGTTCGAGAGCTTTCCCGGGTTGCGCAACGTCCTCCACGAGCTGCTGCAGACGCTCGCCGCCAGCCGCAACCGCTTCGTGCTGTCGACGCGCTACACCGCGCGCGCCCATCGCTTCCTCCGCGACGCGTCGCCGCGGTTCGAGGTGATCCACGTCGCGCCGCTCACGCCGGCCGAGGTGGCCGACCTGCTGCGCAGCTCGCCGGCCGGGGCGCCGCCGGAAGCCGACCTGCCGGACCTCGCGCGCGCGATCCAGGCGCTGGCCGACGGCCGGCCCGGCTACGCCCAGACCATCGGCGACGAAGTGGCCGCCATGCAGTCGCGCGGCGGCGGCGATCCGGTCAGCGCGCTCGCCGCGCTGCTCGCCCCCGAGGGCCAGCTCGCCCAGCGCTGCTGCTTCTGCTACGAGCTGCGCCTGCACCGCGCGCGCGGCTACGGCGCGCTCAAGGCCATCCTCGACATCCTCGCCGACGAAGAGCCGCTCACGCTGACCGAGATCTCGCAGCGGCTGCACCGGACGCCGGGCTCGACGAAGGACTACCTGTCGTGGCTGGAGGACGTGGACCTGGTGACGTCCCGGCAGAAGCGCTACAGCTTCGCCGATCCGCTGATGCGGCTGTGGGTCCGGCTGCACTGCCGCCCGGTGCCGCCGACCGAGGACGATCTGGCGCGCGAGGTCCAGCAGTACGCCCTGGAGCGCCTGCCGGGGCCCGAGCCGGTGCTGGCGGCCGCGGCCGCCGACGGCGGCGCGAAGGACTGGGGCATCATCGAGATAGATTGAATCGATCGTCCTGCTGCAGGCGCTCGAGGGCGAGCCGGGCGGCCTCCTGCTCGGCTTCCTTCTTGCTCGGACCGGTCCCCCGCGCCACCGCGTCGCCGGACACCCGCACCTCCACTTCGAACTGCTTGCGGTGATCCGGCCCCACGGTCCCGACCTGCCCGTACTCGGGCAGCGGCACGCCGTGCGACTGCAGGAACTCCTGCAGCGCCGACTTGAAGTCCTGCCCGAACGACTCCGACTGGCGCACCTCGGCGAACGGGCCGGCGAGCTCCCGCTCGACGAACGCGCGCGCGTGCTCGATGCCGCCGTCGAGGTAGATCGCCGCGATCAGCGCCTCGAAGGCGTCGGCGAGCAGCGCCTGCTTGCGGCGCCCGCCGGTCTTCTCCTCGCCCCGCCCCAGCCGCAGGTAGGTGCCGAGCCCGATCCGCTCGGCTGCGCGCGCCAGAGCCGTCGTCGACACCAGGGCCGCCTTGGTCTTCGACTTCCGCCCCTCGTCGAAGTCCGGGAACTCGCGGAAGAGCACGTCGGCGACCAGGAAGCCCAGGATCGCGTCGCCGAGGAACTCCAGCGACTCGTTGTCGGGCGTGGCGCCGCTCCCCTCCTCGTGCGCCCGCGAGGTGTGCGTCAGCGCCTGGTCCAGCAGCTCGCTGTCGCGGAACCGGTAGTCAATCCGCCGCTCGAGCCCCGCCGCATCCGCGCCGAAGGCGACGACGCGCCGCCCTTCGTCATCCGTCGTCCGGTAGCTGTCGATCAGGCGGACCGCCTCCTCGGCGTCCTCCTCGGGCACCGACAGGCGCACCTCGCCGAGGCCGTCGACGGTGAGTGGCAGGATCGAGTGCGGAATCGCCGACGAGGTGAGCACCTGCAGCCCGTGGCTCTCGAGCAGGCTGCGGACGACGCTCGCTTCGACGTCGGAGTGCGTGCGGAAGATGACGGCCAGCGGCATCGGGTCAGGCCCCCACCCGGGCCGTGGCCCGGAGGTCGGCCGGCTGGCCGGGGCCCGCTTCCTCGACCTTGAGGAGGATCATCGTCATGTCGTCGTGCTGCGCGGCGGTGCCGACGAACGCCTCGATCTCGCGCAGGATCCGCTCGCGCAGTTCCTCGGACGACAGATTGGCGTGCGCCTCGGAGATCTCGCGCAGGCGCGACTCGCCGAAGCAGTCGTCGCCCTCGTTCATCGCCTCGCTGATGCCGTCGGTGAAGAACAGGAAGACGTCGCCGGGGTGGAGCGGCAGCGTCACTTCCTTCAACAGCTGCTCGAACATCCGGCCATCGTCGATCTTCAGGCCGAGCACGAGGCCGTCGGGTGCCAGCACCTCGGCGGTCCGGTCCGGCGCCCCGGGGCCGGGGACGTAGATGAGCGGGGTGTGACCGGCCCGGGCGTAGGTCATCGTCCGCGCGTGCAGGTCCAGCACGGCGTAGGTCATCGTGATGAAGCTGCGGGCGTCGAGATTCTCGGCGATGATCCGGTTCGCCTCGATCAGCAGCTGGCGCGGCGAACTGTGGATGCGGCTGAGGGACAGCACCAGCCCCTTCAGCTCCGCCATGTAGAGCGCCGCGGAGGTCCCCTTGCCCGAGACGTCGGCGATCAGCACGCCGAGCCGGTGATCGTCGAGCGGCAGGAAGTCGTAGTAGTCCCCGCCCACCTCGCGCGCGGGGACACAGAGCGCCGCCACCGAGAGCCCGGGCATGAGGAGCGGCCCCTGGGGCAGCAGCGACATCTGGATCTGCCGCGCGATCCGCAGTTCCTCCTCCAGCCGCTTCTTCTCGGCCGCCTGGCGCAGCAGTTCTTCGATGCTGGCCGTCATCGAGTTGAACGAGTCGGCCAGTTCGCCGAGCTGATCGCGCGCCTTGATCGCGATCTTGTGCGTGAAGTCCCCCTGGCGCACCCGTTCGGTCCCCCGGAACAGCTCGTGCACCGACCCCGTGATCGACTTGGCCAGCGCCAGCCCCATGATCAGCGCGACGCCCTCGATGACCAGGAACAGGCCGCCGACGACGACGAGCAGCGCGACCAGCAGGGCCTGCCCGAACGTCCGGTCGCCGATGCGCGCCTGCGCCGAGGAGATGCGGTCGTAGATCCGCGCGATGCTCAGCGACGTGGAGACCAGGGCCGGGCCGCTCGCGCCCGTCGCCCAGTCGGTGTAGTCCAGGAACGTCACCCAGTTCAGCGGCCCGCCCGATCCGGCGGGCCCGCCGGAGGCCTCGGCCGGCACGCCGGGCCGCGCCACCAGCGGATGGGCGCGCTCCTGCCCCGCCATCGGCAGCGCCGTCACGCCCCGGATCTCGACGCCGGTCTCGTCGCTCAGTTGTCTGCGGATCGCCGCCCCGACCGGCAGATCGACCACCACGGCGACCCGTGGCGCCAGCTCCCGGGCGAAGGCCACCGCCCGCACCACCAGGTGCGTGGTGCCGCCCGGCCCCGCCATCGTCTGGCCGCCCACGGTAATCTGCTGGCCGGGCTGGCCCGGGTAGCGGATGACGAGCTTCGACTCCGGCGTCGCGCCCTGACCGGGGGCCGGCCTCGGCGCGGGGGGTGCGTAGGCCAGCAGGCCGCTGAAGCCCTGGCAGGTGATCCAGGCGGGGATCGTCTCGGGTGGCGCCACGTGCGACCAGGGGCCCGCCTCCGCCGCGGCCGCCGGCGCCGCCTCGGACACCGCCGGCTCGCCCGCGCAGGTCCGCGTCACCGGCACGATCGCAATCGACGCGTCGGGATACTCGGCGGCCAGGATCGCCCGGCTGCGATCGAGCACCGCCCGCGCGTCCCGGCCGTCGCTCCGCTGCAGTTCCACGGCCGTCTCGCGCGCCAGCGACAGGGCGCGGTCCTCGATGCCGCGCAGGCGGCTCTGCACGAGGTACGAGCTGAAGTTGTAGAAGAGCAGCAGGCCGCAGAGCAGGAAGAAGGCGACGATGAGCAGCGCCGGGACGACGCCGATGAAGATGTAGGAGAGGATCAGCTTCCGCCGGACCCGCCAGAGCAGGCGGCGCTTGGCGAGCGCCAGGAGCCGGAACAGGAAGTAGCCGAGTCCGATGATGAGGGCGAGCGAGCCGACCGTGTCGAGCGCGGACAGGAACCCGCCGCTGGCGGCGGTCAGCCCCTCGATGAGGGCGACGGCCAGCTTGATGCCGACGCCCAGAATGAGCGTCCGGCCCGGCAGCGTGCCGAGCAGCGCCTGACGGAAGCCGCTGCGGCCGTCCGGCGCCGCCGGAAGCTGTCGCGGAGAGTGGCTGCCTGCCATCGGATTGCGCTCCCGATCATAGCAGATGTATCCTAAGTCGTTACGCGCGCTGCGGCGCCGATGCACGGCATCCGGCGGCCGGACGCTCCCGACAATCCCGTTCCCACGGATATCCCGGTGAAACTACCGTCCCACGCCCGCTTCAGCACGGTCTGCCTGCACGCCGGCCAGACCCCGGATCCCGCGACCGGCGCCATCATCACGCCGATCTACCAGACCTCCACGTACGTCCAGGACGCACTCGGCCAGCACAAGGGCTTCGAGTACGGACGCACGCAGAACCCGACGCGGTCGGCCGTCGAGGCCAACCTCGCCGCCATCGAGGGCGGGCAGGCCGGCTTCGCGTTCGCCTCGGGCATGGCCGCCATCGGCGCCATCGCCAGCATGCTGAAGTCGGGCGACCACGTCGTCGTCAGCGACAACACCTACGGCGGGACGTTCCGGCTGTTCGACAAGGTGCTGTCGCGCTACGCGCTCACCTTCAGCTACGTCGACACGTCGGACGTGAACGCCGTCGCCGCCGCGCTGACGCCGCAGACGCGGCTGCTGTTCGTCGAGACGCCGACCAACCCCCTGATGAAGCTGACCGACCTGAAGGCGGTCGCCGAGGTCGCGCACGCGCAGCAGGTCCGCCTGGTCGTCGACAACACGTTCGCCAGCCCCTACATCCAGCAGCCGATCGCCTTCGGCGCCGACCTGGTCGTGCACAGCACGACGAAGTACCTCAACGGCCACAGCGACAGCGTCGGCGGCATCGTCGTCGCCACGCGCGAGGACGACATCGAGTGGCTGAAGTTCGTCCAGAACGCCGCCGGCGCCATCCTCAGCCCGTTCGACTCGTGGCTGGTCCTGCGCGGGACCAAGACGCTGCCGATCCGGATGATGCAGCACAACGCCAACGGCCTGGCGCTCGCGCAGTTCCTGGCGGCCCACCCCAAGGTGCGCCGCGTCCACTACCCGGGCCTGCCCGATCATCCCCAGCACGCGCTGGCCACGCGGCAGATGCGCGGCTTCGGCGGCATGCTCGCCTTCGAGCTCGGCTCGCTCGAGCAGGCCCGCACGCTGCTGAACGGCGTCCGGCTGCACGCGCTGGCCGAGAGCCTCGGCGGCGTCGAATCGCTCATCTCCCACCCCGCATCGATGACCCACGCCTCGGTGCCGGCTGACACACGCGCACGCCTCGGCATCACCGACGGCCTCGTCCGGATTTCGGTCGGGATCGAGGACATCGAGGACCTGAAGGAAGACCTCGCGCAGGCCCTCGATCGGGTCTGACGCACCGAAGGGCCATCCGTGCTCGACTTCGTCCAGGAAGCGGTCCGCACGCTGTACAACGTCCCCGAAGTCATCCGGCTCGGCGGGATGATCGGCCTGGTGGCCATCATCTTCGCCGAGACCGGGCTGATGATCGGCTTCTTCCTGCCCGGCGACTCGCTGCTCGTCACCGCCGGCCTGTTCGCCGCCCGCGGCGATCTCAACATCGTCTGGCTGAACCTCCTGCTGATGGTGGCCGCCGTCGCCGGCGATGCCACCGGGTACTGGATCGGGCGCAAGGCGGGCCGCACCCTCTACCAGCGCCCGAATTCGTTCCTGTTCCGGCGCGAACATCTCGTGAAGACCCACGAGTTCTACGAGCGGCACGGCGGCAAGACCATCGTCATCGCCCGCTTCATGCCGATCGTCCGGACCTTCGCGCCGGTCGTCGCCGGCATCGGGACGATGGGCTATGCGAAGTTCGCGAGCTACAACGTGGCCGGCGCCATGGCCTGGGTGCTCGGCATGACGCTGACCGGCTACTTCCTCGGCCGCAGCGTCCCCCACATCGACAAGCACATTGACCTGGTGGTGGCGGCGGTCATCGCGATCTCGCTGGTGCCGGGCTTCGTCGCGTGGGCGCGGGGACGGATGCGGGGACGGCAGAGCGCGCCGTAGATCGGCCGGCCGGCTCGGCGCTTCGGGCCCATGGGCTGCGGGCCCCGGACTGCGCGACGGTGCTACGGCTCCTCGGCGGTTTCCGCTCGAATCCACCGCAGATACGCCTCCCCACCGCCCGTCACCGGCAGGATCAGCAGCTCGGGCACCTCGTAGGGGTGCAGCGCGGCCATCCGCCCGGCGAGCGCCTCGGCGCGCGCCGCCGTCGTCTTGAGGACCAGCTGGTATTCGTGCGCCCGCTCCACCTCGCCCTGCCAGCGGTAGACCGACCGGACGCCGGGATGGATGGCCACGCAGGCGGCCAGCCGCTCCTCGACCAGCTGCGCCGCGAAGTTCTCGACGTCCGCATCGGCAGGCAGCGTCGTCAATACGAGTACGCAGTCGGCTCCCTTCGCCACGGTCCCTCCTCGGCGTCGCGATGAAGCTGCTAGAATAGCGCACGCCACCCCTCGTCCGATGCCCAGTGCCACCCCACGCCCGCGCCGTACGCCCGCACCGGCGGGCGGTGCCGTCCCGGTGTCGAAACTCGCCGACGCCCTGCGCGCCTTCCGCTGGCAGGGACGCCGCACGCGAACCGGCGTCACCGAGGCGCAGATCGACGGGGGCGCGGCGATCGGCGTGCAGACCTTCGTCAACGAGTTCTGGACCAGCCGGCAACGGATGGCCCACAGCCTGCACGAGATCTCCTATCGCGCCTGCTTCAAGCCGCAACTGCCCGGGTTCTTCATCGAGCGGCTGACGTCGCCCGGTGGGGTCGTCTACGATCCCTTCTCGGGCCGCGGTACGACCGTCCTCGAGGCCGCGCTGCACGGTCGCGCGGCCATCGGGTGCGACGTCAATCCGCTGAGCGCCGTGCTGCTCGAGCCGCGGCTGTCGCCGCCGACCCTCGAGGAGGTGGCCGCGCGGCTCGACGAGATCGACTACCGCGACGCCGGTCCCCTGGCGGACGACCTGCTGGTCTTCTTCCACCCGGAGACGCTGCGGGAGATTGGCGCCCTGCGCCAGTGGTTCACGCGCCGCGCCCGCGCCGGGACGCTGGACCGGGTGGACCGGTGGATCCGGATGGTCGGCGTGAACCGGCTCACCGGACACTCGCCGGGTTTCTTCTCGGTCTATTCGCTGCCGCCGAACCAGGCGCCGTCGGTCGCCGCGCAGCGGAAGATCAACGCCGCGCGCGGCCAGACGCCGCCGCGCCGCGACGTGCCGGCGCTCATCCTGACCAAGACGCGCAGCCTGCTGGCCGACTGTGACGGCCCGACGCGCGCCGCGCTCGCCGGGGCCGCGCGCCGCACCCGCCTGCTGACCCGCCCGGCCGCCCGGACCCCCTCGATCCGATCGAACTCCGTCGATCTCGTCGTCACCTCCCCGCCGTTCCTCGACGTCGTCGACTACGCCGCCGACAACTGGCTGCGGTGCTGGTTCTGCGGCATCGATCCCTCCGAGGTCCGCCTGACGCAGCTGCGCCGGCCCGAGGACTGGCGCGCGTCGATGACCGCCGTCTTCCGCGAGCTGGCGCGCGTGCTGCGCCCCGGCGGCGCCGTGGCCTTCGAAGTCGGCGAGGTGCGCGGCGGCCGGCTGCGGCTCGAAGAACTCGTCATTCCCGCCGGCGCGGCCGCCGGCCTCGCGCCCCGCCTCCTCCTCATCAACACACAGCAGTTCACCAAGACCGCCAACATCTGGGGCGTCGCCAACAACCGCCAGGGGACCAACACGAACCGGATCGTGGTGTTCGAGAAAGAGTAGGTCGTCGTCTCCGGTCTCCGGTCTCCGGTCCTGTCCCCGCGGCCCCGCATTTCCGTCTTTACATTGACCCGTAAACATGTATAATCGTGTATACTTTTTTACGGTTCCATGTCTTCGTGGATCTACGCCGTGCCGTCTGCGTGTATACTGCGCCCCGTGAAGGCACGCGAGTCGGAGATCCGCGAGGTCAGGCCGGCGGCGAAGGCCACCGTCAAGACGACGGTCGAGCTGCCGGAGGATCTGTGGCGGGCGGCGAAGATCAGGGCGATGGACGAGCGCAGCGACCTGCGATCGGTGCTGATTGCGGCCCTGGCCGCGTATCTGAAGCCACGGAAGGATTGAGCGGACCCCGGATCCCGCCCGACGTCGGGCGGGGTTCACAGACTCGCGGAAGCCGATGAGCCGTCAGCGCCTGCCCCGTCGTCACGCCGAAGCCGTCAAGGCGGCGCCCCGCCCCGGCCGCAACCGCCGCTACGTCAACCTCGCGCTGCTGTTCGTCATCAGCGTGATCGCCATGGAGGGGCTCATCGGCAACCGGGGCTTCCTGGCGATGCTGCAGGCCCGCCGGCAGTACGATCAGCTGGAGGAGACGATCGCGCGCGAGAAGGCCGAGAACGCCCGGCTGGCCGAGGAGGCCCGGCTGCTCCGCGAGGACCCGGCGACCATCGAGGACGTCGCCCGCCGCGAGCTCGGCCTGATGATGCCCGGCGAGAAGGTCTTCATCGTGAAGGACGTCCCCGCCCCCGACTCGTCGCGGCCCTGACGCCGGGCGTCAGTGCCAGCCGATGCCGAGGCCGACGGCGACCGCCACCAGCCCGAGCCCGACCAGCCCCGCATAGAGCGGCGTCACGAACCTCAGCCAGTCCTCGTACTCGACCCCCGCCGCCGCCAGCACCGCCATCAGCGCCCCGTTGGTCGGCGTCATCAGCTCGCAGAGGCCCGCGCCGATCTGGTAGGTCAGCACCGTCAGCTGGCGCGAGAGCCCCAGCAGGTCCGACAGCGGCACCAGCACGGGCATGGTGAGCACGGCCTGGCCGCTCACGCTCGGCACCGGGATGTGGATGAGGGCCTGCACGACCGTCATGCCGACCGCCGACAGCACCAACGGCAGCGATCCAATCGGCGTGAACAGGCCGTGGACGATCGTGTCGATGATCCGCCCCTGATCGAGCACGACGTAGATGGCCCGCGCGAAGCCGATGAGGATGCCCGCATAGGCCATCCCCTCGAAGCCGCGGACGAAGGCGAGCGACGTGCCGCCGACGCCCAGGCCGCCCAACAGGCCGGCCAGGATCCCCATCAGGAAGAACAGCGCCGACATCTGGTCGAAGTCCCAGCCGAGCTGCAGCACGCCGTAGACGAAGACGGCGAAGGTCGCCAGCACCAGCGCGAGGACGCCCCGCTCGCGCCAGCCGAAGGCGGACGCCGCGGCCCTTCCGGTCCTGGCCTCGCGGGCCGTCTGGACGCGCCGCGCATGACGGAGGGTCCCCCAGATCCACAGCCCCAGCGCCGCGGCGAGCAGGACCAGGCGGAGCGACGCCCCCGACAGCAGCGGCAGGCCGGCGAGCTTCTGCGCGATGCCCGCCTGGAAGGGGTTCACCGGGCTGAAGGCCGATCCGACCGCCGCCGCCCCGACGCTCATGGCCGCCGCCGTCAGCGGATCGAAACCGAGTTGCCGGGTCAGCAGGAGCAGCACCGGCACCAGCGCGATGATCTCCTCCTGCATGTTCTCGAGCGCCCCGGCCGTCGCGAACGCCAGGCAGACGACCGGGATGACCAGCGCCTCGCGGTCCGCGAGCCGGGCCACCAGCCAGTCGACACCCCGGCCGAGCGTGCCCGTCCGCTCGACCACGGCGAAGGCGCCGCCGACCAGGAAGACGAAGAAGATGACCGAGCCGGCGTCCTCCATCCCCCGCGGCACGGCCACGAGGGTCTGGAAGAAGCCGACAGGGGCGGCAGGGACGGCGTGGAACGTGCCGGCCACGACGACGTCCCGGCCGGTGACCGGGTCGTGGCGGCGGGTGTACTCGCCCGCCGGCAGGATGTGACTGAGGGCGGCGGCGAGGAACAGGCCGATGACGAGGAGCGCGAGCGGGTGCGGGAGCTTCAGTCGGGACGTCACGCCGGCTCGCCCTCCTCTGCGCTGGACCGGTCGGGTGAAGAGCGGGGCCGGCGCGGACGTCCGAGAGTATAGCGGAAGCGGGTCCTCAGGCGACGCCGACGGCCTTCATCTTCGTGGCGACCGCCTGCAGCAGGGCGTCGTACGAGTCGGCGAACTTCTTCACCCCTTCGTCCTCGAGGGCCTGCGTGACGCCCGACAGGTCGATGCCGAGCTGGCGCAGCCCGTCGAGGGCGGCACGCGCGGCATCGAGGTCGTCGTGGATCCGGATCTTCGGCTCGCCGTGATCCTTGTAAGCCTCGTAGGTCTCGGGCGGCATCGTGTCGACCGACGTGGGGGCGACCAACGCCTCGACGTAGTAGAGGTCCGGGTAGGCCGGATCCTTCGTGGAGGTCGAAGCCCAGAGCGGCCGCTGGAGGGCGACCCCCTGCTGCCGCAGGGCCTGCGCCCGCGGGGTGGCGAAGGTCGCCTCGAAGGCGGCGTAGGCCAGCCGCGCGTTGGCAATGCCCGTCCGGCCGCGCAGCGAGCGGGCCAGGGCCCGATCGGCCGCCGGCCGGGCGGCATCGGCCGCGACGGCCTCGAGCCGCTTGTCGGTGTTCGTGTCGACGCGGCTGATGAAGAAGCTGGCGACCGATCGGATCCGGTCCACCGGCTGCTTCCGCGCCAGGCGCGCCTCGGCCGCCGACAGGTACGCCTCCATGACGTCCTTGTAGCGGTCGATCCCGAACAGCAGCGTGATGTTGATGTTGATCCCCTCGGCGAGGCACTGGTAGATGGCCGGCAGGCCGGCGCGGGTCCCCGGGATCTTCACCATGACGTTCGGCCGGTCGCAGGCCTGCCACAGCCGGCGGGCCTCGGCCAGTGTCCCGTCGGTGTCGTGCGCCAGGTGCGGGCCGACCTCGATCGACACGAACCCGTCGTCGCCGCCGGTCGCGTCGTACACCGGCCGGAACGCGTCCGCCGCATGCCGCACGTCCTCGACAGCCAGCGCCTCGAACACCCGCGCCGGCTCGGCCAGGCTGCCCCCCTGGCGCCGGATGTCCTCGTCGTAGAGGTCGGTGTCGGCGATCGCCTTCTGGAAGATCGTCGGGTTCGACGTCATGCCGCTCAGGCCGTCCTCGGCGATGAGGCGTCCCAGCGTCGGCCCGGTGTACAGGTCGCGCCGGATGTAGTCGTACCAGACGCTCTGCCCGAGCCGGGAGAGCTGCTTCAGTCGGCTGTCCGCCATTCCGTCCTCCTTACGCGTGAATCGTCGCACATCGCGGGACGCTGCGTCGCCCCCAGGGCCGTCGCCGGCCCTCACCGCTCCGCCGGAAGCTGCGCCGCCGCAGCGGCGTCGAGCAGCCAGTGGATGCGATCGTCCGGCGGCTCGATGAGCTGCGCCGGCAACCGGACCGGATCGCGGCGGCCGCGCAGCACCTCGTGCACCACCTGCGCCTTCCCCGCTCCAGCCACCTGGAACACGACCAGCCCCGCCCGGTTGATGAAGGGCGCCGTCAGGGTGACGCGGGACATCTGCACTTCGGCCACGTAGCACGAGGCCGCCCAGTGCGTCCGCTCCTCCAGCACCGGCGTCCCCGGGAAGAGCGACGCCGTGTGGCCGTTCTCGCCGAGCCCGAGCAACACCAGATCGAGCGCGCCGTCGTCACCAAGTTCGCGGCGCAGCAGCGCCTCGTAGCGGGCGGCGGCCCCGGCCGGATCGCCAGCGCACCGCATGGGATGGATCTGGGCCGCGGGCACCGGCACGTGGTCCAGCAGCAGCTGGCGCGCCATCCGCTCGTTGCTCCGCTCGTCGTCGGGTGGCACGCACCGCTCGTCGCCCCAGAAGACGTGCACGTGCTCCCAGCGGATCTGGTCGCGATATGGCGCTGCCGCCAGCAGCTCGAACAGCCGCCGCGGCGTGTGGCCGCCCGAGAGCGCCACCGTGAACCGCCCCGTCCCCGCGATCGCCTGCTCGGCCGCGCCGGCAAACAGCGCCGCCGTCGCATGGCTCAGGGCGTCGAGATCGGGGTAAATGGAAACCATCGTGACGATCTGTCCCGTGCGGCGTGCAGGGTGCACCGTGCAACGTGCCACAGCGCCGTGCGACGTGCCACGTGCGGGCCCCGTAGCCCGAAGCCCGCAGCCTGTAGCCCTGCCCTACGCGACCGTGATCTTCGCGTCCAGATACACGTCCTGGATCGCGTTGAGCAGGTCGACCCCTTCCGTCATCGGCCGCTGGAACGCCTTGCGGCCCGAGATGAGCCCGGTGCCGCCGGCCCGCTTGTTGATGACGGCCGTCTTCACCGCCTGCTCCAGGTCGTTCTTGCCCGAGGCGCCGCCCGAGTTGATCAGGCCGGAGCGGCCCATGTAGCAGCAGGCCACCTGGTAGCGCGTGAGATCGATGGGATGATCGCTCGTCAGCTGCGTGTAGACG
Source organism: Acidobacteriota bacterium (assembly GCA_028876655.1). Taxonomy (GTDB): domain Bacteria; phylum Acidobacteriota; class Vicinamibacteria; order Vicinamibacterales; family CAVVIG01; genus JAGWRA01. The sequence goes on along the minus strand of JAGWRA010000134.1, from coordinate 5,628 downwards.
AGGTCGTTCGTCTTGCCGAAGCCGACCGCCTTGTAGCCGCCGTTGTTCGTCGGCTGCTTCTGCTTGATGATGTCGGCCTGAATCGTCACGCCGAGGTGGTTCGCCTGCCCGGTCAGGTCGGCGCTGGTCTCGTAGTTCACGCCGTCCTTCGTGAAGCCCGGATTCCGCAGGTAGCACCAGAGCACCGTCGCCAGCCCGAGCTCGTGCGCCCGGTGGAACGCCTTCGTCGTCTCCTGGATCTGCCGGCCCGCCTCGGGCGAGCCGAAGTAGATCGTCGCGCCGACGGCCACCGCCCCCATGTTCCAGGCCTGCTCCACCTGCGCGAAGTAGATCTGGTCGAACACGTTGGGATAGGTCAGCAGCTCGTTGTGATTCAGCTTCACCAGGAACGGGATCTTGTGCGCGTAGCGGCGCGCCACCGCACCGAGCACGCCGAGCGTCGACGCCACGGCGTTGCAGCCTCCCTCGACGGCCAGCTTCACGATGTTCTCGGGATCGAAGTACTCGGGGTTGGGCGCGAAGCTCGCCCCGGCCGAGTGCTCCACGCCCTGATCGACCGGCAGGATCGACAGGTAGCCCGTGCCGGCCAGTCGCCCGTGGTTGAAGATCTGCGCGAGGCTGCGGATGACGGCCGGCGAGCGGTCGGAGGGGCCGACGACGCGATCGATGAAGTCGGCGCCGGGCAGGTGGAGCCGGTCCTTCGCGATGGTGCGGCACTGATGATCGAGCAGGCTCTTGGCATCCCCGCCCAGCAGTTTCTCGATGTCCGTGTGCGTCCTGGTCATATGCTCCCTGCCAGCCTGTCGTCGGCCGGGCCAGCCGGCCCGCCGGATCGGTCGTGGAACGGGTCGTGCGCGCGGACGCCGGCGGCGATCAGTCCGGCCACCGCGGGCCGCGGAAAAGAGGTGCCGGCCGGACGGCACGGACCGCCCGGCACCGGCGTGAACCCGTCTATCGTACACATTCAGGTGGCGGGAACGGAAGGGCGGGCCGCGCCTCAGGAGCGATCGGTCACCAGCCCGGCCCGCCGGCCGAGCGCCAGCAGACGGTCGAGCCGCTGCAGTTCGAGCTGGATCACGTGGCGGCCGGCGTCCGACAGCCGGTACAGCCGCCGGCGTTCCTCGCGCGTCGAGTACCGGGCCTTGTCGGTCAGTTCGACGATCAGCCCCTGCTCGAGGAGACGCCGCATGTTCGTGTAGAGCGTGCCGGGATTGAGGCGGACGCGCCCGCCGCTCCGCTCAGCGACCTCCTGCATGATCGCGTAGCCGTGGCGGTCACCCTCGGCCAGCGCGACGAGGATGTGGAAGGCGGCCGGCGTGAGCGGCAGGAGATCCTCGGGCGTCCTGGGCGGTTTCCGCGGTGCAGGCATGGCGGTGAGTATATATTGTCGACAGATACAACTGGCAAAGCGATCCGGCAGGTGTTATCATCTCTTCAGTGTCGCGGGGTGGAGCAGTCCGGTAGCTCGTTGGGCTCATAACCCAAAGGTCGCGGGTTCAAATCCCGCCCCCGCAACCAACCTTTCAAGGGCTCACGGCGACTCGCCGTGGGCCCTTTTCGTTTTTGTGAATTCGTAGCGGCCGTCTTGCGAGGATCCGTAGATCTCGCCACCTGCACGTAGTGCTGTGCAGCACATCACTGTCCTGCTACCTTGGTGCCATCATGAAGACCAACGTCACGCTCAAGCTGGACGCCGATCTCCTGCGGGAGGCGCGTGTCGTGGCGGCCGAAGAGGGGCGGTCGATCAGCTCGCTCCTGACCGACCGGCTGGAGGCGATCGTCCGTGAGCGGAAGGCCTTCGACAGGGCACGCCGCCGCGCGCTCGCCCGATTGCGGGAGGGCCTGGACCTTCAGTGGACGCCACCCAGGTCGCGCGACGAACTCCAAAGCTGCAAATAATGCCGGACGCCGCGGGGGGAACGGCCGGTCGGAGGGTCAGGCGCCGGTGCGGCGCAGGACCAGGATGGTCACGTCGTCGAACTGCGGTGCGCTGCCGGCGAAGGCATCGATGGCGTTGAACACCCGGTCGACCATCGCCGATGCGGATTGCGTCCGCGACGCGATGACGAGGTCCAGCAGGCGCCCGTCGCCGAACTCCTCCCCCGTCTCGTTCTGCGCGTCCGCGATGCCGTCAGAGAACAGGACCAGACAGTCACCCGCGCCGATGGATATCGCCGTTTCGTCGTAGGGCAGGCCGGGCGGGAGCAGGCCGAGGGGCGCGCCCGTGGACGCGAGCCTCGCCGCCGTTCCATCCGCCCGCACCAGCAGGCAGTCGGCGTGTCCGTCGCTGACGAACCGTGCCGCCCCGGTTGCGATGTCGAGATCCAGCAGAGCCGCGGTCACATACTTGTTGGCCGCGGTCGAGGCGTACAGCAGCTCGCTGGCCTGTGCCGCCAGGGCCTGCAGCGTGCGCGGTCCGCCCAGCAGCGCGCGCAGCGTCGCCTGCGTGTGACTCATGAGCAGCGCCGCAGGCACCCCCTTGCCCGACACGTCGGCCACGCACAGCAGCACCCGCCCGTCGACGTAGGGAAGCGCGTCGTAGTAGTCGCCGCCGCACTGCCGGGCGGGCCGGTTGCGGGCCGCAACGTCGTATCCCGCGATCGCCGGCAGTTCGGCCGGAAACAGCTGCGCCTGGATCGTCGCCGCCAGCTCGAATTCGCGCTCGAGCTTCGCGCGGGCGACCTCCATCTCCTTGTTCGCGGCGAGCAGCGCCTCGCGGTCGCGCGCCGCCTGGATGGTCCGCTCGAACAGCCGCGCGTTCTCGATCGCCGTGGCGGTCTGGAGCGCGAGCGTGTTGAGGAGCTTCAGTTCGGCGGCGGTGTACGCGGCGGAGGCGGCGCTGCCCAGTGCAATGGCGCCGATCACGCGTTCGCCCACTCTCAGGGGCGCGCACAGCAGCGACCGCAGGCCACTCCGGTCCCGCACCCGCCGCGGATCGGCGTCCACGTCGTTGACGATCTCCGCGACGCCGCTCGCGACAATGCTCCCGATGATACCGTGAGCCCGCCGCAGGCCGGCGAGTGCCGGGAGGACCTGCCCGAAGCCGGCGAGCGTCGATAGCGTCCCCGTGTCGTCATCGAGCAGCAGGACGGCGCCGTCCGTGGCGGGAATGAGGTGCCGCGCCTCCTGCAGCGTCAGGCGGGCGACGCGATCGAGATCGAGCAGCGCGGCCAGCTTCTCGGAGAAGCTGTAGATCAGGTTCACCTCGCGGTACAGGTGCAGCACCTCCGTGCCAAGGGCGCGCCGCTCGGCGTCCTTGCTCATGAGGTGCGCGAGCAACTCCGCCACCGCCTGTGCCCCCTCCGCGCCGGAGACCCAGCCGACCGGCTCGCCGCCGTGGAGCACCGGATACCGCGCGGTCCCCGCCGCGTCGCCAGCGCCGTGCAGCACGCGGCCGTCGGCATCCTCCACGCGGACCGAGGTTCCGAGCGCACCCGTGATCGCGGCAATCGCCGCGGCGCCCCCGCCGCGGGGCGAGACGATGTGCTTCAGCGCGACACGCGACATCTCAGGTGGTCTGGAGCCCGAGGACCTCGCGGGCCTTCGCGAGCAGGCCGTCGGGATCGAAGGGCTTGGTCATATAGAGGTCGGCGCCCGACTCGTACCCCTTCTGGCGGTCGAACTCCTGCCCCTTGGCCGTGAGCAGCACGATGTACATGTCCGAGAGCCCCAGCTCGTGCTTCGCCCGCCGGCACACGTCGAAGCCGCTCACCTTCGGCATCATCACGTCCAGGAAGACGAGATCGGGCCTGGCCGACTCGATCGCGGCCAGCGCTTCCTCGCCGTTCGCGGCGGTCACCAGGTCCACGCCGGCGTCCTCGAGTTCCTCGAGCGCCTGCTGAATCAGCATCCGGATATGGGCTTCGTCGTCAACGATCAGGATCGTACTCACGGGGCACTCCGCTTGGCCTACTGGTAGACGAGGAACAGGACGTTTTCGAGGCCCTTCTCGAACCGCAGCATCTGCACCATGTCGGGGTCGGGTTTCGCCGACGCCATGGACTTCAGCATGATGATGTCGGGCTGCAGGGACTTCGCCTTCTCCGTCAGGTCCGCGAACCGCGCCTCGCTGACGTGGTAGCCGCGCGCCTTCAGGACGTCGGTCAGCGTCCGGACCGTCGAGGCGTCCTCGTCGACGACCAGCACGTGCTTGCGCGACTTCTTCTGGGCGAGGAGCGCGTCGACCTCGCGGAACAGCAGGTCGGTGTCGATCGGCTTCGTCAGGTACCGGTCGATCCCGATCCGGTAGCCGCGATCGCGGTCCTGCACGATCGACAGGATCACGATCGGGATGTCGAGCGTCGACGGGTCGTTCTTCAGCACGGCCGCCACGTCGAAGCCGTTCATCTCCGGCATCATCACGTCCAGCACCACGAGATCCGGACGTTCGCGGCGCACGGCGGCAATCGCCTCGCGTCCGTTCTCCGCCACGCTCACCTGATAGCCGGCCTCGGTGAACTCCTGCGTCAGCAGCTCCCGGATGTTCGCCTCGTCGTCCACGACCAGGATGCGCGACTTCCGATCCTGCATCCGCGGCGTGGTCACCGCCACCTGCTCGCGGAGCTGGCGGATCAGCGCGGCCAGGTCCACCGGTCCGGCACTGCCGGCCGCGACACCGGCTGCGACGTCCGACGCCGGCAGGGAGAACGCGAACGTGCTGCCGTGCCCGGGCGCGCTCTCCACCCAGATCCGGCCGCCGTGATGCTCGACGATCTCGCGGCAGATCGGCAGGCCGAGGCCCGTGCCCTTCGGCTTGTCCGTCAGCGTGTCGCCCACCTGCTTGAACCGCTCGAACACCTTCGCCTGGTCGGCCGGCGCGATGCCGACGCCGGTGTCGGTCACGCTGACGATGACTTCGCCGTCGCCCCGGTGCGCGCGGCAGGTCACCGACCCCGACTCGGTGAACTTCACCGCGTTCGAAATCAGGTTGATGACCACCTGGATGAGGCGGTCCCGATCGCCCGTCACGCCCGGCAGACCCTCGTCGAGCTGCTTGACGAGCTGCAGCCCCTTCTGTTCGAACAGCGACGAGGTGGCGGCGGTGGCATGGTCGATCACGTCCGGCATCGCGACCGCGTCCATATGCCACTCGAACTTACCCGCCTCGATCTTCGCCAGGTCGAGGACGTCGTCGATCAGCTTGGTCAGTCGCTCGCCCTCGCTGACGACGACGTCGAGGTTGTCGCCGATCTGCCGGACCGTCTGGGCGACCTTCCGATCCTCGGTCGGCACCAGCGGGAAGATGCGATCGTCGAGCCGCTTCTTGATGATCTTGGCGAAGCCGAGCACCGAGGTGAGCGGCGTCCGCAGCTCGTGGCTCACGGTCGAGAGGAACGCGCTCTTCGCGGCATCGGCCTCTTCGGCCACGCCGCGGGCCCGTTCGGCCTCCTCGAACAGCTGCCGGTTCCGATGCTCCTGTTCGTTCAACTGCCGGTAGGCGGCCGCATTGTCGAGCGCGATGGCGACGTACGACGCCAGGCTCTGCATCATGCTGAGATGCCGCTCGGTGTACGCGTGCTTCTCGAAGCTCTGGATCGTGATGATCCCGAGCACGTGGTCCTTCGCCACCAGCGGCAGGTAGATCACCGACTGCGGCTCGCGCGACATCGAGCCGTCCTCGAGGGTGCG